>VBBS01000053.1 GCA_005888745.1 Candidatus Bathyarchaeota archaeon | reverse complement strand
CTACTCTTCACTATAACCTACAAAGTAATGGCTTCTGGAACCACGAACGTTGTTTTAGGTCCTGACCTTGCTCATCCAGAATCTACGACAGGAACGACTAATCATCTCTTCGATACCAGTGGTCTTGACATCATCGCATCCGAGACAGGAGGGCAATATGGTGCTCTCCCACCCGGCTTCATAGTCAGCGCAAGCCCAAGCACGGTTGGTCCGATCGAGACAATAAACAATGGCGGCAATGGCACCTCTACAGTCACCGTGACAGGCCAGAACGGGTTCACCGGCGTAGTCACTCTGACCCTAACCCCATCGAGCGGACTAACAGCATACCTCAACCAATCCACGATTAGCCTCAGCTCGACACACACAAGTGGCGCGGCCATTCTCGTTGTTAACGCCGGCACCGCCGGGAACTACAATGTTCAGGTCACTGGCACCTCCGGCAGCACATCCCACAGCACCACAGTAGCAGTGGATGTCGTCGACTATGCAGTAAGCGTTAGTCCGGCGAGCGTAGGTCCTCTACCAGCCGGGTCTGGCCAGACAGCCACCTCGACTGTCACGGTAACAGGTCAGAACGGCATAGTTGCAACCGTCTCAGTCTCGCTCTTCAACTCAGGACTCGTGCAGAGTAGCACGCTCTCCACGTGTAGCCTAAGCGCCTCCACCACGTCATGCAGCGGCACCATAACAGTAGAAGCGGCCAGCATTCACGGTCCATACTTCGTAACTGTGGACGCCAGTTCCAGTGTAAGCCAGGGTGCAGGCGCAACACACAGCTCAACACCCGTAGACCACCAGACAACTCTGACCGTCCACGTTTCAGACTTCAGCCTCGACGCCAACCCACCGGTGGTTGGACCACTCAATGCCGGCCAGACAGGCACATCTCAGATAATCGTGACCGGTTTTGACGGGTTCTCAGGCACCGTGACATTCACCCTGACACGGTCATCCACGCATCTCAGCGCGAGCATCTCTCCAACAAGCGTCAATTTCGGCTCCTCCCCGCAGACCGCCACTTTGACCGTGAGCTTTGACCAGATTGGAACGTACGATGTTCTCGTAACAGGCCACTCCACAGGGTATCCAGACCACAGTGTCGATGTGACAGTCCTCGCTAACCCTACCGTGCTCATACTCCCTGCGGTCCAGGGTGTGGCCGCTCCAGGCGCGTCAGTCTCCTACAACGTCAACGAGGTGAGCATGCCACCCTTCGCAGGCTATGATATCATGGTCGTCACCAACCCGTCAGTACTGAGCCCAGACAGCATCGACGTCTCGGCAAGCGTACTCCAGCCGGGCACAGAGATCACAAACTGTGTCAACGGTGGATCCTCCGCCAACGGCACACCCATCCCGCTAGGCAGTCCAGGCAACCTCAACTGCGGCACGAGTGACGGTCCGGGAGTAGCACACTCCGCATTCAGCAGCTCTGGTTTCTACACCGGCGACGGGCTCCTATTCACAATACACTTCGTCGCTGGAACGCCAGACTTTAGCATCAGCGCCAGCCCAACAACTGTCAGCATAAGCGGCGCAGGAACAACAGGCTCATCCACCATCACGGTCACACGCGTAACCCCGTCCGGTACAAGCCTAGCCCTATCGAATGACATGATCTTCGACCCGAACGGTAACACCGTCTCACACAACAGCATCAACGCCGCATACGGAACCACTTCGTTCGCGGTATCCCTATCCGTGGCACCGAGCGCAGGCCTCACCGCGAGCATCTCTCCAAGCTCAATCACGCTCAGCGATTCGACACCTTCAGGCACAGCAACCCTTACAGTTTCAGCGTCTGCAGGCGGCGTCTACAGCGCGGTCGTCACAGGCACAGCAAGCGGACTACCAGGAACACCCACACACAACACTAACGTCACCGTCCAGGTCACCGACTTTACTATAACAGCCAGCCCAACCTCTCTGACAATCCCCGCCGGATCCTCAGGAACATCGACAATAACTCTGAGAGGTTTCGGAGACGTCACACTATCCACCTCGACTCTACCCACGGGCGTCCAGGCAATGTTCACGCCCAACCCAGTCAGCCTAACACAGAGCAACCCAACGGGAACCTCCACCCTGACCATCACAGTCGCCTCGTCAGTCGGCAAGGGCAGCTTCACGCTGACCGTGACCGGAACAGACGGCTCGATAACTCACTTCACAACAATCACAGTGACAGTTTCAGCAGCAGCCGTAACATTCACCTTGCACTGGACACACCACCTTAGCCTCAGCAAGAACCCGGCCGGACAGACATACACTGGCACAATATCCAACGGACTGTCGAGTGCCATAGTGGCAGCCTTCGAGATCACAGGACACTCACTCACCAACCCGACGCTGACGTTCGACGTGACCTGCGGGTCAAACGGCTGCTTCAACACAGCAGGCACACCCGCCAACACGCCAGGAGTAACCTACTTCACCGTGGCTGCGGGCGGAAGCACGAGCTTCTCGTTCAGCCAGTCAATGGCAGCGTTCGTTGGAAACAAGGTTTCCTTCACCACGACAATATTCTACGGTGCCTCGTCACCGACAACCCAAGGCACCTCCAAGAGCGGCACTTTCGCCGTCGTTGCCTGACAACAAGCAACACGGCACCCCCCCTCCTTTTTCTCTTTTTCAATCTCAAGTCACGGGTGGTCACGTGCGAAATAGAAACAAGCGAGTCCTCATCCCCCTCTTACTAGTCACTCTCACAGTCGGCGGACTATTGCCCTATGGACTCCGTTTGGTCTCAGCACAGTACACTTTCACAAATCCTCAGATTCTACAATACGTTGCGGGAACAGACGAGTATCCCGCAAGCCTCCAATCAGCCAATGGGAGTCTCTGGATAGCCTGGGATCACTCTCACAGAAACATCTACTACCAGACCTACAACTACACCCGCTGGGCGGGGGTGCAGACCCTCCCGACCAGCACCACTTTCAATCTAAGCCCGGGGCTAGGCCAATTCGGCAACGGCTCCATAATCATACTCTGGTCCTCGAACCAGACAGGCCACTGGAACCTCTGGTACCAACTCTTCAACGGGAATACATGGACCACATCCACCAGGCTTACCACTTCAACGAGCGACGACTTCTTCCCGACACTGGTCGTCGCCAGCAACTCGACACTCTGGGTCTTCTGGGAGAGAATCACAGGAACTGGACCCGGCTCCGAACAGGTCTACTACAAGACCCTCAAGGGATCGACCTGGTCCCAGGACGCTGCGCTGACCAGCGACACAGGCCAGAACACCTCCCCGAGCTCGGTTGCATTCGGGAATGGAGGGGTCTGGGTCTCATATTCGAAGCTTGACTCGGCAACAGGCAACTATGAGATCTTCTACCGGACCTTCAACGGGGTGCAATGGTCTGCCGAATTTCAACTTACCAGCGGGAACGGTTACGATCTCGAGCCTAGTCTTGTCCAGGATCGGAACGGGACAATCTGGCTCTTCTGGTCGCGACAGATACAATTGAGCGGTGGGGCAAGCGGGATCTACGAACAGAAGATATTCTCCATCTACACGCAGGATCTCGGAAGCACATGGTCACAGCCAGTCCAACGGACCTTCTTCGGAGATACCACGAACCCGGTCGACGATCTCGAGCCGACGGTTATCCAAGGTCTCGACAAGGACCTCTGGGTCTTCTACTCATCCGACCAGACCGGATTCGGTACCGACTTTGACATCTACTACATCAAATCGAACCAGATCTATCCCATAGTCCACGTAAACCTTACCGGTCTCCAAGTCTCGCCTGCAAAGAACTATCCTTGGGGCTACTCCCCTACTAGCATAGCAACCATCACCGTCACAGTCGCCAATATTGGCGACTTGAACGAGAACGTAATTGTCAACCTTCAAGCCTCCAATACAACATTCAACTCAAGCCCAATCCAGCTCGGGTCAAAGTCCGCCATTGTTGCAGCCTACAACTCCTTGATCTTCTCGTTCAAGTGGAACGTTACAGGGATCCATCCAGGACGATACACACTGCTCGCCTCGCTATCCCCAGTCCCGGGCGAGAGTCCTGGCAATTCCATGAACAACAATTTAACAGTCAAATCCGGAGTCATCATTCTCTACCGCGGCGACATTAACCACGACGGCATCGTCAACATTCGAGACATCATCCTCGACGAGCAAGCATACGGCAGCACCGTCGGCACACCAAAATTCATACCCGACGGCGACGTCTTCGTCGACGGCATAATCAATATTCGCGACATAATAATACTCGAACAGAACTACAACCTGCGCATCTGAGATATCGACCCACGTCTGGTCGCACTTCATGTCAACGCCTGAGGACCGATTCTCGACTACCAGGTCATGTCGAGACCCGCGTTGAAAACGCTCGAGCGCACGCACAATAGCTATTCTTCCCCAGCATGATGATCCTCATATCTCACCGATTAGGGAAAGCCCAAGAGTCTACTTGGTCCTCCTTGATGCTTTCCAAGGGTGGAATGCCCGGTCCTGAGCCAGAACTGGTCGATATCGAACGGCATCTGATCGATTAATTCAAACGATGAGAGGGTCGCGTTCTAACTCTGCTAGCCCGAACCTCCGCTTGAAGTTTTCCCAAACAGTCTAGCAATGCTGCCTCCGGCAAGGATTGCTGCTGCCAATGCCACTAGGGTTCCCCCGAGGTAGAGTCCGAGAGCTCCAAGCCCCGCGCCTCCTGCCAATGCAGGGTTCCAGCAATTGCTGTTGCGGAACATTCTCATGCAATCCGAAAGCATTCCGTATCCTATAGCCATTAAGAATCCTCCGAAGAGAAGGACGACAACTCCAAAGCTTAAAGCCAATTCTGTGCTGCCTCCATGCCCCGCTGTGATTTATGAAGGTGACATCTGAAACTTTCAAGCGCTAGATCCTCTGTCAAACATAGCCTGTTTCGCGTCTTGGCTCATGAGCCGAGATAGAACGTTGAAATTGGCTCAGATGGCTTCAGTAAATCGACAGACAGAGACTAAATGTACGGAGCAAAAACGCTTAAGAAGATCGACGAGAACAGGCGTGTCCTACGATGATGGTTCTTCACGCAATAAATTGCAATTGTGGTAACCATTCGATAAAGATTCTCCACTATTGTGCCCTTAAAGATTCGGCCCCCTCATTTGCCTATCAGTGTAGGGAAAAGGAATTGCGGAAGTCGCAACTAGGGGCTGCGTCAGCACGCTGAATGCGTGGTCAAGACGTTTCGCGAGGCGTCTGGTGATGCTTTTCATTGTTTTTTCGATGGTTTGCCTCGCTGTGCCTGCTCGAGCTAATCTTGCTCCGGGTCCCGGAACGAGTGGAACTGATTGGGTTCCAGCTGGGCCCATGATTGATAAGCTCAACTTCCAGGTCTACTCAAATTCTGCTACGGAGTTTACATCTCTCCTAGCAGGAGGCAGCGATGGTGTGGACATCGTTGATGCCCACGTTCCCCCCACATATCTGGGTGTCCAGGGGTATGCCGATTTCAGAACGGATCCAAGGTTTTCGGTCACTCTCCCTGAAGAGAACCTGTACGACATCTTTGGAATAGACTTCAACATGAACAACACCTCTTTCTGGGGTGTTCCGTTCAACGGCGGATTCGATCCTACTAGTCGAGCCGAGAATATTCGACAGGGAATCGCCCATCTCATCAATCGAGATGGTTTCATTATCCAAAACCTAGGTGGGAAGGGGTATCGTGCTGACTGTTTTGCTCCCTACCTCCAGCTCGCCCCCCCGAAGGGAATTGGTCAGCTACTGTGTCCACGCCCACAGGACATCACACCATTAGTACCCCAGAACGGAGGTATATCCTCTTGGAACGTTTGCAGCTGGGAGCAGACATTTCTTGCAAAGTATAACGAATCAGCAAGCTGTAACGGTGCATACTCGCTCGGTTCCAACTATGACGCATCTGGCGCTGTTTTAGAAGACACTACGGATTTCTGCGCCGCAGCAGCCCATTTCATTCTCGCTGGACTAGCAAACGATCGGAACAGTGACTGCACTCTAACAAACCACCTAGTCGGAACGGCCCAGACTGATTCAGTTTCGTTGTGGGTCCAACCAACCGAGTCAGGTAAGATGCTCAAGGTTTTGGGAGACACTTTGGCTCATGTCATCAACAAGCTTATGGGACGACATGACGCTATCATTGAATGTGGATTGAGCAATATGGACGCGATCACTGGGGTTGAGGGCCACTTTCTCTCCCCAACAAGCCCGCCTAACGGCGTTCAAGGTGGGGATTACCGAAGTCTCCTGCAGGCGCTAAACCAGTATAATTTGGCTGCGTACAACTCAGCCACGGCTTGCAATCATCCTTGGCAGATGGCAGCTCTGGGCTGGAATTTCAACCAGAATCCTGATCAGTTCTACACGATCTATAACAGCCAGTTTTCTTTCAACGCCTATCAAAACGCCACCTACGACCGCTGGTCCAGCATGACTGAGTACAACAGCACCATCCAAGGGTCAGTACTTTCGGCAGAGTCGGCCGAGTACATTCTTGGTAGCGAGGCGATCAACATTCCTATCTGGAGTAGCTATTCAAACTTTGTCTATCTCAACGGATGGACAAACGTCGTCAACCAACAAGGGGTCGGCACAGCCAACTCGTGGACTGCACTGAACGCTTGGTCGTCCAATCCAACGATTCCAGGCGTTCTCCGCTGGGGTCTGGACGAATCGACGGCAAGGCTCAACGTATTCACCTCAATCTCGAACCCAGATACTACAGTCCTTGGAGAGGTCTACGAATCGCTCTTCGCGTCGAACCCGTATTCTCCCGAGCAAGTGATTGGTTGGATGGCGAACTACTTCAGGGATGAAACTCACGGTACCCAACCGACAGAGTGCCCTGCCAGCCTAAACGAAACAGGAACTTTCATCAGCGTCGCACATTGTATCAAGGTCACAATAAGGGGAGACATACCATTTCACGATATCCTAAATTGTGTACCGGCTACTTCGGACTGTCTGGCATCTCATATCGTGACCGCTAGTGACGTAAAGTTCTCTCTTCTCAACTTCCACCTTACAAACCTGATCGATGTCATAGGCCTGAACGGTACAGCTGCTGGTCTAGCACCTCAGCTTCCCGCGGCCGCTTTCAGCAACTATGGAGGAACGAACGGTGCCGGTCTCTCAGAAACATTTCTTGTCGCCCTGTCCTCACAGAGCCCCTATGACCTGGGCAACCTAGCCTTGGTGCCAATAGTCCCACAACACGTCTGGCATTCGATCGGTGCCACCGGGCCATGTCTCGCCGAAGGAACTCCTCAATGCATCGTAGATCCATCGTACATCGCGGGATCGAGTTCTGATCCTATTTCTGGCAACAGGCTCATAGGTTCAGGACCATTTGTCTGCGCGAGCGGTGATCTCGGGGTAACGGGCACGGTGATTGGCGGTGGCTGCACCAGCTCTGGATCAAGTAGCGTGGGCCCAGGAGGAAACATAGTCCTACGTCGATTCGGAAAAGGACTGGACCCCAACTACGCCTACTTCCGTACCAGTGCAAAGCTCCTCCAGTTCCAGTGGGCAGCCTATGCCCCAAGCACCAACAGCTTAGGTAGCGCAGCGACACTCTCAGACATTCTCAGCGCAATCAACGCATGCAAGCCAAGTGACACTGGAATTGGCGGAGTCGTATCTTACCAAGCATGCAAGCACTGGAACACTCGAACCGCAGGTCTCACATGCGTTACCAGCGCAGGACCTTGTGTCGGAACGGCTGCCGGTGGAAATGGAGGGCTTCCCACCAATCCTAATCCAGTCACTTTGCAGATACAGCAGTGGATTGGTAGAGGAGCATGGGTGTCCTTGCCAACCGGCCAGAGCGCACTACTCAGTGTGCTCGGTGAGACACAGCCTATACCCCAGACACTCTACGAGGATGGAAGTGCAGAGGGAAGCTTCGGCATCGCCCTAGCGCCTACTACAGTGAGCGTTACCAACTCTACTAGTGCGACAATACCAGTCTCAATCTTTCTCTCTGGAGGAACCGACAACACGTTCCCTGGAACTGTACCAGTGGCGCTGACAACTGTTCAGTCACCCGGCCTGACTGTCGCATTGGGCGCCAGTTCAATGACTCTGAATCCGTCAAATCCCGTGTTTAACACATCGCTCACCATCACTGCGGCCGTAAAGTCAGGAACATACATGGTTATCGTTGGTGCCTCCTCTCCCAGCTTCCCCTCGGTCACTTTCAAAGTGACAGTGACCGTTACGTAGCTGTGCGTGGACTAATTCGACGCAAAAATCTGGTAGCTTGGACTAATGCAATACTCCGCTGGTCGTTGCTCATCAATTTACGGTGCTATGTTGAAAGAATTATCGGACAGTGGTTGGACGCATGTCAGGAAAACCTCATGGAATTCAGAAATTAGAGCAGTCTCAGAACTATGTGGGAGTCACGTTTCAGTTTTTCCAGTCTTGGGGCCATGACACGTTGGGGATTAACCTCATGTAGACAACGTTTATACGAAGTTTCTCTTTGGCAGTGTGTTAGGATTGGTGTCTTCTTTTGGAGTGGCACTGGTTTTGCTGGGCACATTTTTCTTGGCCCTAGGCTACGGGAGCATTTCCCAGTGTATTAGTTTGATCTCTTATGCGAACTGTTGGGATCTGTTTCATGTGCCATATCGAAGTGGATACGACTTCCAAACAGGAGACATCGAGTTCTATATCGGAACTTTGCTTGCGATAATGGGTACAGTTATGCTCGCGGGTTCGACCGTGGCTAGATCTTTGAGAAAGTTGAGAGGATGACTATACGGCTGCTCATCAGACTTTGAGATTGCTGGCCCAACCGGGATAAACAGAGTGGCACAACATTCAACTTAGAAATGAAAGCGCGCCAGTCAGTCTAGCTTTGCCTCTGCGAAAGCCTGACATGGATGTAGTCGCAAGAATATGCTGTCGGGACAAGTCATCGCGGAATAATCTTCTAACAACCGAGAGGCCAGAGGCCAAGTCAGAACAGCTGCGAGAGACAAGGGCTCGAGCGCCTTGAATAGAGAGCGAGAGAAAATTCGGAAACGATCAAGACCGCGATCGTTTCCTAAAGATGGTTTTCAAGTTAACGAGCAGCATTGTCCCTAGATTCGATCATTGAGCCCTCTGAAAGGAGCCACACCGTCGAAGCGACATATGGAACCGCAACAATGTCTTGAATGAAACCGAAGTTCGACGTTGCACCATTTTCCCGATAACCTTTTCTAAAGCAAGCTTACCACCTGCAATCAGTATCACTGTGACAAATATGATCATCCGTCCGGTGGCGCGCAGCGTAGCAGTAATTCTCATTGCCATGATGATTCTCAGCCTCTCACCAATCTCGCCAATACGCTCGATCATCCGTGTACAAGCGCAACCTCTGGGCCCTAAATTGTTCGTAGCTCCAAGCCACCTTGACCTCGCCCCGTCCGGGAACAGAGTCACTTTTAGCGTCAACGTCTCCAACATCAGCCCAGACGATCCCCTCTTCGACTGGTCTGTAGTTATTCGAACTAACAGCAGCGTCCTCAACCCTGTGAGTATCACCCTGGGATCTTTCCTTACTGGAGCGACGGAGTCGACGGAGTGTATCAACGCTCTTTGTACTGTTGGCGCCACTGGTGGTGGTGATGATGGGCCCGGCGTTGTCAATTCCGTGGCCTACAGCGGGGGGAATGGGAACTCGGGTAACGGGACACTCTTCAGCATAACTTATACCGCAGTGGCGGGCCCCTATACACTTGTCACCTTCCTCGGTGTGTCAGCGGAAACATTCGTGGACGACAACCTAGGTATCCATATACCTATCACAACGGTCGACGGCGATTATGGAATAGTTCCTCCGCTTCCCATAGCGAACTTCACCTATTCGCCGCAACAGCCTTTCGTCGGAGAGCCCGTAGCCTTCAACGCCAGCATGAGCTTCGCGCCCCCAGGCCATATGATCACAGAATATCTCTGGAGCTTCAGCCCCCGCACTCCCATCACGACTCCCATTACGAAATACACTTTCACTGATCAGGGAAACATCAGTGTGACCCTTGTTGTAGAAGACGACCGGGGACTCGGAGTATTATCTCGCCCGTTCCAATTAACCATCGAGGTCACTCAAAGGCCTCTGATCCAGCTGTCAATAGCGAAAGGCCTCTCGATATATCCGATCGATAATATTCTTCCTGGAGGAATCGTTTCGATTCAAGTCCTTGTGCTGAATCTGGGAACCGACGCCGAGACTGGCTTCAATGTGTGGGTGAGCGTCGCCGGGAACAACTTCACAGCTCCCCCCTACACCGCGGTCGTCCCGCCGACTGGGCAGGGAAGCCTCTCATTCAAATGGAACACAACAGGAGTAGTGCCGGACGTGTACACGGTCCGTGCTCATCTCTCGCCTTTACCTGGTGAGAACATTACTGCCGACAATGATGCTTACGGGTCCGTTAGAGTGATCTATCCGTTTCAAGGAGCCCCGGTCTCCATATCTTTCCTCCAGCTCCTTGGAATCGGGTTCCTGGCTTTGATCGCCATAGCCGTTTCATTCGGCGCCTTGAGTCGGATCCGAGACCGGAGACTGTCGGCAAAGCAGGACATTCTCTGACACTTCAACCAATCTCTGTATGCTTGGTTCTTCTGAAAGAAATTGACAGACATTCCGGGGTATCGGGGCATATCTGAAGGTTGAAGGTGGTCTGCGAGGAGGGGATAATCTTTTAAGCACTCTCTACTACTTGCCCCGTCAAGGAAAAAACAATGATTTCAAAGTCTGTTATTCGACTCTTAGCTCTCTTAGTACTAACACTCTCTGTCACTTCTCTCCCAGCCCTAGTCCACGGTGACACTTGGCCTAGCACATTTGGCGCTACGCCCGCCACCCAGTGGAATCCTGCTGGTCCGGCCGCTGACAAGATATTCTTCTCATTCTTTGACAGCGACACGTCTGAGCTGAACGCAATGTGCATTGGCCAGCCTATTGGCTGTACTCCATCCGTCGACCTCACCGATGTTCCGCTGCCAGGCTCCGACCTCCAGTCAGCAGGATGTGTTCCCAATCCCAGCGTCAATGGTGGCTGCGCCGAAAACGATCCACGGTTCTGGATCACAACGGCAACACCGCAGCTGGGTATGCTCCAGATCGACTTCAACCACGCCTCTACTCTCTGGGGTGTAACCTTCTGCAATGGTCGTGATGGCGTCACAGCGGGTGTGACAACGTGCTCTGACCTTGTGGGCGGTGCTTCTGTAACAGCCAGCTGTCCGAATGTGCCTGCGCCTCACACGGGCGACTGCACATGGGCGGCTTTGAACATACGCCAGGGCATCGCAGCACTAATCAACTGCGCAGTCTTCGTTATCGATGATACTCCGGCCATTGGACCCAACGCTGTCTGTATGGACAATCCTACCACTCCAGCCTCGGGTGCACTACACTCAGGCTATCCGAACGATATTCATAACCCGATCAGTCCCGCTTCTGGTACTGTTTTCACCTCTTGCGCATCCAGCTGTAACACTGTTGGTCCCTACGCAGTAGACGCTGCGGGCAACCAGGTTCCTCTCGGAACAGCAGGCGCCTATAATCTGGGCGGTGTCTGTTCTTGGGATGCGATACTTGGCTGTGGCACTCCTGCAATTTCTGCCCACCACTATTACAATGATCTTACAAACTCGTTCGGGACTAATGTTCCGCCTTGCGGTGGGTCTGGTCAGCCTGCCTGTCCGCCCCCTGGCGGTGTTAATCTCGGACGAGACTTTTGCAACGCTGCACGTCACTTTATCCAGGCAGGACTAGCGACTGGTATGAACAATGTCTGCGAGCTGACGGGCGAGTTTCCGAACTTGGCCAGTCCAGCCATACCGGTTGTCTTCAAGGGTCGCGCTTCGTTGGGCAGGGATAACATGTGGCGTGGCTTGACCTCGTCTGTCTGCCAGCTGATAGCTCTCGGCAACGCTAACTGCAGCGGGAACGGCCAGCTCTACTCTCAAGAGATAGGGTTGGGCACTGCTCACCAGCAGGTCTTCCGGACTGGCTGCAAGAATGGCGCTGCCGACGGTTCGTCATGTGCTACTCAGGGTCCGAACACTCCGGCCAACACTGTCGCATTGGGACAGCCCTTTACTCAGAGCTGGGACTTCTATACCGGCGGCTTCTTCTTCCCCACTACTACACCTGACAGTCTCTGGAGTCTCTACGACAGCAGCTTCGCCTCCAACTATTGCGGTGGTGCTCCTGGTGAGGAGCCTCCGGACTACGACTATGTCTGCAACCCGAGGAATGATTCTTGGGGTGAGCAGAGCCAGTTCCTGAGCGACAGTCAAACCGCTATCGCTGCTCTCCAGGTGGCTCATGACATTTTCGGCAACCACACCTTCACGAAGGTAGTCTGGACACCATCCATCCAGTACCCGTACGCCAAAGGGTGCACCGGCATCACCAATGCTGCAGGTATAGGAACAGCGCAGGGCAACTTCTGGAGTCTACTGAACGGATGGTGCGATAATCCGGGCATTTCCGGTCCCACTCTCCGGTGGGGCCAGAAGGATGCTACCGCATCTCTCAACCCGTTCACCTTCAGCTCAGTCGTCGAAGCTGATGTCTTCGGTGAGATCTATGACGGTGTCTTGCAAAACAATGCCGTTGCCAACTCCCAACAATACTTTGGCTGGATGGCTAACTTCGTCCGGGTGGAGACTCATGCTACGCAGCCTACTGAGTGTCCCGCCAGCTATACTAACAGTCGCGGCACCTCTGTTGTAGGTGCTTGTGTGAAGATGACTATTCGCGGTGACATTCCATGGCATGACATTATCACTGCCTGCGCTACTCCAACAGCCGCCTGTCTAGGAGACCATGTGGTAACGGCTAGCGATATCAAGTTCAGCTTCGCCAGCTTCAACGCCACTGGCGCTCTGGCCAGTCCGGGTACGTTGAACACTATTGACATCATAGGCTTGAACGGTACGTCTGCGGGTCTTGCGCCTCAGCTGCCTGCTAGTGCTTTCAGCGCTGTTGGCGGTGCGAACGGTGCGGGTATCTCGGAGACGTTCCTCTTCCTACTCCACAGCAACAACGCCTACGCGATCAACGATCTTGCGGGCGTCCCGATTATTCCACAGCGTCTCTGGGCATGCCAGGCTAATACTCCTGGCACTAAATGCACCAATGTGCAGCATATGCCAAACGGATTCCTGAACCCGTGCATCA
>VBBS01000003.1 GCA_005888745.1 Candidatus Bathyarchaeota archaeon | reverse complement strand
ACTGAGTTTCGTAGGAAAGTAGAGAGTACGCACTGTAGCCGCTACAACTCGGCACAAATGCAGTGGTGCATTCTGGACACGTTTTTGTCTACTAGACGTGGAAGGCTTATATTCGCACCGAAGGTGAACAGAAAGGCACGGCGGCTACTGGCCCCGGATGGGCCGACCTCCTTGGCGAAGGGGTATCCGTTAAGAGGGTTCGACTCCCTCGGCCGCCGCGCCGTGACGCTATTTGCGGAATTCAGCCAAGCCTAGATAAGTGATATAAGTCTATGCGAACCAGAGAAATCCAGAGATTGACAGCGGTCTCGTCTGTCTGCCGATTTATACATCAAACCGCGCTGGAACTACGCTTATGAGGCAGAAATGGTCCAACTAGTCCAGAATAGCGATGTGAGAACCCAACATCGTTGTGACCTTTCCTACCGAGAACGAGTTGAAATTCGAGAACTCGATTTTGAGAGCCCGTGCTTTTACTGTTTCTTCGAACACGCTATTGACCATTGAAGCTGAGAAAGTGGCCGCTTAGACCGGCTGGAGCAAAGGTTTTGCATTTCCACGCATGGAACCCGTGGAAAACGAGCCATTCAGACTCAGGACACCCCTCCCACCCCTCCGGACGTATAGTGAGACTCGTTACTTCTAGACGGGAGAAAAGTGGATCGGCCCGCTTTGATCGTTGAGGCTGTTTCCACGCCTGCCACAAGTCTCGCACACTCGGACCCATGAACCCGTGCCCGGCAGCGAAACCCAAGAACATGTGTGACTATTCTTCGGAAGAGCCAATCCGAAAAGTGCGATAGACGTCACGATCAACCCTCCCATGATGGCGCCAAGCGCAAAATCTTCCCAAACATTTTTCCGAGGGGTATCTTCAGGAGCCCCCACTTCGATAACCACTTCCCTACTTCCAGGAGGGTCTTTGATCAGCGCTTGATACTTGGCGATTCCTTGAACGATTTTTGTGCCATCGCCGAGGTCTCTGTTCACGATGTGGTCAAGGTGATTAGTGACTGTCCGATAATCGATCCGACAGAGTTCGTGAAGCTTGTTTCGTGTTACTTCTTCGTCCTTACTGATCCGGGTACGGACACAGTTGATCAACTCTTCGTCGTGATGATCCATGGTCTTGGTTACAGGGATACCTGTAGATTAGACTAATCGTTGTAAGATCTCACTCGGAGGTGTAAAGACCTGGCGAAAGGATTAGGAAAAATGTCTGCAGGGCGCGCTGCGTACAACTGGATCACGTCGATCGCTTCGAAACAGCCCCAGTGGTTTTTGGGCTCATTTCAGGGAAGAAACGCCTATGAGGCTTGGCAAGTGCATCTCGTCAACGGATTCCGGGACACGAACTTCCTCTTGAAGTTCGAAGGCACCGCAGACCCGTGGGAACGATCCCGACTGGTCGGCGAAAAAGTCCGCGAACTACGGCAAAGCTTCGCAAAGCTGTCACCAGAACAGAAACTCGAAATGGGCAAGCAGGGCGAAAGCGAGCTTCGTACCGGCATCGAACTACTGTCCAAGGACAAGGCAACCATCCTGCAGCTAATCTCAGTCACGGACCCACCGGCCCAGTGACAGCGTCCCTCAGCCATCAAACACCCCCCTCTTTTTCTGTATGGAAGAGATCAAGAATGGCTATCATTCTTCAAACAAGGAACGCTGAGAATGAATTCGATACAATCGCAAGATTTGACCGGCCGGTCAGTAAGGAGGAGGCCTTGGCAAACCGCGATCCAGGCCACTATTGGCTCAAAGAGACGAATCCAAGGTTCAAGACAATATGGGAGGCCTGGGTTGGTGAGCCTAGTCAAGGACGCAAAGAGAACCCGTGGCTTAGGAAAATAGAGTCTCTCAGAAAGAGAACCAATTACTTAGCCTGGGGAGAAGGAGCACTAGCTCTTGGGGAAGTCGTAGGATTCGGACTTACAGCGTTCAAGTTCATCAATAATGATCAACGACTCAAGCGTGTGGAATCGATAGTCGCAGCGATCAATGCGAGAACTCCAATAGGGTTTGTCTGCCCAACTTGCCAGCAGCCGCTACTTGACCTCATAGACCCGTACTGCGGTAACTGCGGGTCTAAGTTAGATTGGACGGACGCTCGCCGGGCAAATAGACTTGAGAGTCAGTTCTGCCCACACTGTTTCTGCCCTGTAAAACCAACTCAGCATTTCTGCACTCAGTGTGGTAAGCCACTACATATCCAGACCTACAGTGGCACAACCTTTCAGTTCGTTCCCGTCCGCCCACGGAGTATGCAATAGATGTCAAAAGGCAGGAGAAAAAGACGCGGACAGCGAGATACAGAAAGTAGCTCACCATACACAAAAGGCGAGGTAAACGTGTTGATCGATGGTGTTCTTCATCCGCTGAAGAAAACGCACTGGGTTTTCGTCCTTGTCGATGAAGCCTTTCACATCATCAACGAAGGAGACATCGAACAATCCCTGGTTAAATTCGCGCAGTACAGTCTTCCTGAACTTGTGAAAATATTCCTCAAGAAGAGAAAGCCATGAGATCTCGTTTCTCACCCAAGACGTAGTCGTGCATCGGCCAGGGCCAGAGTCTTTCAAACCGTTTCAATCTCGGGAGAAACAACCTCGGGCATCTTCGGTAAATGGTTACAGGTATGCACATCACGGACCCGCTTCGTGCCAGTCTGAATTCAGCCTTTAGAAACAGATCTTCAACATCAGAAATCTTGTAGTAGTACTGTTCAGAGGTTCCTAAATCGAAAAACAGCAGAAAGCGTCTCAGGAAATTGTCTGTCTCGAAGGTAACGAGGGCTTCGCCGCCTGGCTTCAATGAGCTGAACATACCCTGTAAGGCCTCAACTGGTTGCTGAAGAAAATGGAAGGTTCGGGTGCATAGAACGGAGTCGAAGTGGCTTCGGAAACCTAGCTGGGAAGCGTCCATCTGAATAAGAGATGCAGAATGATTCGTGTGTTCAAACGTAGTCCGCGGCATTTTCTGTGAAAGGTCCACACCCGTGTACTCTGCTCCCCGCTGGGTCAGAGAAGCCGCGAACCGTCCTGTAGCGGTTCCCACCTCAAGGACCCTTGAGCCTTTGAATATGCTCGCCACAAATTCCTGCTCCTTCTTATCGACGTATCGTCCGCCTATAGTCCCAAATCTGACGCGATCATAATTCGTAGCGTTTCTATCATAGTCGCCCAGGAAAACGGCCGGCAGCAGGTCAGACCCCCGAGCATCACTCCTCTTCCATGCCGTAATTGCCCGGAGTGGGTTCATCCGCTTAAGTGATATCAGAGGGTTCTTTGAAGCATACCTCAAGTAGTTCGACGAGTAATACATACTCCGACTCAATAGTCCCTTTAAATCGGCAGGGGAACCGAGATGCCAAACTGTCGCCCGCGAATGAGCCATCTTGAAACCATTCAGGAGAAGTCTTCTATGAAGATCGAGGTCCTCCCCAACGTAGAGGTCCAAGTCGAAGCCACCAAGACGATCGAATGCATCCTTTCTAACGAATCTGGAAGCGACGTTCAGAGGGTCGTATGACAGAATCTTTCTCCTTGATGCAACGAGGCGCGACACTATAGTATCTTTTGAGATGTCCTGATCTGTGATCACTACGCCGTCAACTCCATCGATTGTCTTGACGCAGGTCTCGATTAGGTCGGGGCTAAGCTTTTGGTCCGCGTCCACAAAAAAGAGATATTCTCCATTTGCGATCTTAGCTCCCAAGTTCTTTGCCACAGATCTTTCGCCGTCATGGGATACTACGAGTGCCCCCATTCGCTGCGCAATTTCTCTTGTTAAGTCAGTACTGACGCAGTCTACGACTATGATCTCGATTGGCTTGTGTGATTGCGAGATTATTGATACCAAACAGTCGGTGATTGTGCATTCAGAGTTT
>VBBS01000052.1 GCA_005888745.1 Candidatus Bathyarchaeota archaeon | reverse complement strand
CTCCTGGTGGGCTGCGGTAGTGGCGCCATTCCTGCCGAACGCCCCGGCTCAGGTTCCTGGAGGAATCGGTCTGTCGGGCTTTCTCCTCGACCTTGGAATTGCGCTCCCATCTTCCTTCTTCCTAGTCCTCATGGGAGGCGTCTCCAGCATTCTGTTCTACCTTTACGCCAAACATTATCGAGGCTTGAACAGCATAGTCTTTGCCTTTCCAATCCTCATCTTCTTCTTCTATTATCGATCTTTCCCCAATTACATGGCCTACTGGCTATTCCCACTGGTCCTCGAACTATGTCGGCTTGGCGGTCCAAACCTCAGACTTGCGTTCACAACGAGACTGCCCAGCATCGCTTGGCGGCCTCCCACGGGAACCTTCCTAAGGATCTTGCGTCAACGACTGACACCCTCTGTTATGGTAGTAATGACGCTGACCGTGATTTTTGCAGGTGTCTCTGGGGCTTACATAAATCAGGCTTCGAATCCCCGGACTGCGATACAGATCAACGGAGTAATGGACCCTGACAGCATCGGTTCAGCAACGATGATCAATGTGACTGTTACGAACCTCCTCGCGACACCGGTCTTACCCATCTTCTTTGTGAAGTATAGTTTCCTCACCTATTTCTGGGCGAGCAATTCGACTTCGCCACTGAACAGCGGTTCTGCATCATCGTATGTGATTACTGCTCCAGACGCGCTGAGTGCCGTCCCGCGCGGAGACCAATTCCACATCGTCATATATGACAAGTTGACTGGACAGCTGCTGGGCGAATCATCCTCTTGGAAGTCAGACATTCTCGCTCCGTCCTTGGACAATCCCGGGTTGAAATGGTGGGTTCTTGACCCAAGCGTAGGGACCAAGGTTCCTTTCAACTGGAAACTCTCACTCACCAACACGAACCCCGAATGGTCTGGCATCAGCCCGTTAGGAGTAAACGGGACAACCGGCGTGCAGATGATCCTCAATTACACTTCACCCAATGCCGGGATCGAGAAAATGGCGCTGTCGCAGAAAGTCTTGCTAAATGCCACGAATCTGAGTATTCACTTCAACCAGTCACTCACCACAAATATTGCGACCAACCTTATCTTTGGAGCGATCGTGGCTGACGGAACCCACACCTTGTACTACATCTTCTCCGACCGGGCAACCCAACAGACCATCACCCCATACTCCGCGAACACAACGGTCATCATTCCGACACAAAGGTCGCAGTGGAACTCCGTCAACCTAAGTCCGCAGCCTATCTGGAACGCTCAAGGCTGGGCGACACCTCCCCAAGTGACCTTCACGGTTTTCCTAGAATCCAATTCCCCAGGCATCTATTACGCAAGCCTCGACAACATCAGTCCCGTCTAACTGCCAACTCTTCAGTAGAATAATTACCCCTAGCGCGTCGCGGCCGGTAATCGCAACTTAACGCATTTATTGTCAGCACTTCCTCGGTTCACCTCAAGGGCTCGTAGCTTTTGAAGGGTCTACTTCTAGCGGGTGGGCATGGAACGAGACTGCGTCCGTTGACGTACACTGGGAACAAGCACATGCTTCCCATCGCAAACAAGCCGATGCTCATGTACGGGTTCGACCAGCTAAGAGCGTCCGGTATCAAAGAGATCGGAGTCATCCTGGGACCCTTGCAGGAGGGAATTATCGACGCCCTTGGGGATGGTTCGAAGTTTGGTGTCCAGGTCACTTACATCGCCCAGCCCGAGCCTAAGGGCATCGCACACGCAGTTCTAATCTCTCAGAGGTTTCTCGGAGACTCACCGTTCATTGTTCACTTGGGCGATAATCTGCTAAAGGACAACATTCCCGAGTTCGCTCACGAATTCTTGAGATCTGGGGCAGATGCAAGCGTCATTCTTACCCGGGTAAAGGACCCTGAACGTTTTGGGGTTGTTCTGGTAGAAAGAGGGAGGATCGTTAAACTGGTGGAGAAGCCGAAACAGTACATCAGTAACCTAGCTCTGGCCGGGGTCTACTTCCTCCGTCCCACCATTTTTCCTGTTATTGAGAAGCTAAAACCGAGCTGGAGGAACGAGTTGGAGATTACAGACGCTATACAGAGATTGTTGGATGTGGGAGGTAAGATAACTTACCACGAAGTTTCGGGCTGGTGGAAGGACACTGGACGTCCAGAGGATATTCTTGAAGCAAATCAGCTTGTCCTGAAAGATCTGAAGACCTCTATTGGAGGCATGATTGAGGAGGGAGTCACCATCTCCGGTGAGATGAAGTTGGGTGAAGGAACCGTTGTGCGGTCGGGCGCGACTTTGCGGGGGCCTGTAGTGATAGGTGACCATTCTGAGATCGGGAACAACGCGAGTGTCGGCCCTAATACTTCGCTGGGGAGTAACGTGAGAATACTCGGTGCGAAGATCGAGAATAGTATCGTGCTGGATGGGACGGTAATTGATTGCTCGGAGAGAATAGTGGACAGCATCATTGGGAAGGATTCAAGGATTCTTTCCAGCGAAGCGACCGTGTCCCGGGGACGACGGTTTGTTGTTGGTGAGAGCACCTTCGTGACCCTCTAACAGGGCAGGGTCTAGGAATGACGAGACGATGATTCTAACTGGACAGAACCCGTCTCAGCTTTGACTCTTCTTCCAAGTGCATTTTGGATCGCGTCTCATAATTGCGATTCATGTTCTCACGAAGCTGATTCCGGAGAGAGGAATCCTGAGTTATCCTCGCCAAAGCTCTTCTAACAGTCTCCGGTCGAGCATCATCTATCTCGATAATCGCTCCGTCGAACAATGAGCGGAGAAGTGAATCCTTCAAGACTATGGTAGGAACGCCATATGCGAGATACTCATGTATGGCATGAGACACAGTGTTTAGTTCGGTGCTCAGCGACAGCGCCACGTCAGCCATTGCTCGGGGGATTGAGCCTGGCTATTCTTTGTCCAAGCTTTTCCCGTTTCCCTGTGATTACGAGAAGATAACCCTCGAATCCTCGTACGGCGGCCACCTCCTCTTCCAGCAGTTCTTGGGGATGACCCCCGTGAGCTGCGATTATCAAGAAGCGGAAAAGGGGGAGTGGGAGCGTGGCCCACTGCTCTTTGTGTCCGCCTGTTGTTGCTGGCGATTTCGGGATGAAGTCGTGATATGTGAAGGCGTCGGTTGCTCCCCTAGCTTGAAGCTCTCTGGTCCAGTTGTAGTTGGGTGACATGTTGGAGTCGGCTTTCTTCGAAACGAAACTTTCTAGGACCGCAATCCCTTGGGACAGCAACGGTTGACGGAGGGTCTTCATGCTCCAGACAGCGTGGTGGTCAACTATCAGCCTAAACCGGTAGAAGCGTCTTGCCAGAACGAGCAGGAGTGGTAGGAATATGGGTGGGTTCTGAGCAACCACGACTCGCGGTTGTTCTCTCGAAAGGAGTGAAAGGGTTCGGAGAGCTAGGAACGCGTAGCGTAATGGTGCGGCCAATTTCTTTCCGAAGAGAGCGTTGAGGAAGACAACTCGTCCCCCAACCAGAGAGCCCACCTCGATAAGGGTGGGTGAGAAAGGAGCCCACGCTATTAGTAATAGTCCGGATGGCGTCGAGGATTTTTTCAGCATTGTCTATGGCTCTTCTAGCGGTTTCTTGGCGACGAGCACGATCGTCGGCTCTGCTTGGCGTGCAAGTAGAGGGTCCGATCGCTAGTTCCTCGTCAAGTCCACGAATGTCTGTGAGTATTAATCGTGTTACTCTATGTTTGTGGCGAGAAAATAGACCAGTGCCCCGGCCAAAGGAAAGAGAAAGATGGCATAGTAGAAGACAAGGATCCCGCTCGCGAACATGACTCCAAGAGCCGCGAGATCTGTCCTCACTTTCCGATTTGAGAAATCGATATTCCAAATTCCCAAGGAATAGAGGCTTAAGCTGATCACTCCGATCAGCGAGGCAAAGTTGAAGAAGAGAACGGGGAGGTATGAGCCACCTATCGGCTTATCGTTCGCAGGATAAGGGATATTGCTAGCTACAGGTCCGAAGAGATAGTTAAGCGCTAGTACTTCTCCGATGCCGAAGACCCCCCATATTAGAGGCAGTGCCAGGATACGCTTCTGCATCGCGTCAACAATCGCGATCTTGAGCCACATGTTGATATAAGGATTTGGCGGCTAACGGCTGATCGGAGAATGAATAAGTGAATTTCTCAAAACTATTGTTCAGGAGCTGGTTCTATTTCAGGACCGGCTACAACACGTACATCGCCTTCTTCATCGGGTTCGCAAGCAATGTCATCGTGATCTACAAGCTGGGAATATCGGAGAACAAGTTCCTCGCACCCTACTTTGAGAGTCTGACCCTCTTCGCAATACTTGCACTTGTAGTCCTCGTCCCTCTGTGTATTTCCGCGGGGTTGTATCACATGAAGAGAACGGGCGCCTTCGCCGCGGACGCATCCGTAGCCACGGAGTCGAATCCATACATGTACCGGGTCATCCCCGGAAAGGAGGAGGAAGTATTCCTACCCCTGTGGATTCTGACTGCCCGGGCCCTGGCCAAAGTACCCGATCTGCAACGGACGATGACTCCTCAAGAGAGGCAGGAACTGGAAGACACGTTGAGCAAAGCTAACTCTCTCCTGCAGGGCCAGGTTATAGGAATCTCGAAACGGCAGAGTGCGGGAAGCTTCCCCGTGACGCAAAGCGATCGGTAGAGAGTCCGACGGCTCACCATCGCTCCTTCCAAGGAGTGCCTGAGAGAACCTTCTCCGTGGCTAGCGGTTTCCACCAAGAGATATTTTCTCGATACCACTTCACGGTCATCGCCAACCCGTCATCAATTGAGTAGCGGGGTTTCCAGCTAAGGCGTTGGTGAGCCTTTTCGGAGTTCAGACTATACCTAAAGTCGTGGCCAGGTCTATCCTCGACATCAACCAATCTAACAGTGGGACCCCCGAGTTGTTTGACCAGCCTTGCTGCAACTGCCCTGTTGGACATTTCGTTTCCAGCCGAAATATTGTATACTTGGCCCGCGACACCCCGGTCAATAGCTTGCCCGATCGCACTGCAAAAATCGTCCACATATATCCAGTCTCGCACCTGCGTTCCTCCACCATACAGTGGAATCTCGTTTCCATTCAGCGCCCTGATGATTGCCTTCGGAATGAACTTCTCTGGATGCTGCCGAGGTCCGAAGTTATTGGTGCACCGGAGAATGATGACAGGAAGCTTGTAGGTTATGTTCCAGGCTTGCGCCATTAGGTCGGCAGCAGCCTTCGTCGCCGAGTATGGGCTGGAAGGGTTCAGAGGGCTCTCCTCATCAAACGAACCGGAGTTGATGGATCCGTAGACTTCGTCAGTGGAAATATGCACCATCTTGTCGACCTTCCTCTCTTGAGCTGCTCGAAAGAGATTGAAGGCGCCCCTTGCGTTGCTCTCAAAGAACGGCTCCGGGTTGGCTATGCTTCTGTCGACGTGGGTCTGCGCTGCGAAGTTCACCAATACGTGCGCATTCTTCAGAACTTTGCGGGTAAAGGTGTAGTCGGCAATGTCTCCTTTTACAAATCGGTAACGTGGGTTTCCCCTGAGTTCTCGAACATTGGCCGGGTTGCTTCCTGATCCTTTGCTATCTATGTTGATGATTCTCAAGTCTCTCCGAGAATCTATTATGTGATGGATGAAATTGCTTCCAATGAAACCTAGACCGCCCGTGACAATCAGATCTTCCATGTTCTACGCCTTCCCCGGATCAATCTGTAAGATTGACAGCCTCCATGAGCGCGAGTAGTCTGGCTCAAGCTTGAAAAGTCTACTCAAGTCACCCGAATGTTGCTCTTGGACAAGCTTCTCGTAATCGGCTCTACAGGCCTCGTCGGGTCGAAACTAGCTTCTATCGCCTCCCGTTATGGCTTTGAACCTTACAATACTCAGAACACGCGGAAGTGGCCCTTTCCAAACTCAGTACAGTTGGACATCACTGACCATGATGCGACGCTACGTTTGGTCCGAGAGATTCGGCCGAAGGTCATCGTGAACACCGCGGCCTTGACTAACGTGGATTATTGCGAGACCCACAAGGAGGAGGCCGAAGACGTGAACGTTGGGGGAGTGAGAAACCTCGCTGAAGCCGCTCGGAGCAGTGACTGTAGGCTCATACAAATATCGACCGACTCGGTATTCGATGGGACGTACGGGCACTACACTGAATCCGATATGCCTCATCCCCTCAATTATTACTCGTTGACAAAACTGGAGGCAGAGAAAGTCGTTTCTCAGCTATCGAATTATGCCATCGCCCGACCCAGCGTTGTCCACGGCTGGCATTCTCAGACTATCGGAGCTCCTTCTGGTTCAACCAAGCCAATGAACTTCGCCATGTTCGTTTTGGACAGGCTCAAGAATACTGAAACAGTGAGAGCAATTAGGGACCAGTACAGCTCTCCAACTCTCGCCGACAACTTGGCAGAGGCTGTGTTGAGACTTGCGAAGAGTCCCGAAAAAGGAATCTTCCACACTGCAGGACGATCCTGTTTGAGCCGTTACGAGTTCGCACTGAGACTTGCCCAGATTTTTGGATATCCCCCCAAGCTAGTTCAACCCGTCTTCACAAGCGAATTCCCCCAACAAGCAGTGCGGCCCAAAAACTGTTGCTTGCGTGTGGAGAAAGCGGAGAAAGCCCTCGGCATTCGATTCCTCACCGCTGAAGAGGGCATAATGGAAATGAAGAGGCAGATACCGTCGATTGGGGATCGCTGATCCTAATCCTCGACATAGATTTCTATTTGTGAGATGGTTTGTTCCAATCGAACGACTTCGACGTCTTCGGGTCAAGAATGCCCGGATCATTCCATGCTCTTCGCTCCTCGTCGGGATCCTTTGCGTCGTACAAATCGCTTACAAAATATAGCGTGAGCGACGGTTTGACACCCAATGTCTTTGTGCCGTGCCAATAGTGGCCCGGCACACGGACGAGTTGCAGTTTCTCCTCGCTCGCTATGATTTCATCCAAGTGTCCCTTCGTTGGTGAGCCTTCCTTGTCGTCATAGGCGCATATCTTCATGGTTCCCCCTAGCACGATCAAGTAATCCACTTGGCCTCTTTTGTGCCTATGCCATGCTCTGATCATTCCAGGATAACTCATCGACACGTTGGCCTGCATAATCCTGTCATCACCCAAGAAATCCTTCCAGTCATTGCGCACAATTTCCGCGAAGAACCCTCGTTCATCTAGCCTCTTGTCGATGTCATGAACGCTCACACCAGGCAGCATGAGTGATCTTGACATTCAGGATTTATTAAAGGAACACGACAGTCGTCGCGAGTCGAACTGAGCGGGCCAACCTACGATGTCGACCAAACTCGTCTGCAGGGCTTGTGGCAGTACCAAGCTAAGACTTGGATTCGATCTGGGTATGTTGCCACTAGCAAATTCCTTTCTGTCTACGAAGCGCGCACGAGATCCCAGCCCTGAGCCGAGATATCCTCTGCGAATGTTCTATTGCAACGATTGTGCGCTGATTCAGTTGCTCGACCTTGTGGACCGGAAGGAAATGTTCGACGATTATGCGTTCCTGACAGCGACTGCCAACACATCAATGCTTCACTTCGACCAATATGCAGAGGAACTCCGCCAACGACTTGAGCTGAACACGAGTGACCTTGTTGTCGACATCGGAAGCAACGATGGGACCCTGTTGAAGGCATTCAAGAAGCAGGGTGCTTCGGTGCTTGGTATCGAACCAGCTCGCAACGTTGCAAGCGTAGCGATTGCCGCCGGCATCCCAACACTCAACGAGTATTTTGGTCACGTTAGCGTGGAGAGAATTGGAAGAGGCAAGGCCAAGATCATAACTGCGAATAACGTGGTGTCACATGTTCCAGACCTTAATGATTTCATAGAGTCAATCAATTTGCTCTTGAGTCCCAAAGGGCTTTTCGCGTTCGAAGTCCCCTGGGTCGTAGACGTTCTGCGACATTACAATTTCGACATTGTCTACCACGAACACCTGTCTTACTTCGGGTTCAAGCCTCTCTCTGAAGTCCTCGTGAAGCATGGCTTAGAACTCGTCAACCTGGAATACTTCCCTGAGATTCACGGTGGAAGTCTTCGAGGAATAGCGGCTCATCCAAATATATTCCCGAAGCAGTCTGAGACGCTGGGTCGTGTTTACCGAGATGAAGGAAGAGGGGCTGACTATTCCGCGCTTGAGCAATTCGCTCATAGCGTCCAAGAGTTTAGAGGAAAATTGAGGCATCTCCTCCTGAAGCTCAAGAGAGAGGGAAAGAGAATCGTGGGCTACGGAGCTCCGGCGAAGGCGACTACTCTACTCAACTACTGCTCCATTGATAGTTCGATAGTGGACTATGTGACTGATACAACGCCGTTTAAGCAAGGAAAATTCATTCCAGGGGTTCGAATCCCAATCGTCGCCCCCGACGAGTTTCGAAAACTAGCTCCCGACTTTGCGTTACTCCTTGCTTGGAACTTCAAGGATGAAATCATATCTAAGGAGCGAGAATACCTTAGGTCCGGTGGAAAGTTCATCATACCTTTTCCTGAACCTAAAGTCGTAGGTTCAGATTCCTAGCATTTTGATGCTCCTGTCTAACTGACAAACATTCCTCCATCTGCGACGGACTGGCCACCTATTGCGTATCGACTTGCCCAGCTTGATCCTCTACCTTCCATTCATAGTAATATTTCCCGATGGGTATCCTGAAGAATCGCTTGAATAGCCTGGATTTTCTCCCGGAGAGGAGAATTCGTGGGCTGGGGTAGCCGATAAAGCGGTCAGATACTGTTGCCGCACTGAACGAATATTTGGTTTGGCCGATCAATGATCTTTCGATGAACGACGGGCTTATTCGCCAGAGGTGAAATCGTCCTCTCAAGGTTCTATAGGCTCCCAAGAACGTTTGAAGATCAAGGTTCAGGAACCCAATGATCATCTGCATGTAATATCCTTCGTCCACTGGAAAGCGAACGTCAAATCTCTCGCAAGTTCTCCGAAGCTCCAACAACGCTTCCTTAGGGTTGTCGAGGTGCTCCAGAACGTGCCAACAACGCCCAAATGAGAATGCGCTGTCACGAAATGGAAGATGATGGGCGTCTTCTCTGACATTGAGTTTCGACTCAACGTGGGTCTGAGTCTCATAGTCGACATCCACCCGAACCTCCCCCCAATCGTCTTGACCGCACCCAACGTTCAGCGTCCTCAATGAATACTACACCAGAACTTCATGATCCGCCACCTCATCGTCACGACAACGTGTCCCGATCCCTGAGCACCCAACTCTCCAGATCGGTGGTGAGCGAACTTTGCCACTAACCCCAGAAATAAGGCGAAGATCGCATCTAGAAAGAGGACTGTTTGAATGACTCTGGGATGCATCTTCCACTTGCGGGCGAATCCAATCAGCCCATAGCTTCCGAAGAAAAGCGTCAGAAGCATCTCCCTATTGGCTTTCTTGATCGAATGTCCGAAGCCGTGCAGAATCCTAAATTCGGGAGCAATTACAAACTTCACCCCTCTCGCCTTGGCCCTCATCGACATGTCAACATCGTTCCAGAATACCGGAAATCGCTCGTCGAACAATTTTCCGTTCTCTAAGAGATTATTTAGAGTCTTTCTGTGAAGAAGAAGAAATGATCCCCCAGGCTGCTCTATGCGATTGGGAGACGCGAACTTTGTATGAGAGTACTTGTAGTCGTCTCGGACGAAAGAGATGAACCGGGAGGAGTAGCCACCGAGAGACGTATACTCAAAGAGTATCCTAGTGAAACTAGGGAATCGCCTGTGTATGGACCGTTGAGTCGTGCCATCAGGATTCTTCAAGTCTGGAACGACTCCATACTCGGGATGAGAGAAGGCAAATTCCAATAGCTTGGGGACTTCATTCGAGAACTCCACATCGGGGTTGCATAGAAGAATCCATTCTCCTCGAGAATCCGCGATTTCCGAATTTACAGCCTTGCTGAGACCTACATTCTTCGAAGAAAGTTTGAGTAAGATCGCAAGTCTATGAAAGTCTCTTTGAGAGTCAAGAAGATATTGTGCAGTTCCATCTGAGGATGCGTTATCCCAGATTCTCGTCTCTGCCCCTAAAGAGAAGTTCTTCAACATCTCTGAGAGCGAAAGCAGAAAACGCTCTATCTCCTTTCTCGAATTATATGTAACTGTTAATATCGAAATCATCCGATTCCCTTGGTTAACAGTGGGCTCTGAACTAGTTGACGGAGACAAGAGTAACGAAACGACGATTCCGAGGATTATCTGTGAATAAGTGTTTGTTGCATGTCCATTGTTACCTGTTCCTAACTACTTCAATGGCCTTTTTGACCCCGATCCAAACCCGGTAAACTGGCAGGTCTTGGTACCAGAAGTTCCTGTAGGTGAATGGACCCGAATGATTGTGTATAATTGGAAAATCTATGACCCCATGAGGATCCTTTGGCATAACTTTCTCGTGAACGCGACCCACAAATTTGACCTTACTCGAGACGAGTCGGGGAGCGAAGTCCGGATTCCAAGCCTCGCGATACCTCCCGTCCGCTAGGTTGATGCGCCTTATCCAGTAATAAGGATACCTTGGCTCCAACTTACCGAGACAGCTCAACAGCATCTCACTCGCCTCCTCGTCGTTGTCAATGAAGAGGACCCAGTCATTCTTTGATAGGAAGAAATTCCTAGCGCGAGCGAAGTCGTCGATCTTCCCAGGGTAATCGGTCCCGAGTCTGACTATTTTGAACCTGAAGGCTGACCTACCTCTTCAAATGAGACTGCAAAAAGCTCATTATTCCTGCTTCAGTGAAGCATGAATGTGATGCTAGCTGATCTGAATCCAGTGGGCTCCACCAGAATCAAAGGTCGTCGCGGGCAAGAAACCAAGATGTTTCAACCAATTGCACGTTTCGCAGTCACTCCTATGCGGCCGATGGACTTCTATCTGCATCTTTGGTTTGAATCGTCTTATCATCTTCTCACCGCCCTTCAGTACTTCCATTTCATAACCTTCGACATCTATCTTTATCATGTCGACCCGGTCAAGGTTGAGTTCGTCCAGCCTTATCATCGGAACGAATGCCTCCCCGATTTGACGAATTTCTTGAGAGGTTCTTACGAACGAGTGTACTCCTCCATAGACAGAAAGTCTCAGTCTACTCTTCCCATGGAAATCTCCTAATGCTTCTGGGCGGATAACTACGTTCTGGACCCCGTTGAGCTGGACGTTCCAGCGGAGGATTCTCCGATTGTCTGGCTCTGGTTCAAAGGCCAAGACCGTCCCCTCATCGCCGACGAGCCTAGAATAGCGCAGGGTGTAGCTTCCGATATGCGCTCCGATGTCCAATACGAACTCTCCAG
This sequence comes from Candidatus Bathyarchaeota archaeon, assembly GCA_005888745.1. Taxonomy (GTDB): domain Archaea; phylum Thermoproteota; class Bathyarchaeia; order 40CM-2-53-6; family 40CM-2-53-6; genus 40CM-2-53-6. Next base: position 3,257 of record VBBS01000052.1, on the reverse strand, counting down.
GACTAGGCTTTAGACCCAAGAACATCCTTTCCTGCTGCCCGTAGACAATTTGATAGTCTTCAGGGTTGGACAGGCGAACTCCGAAGCTGATTCCCCCTACCTTTCTGACGTCATATAATTCGTGAGGGATGATACGAGTTAGGCTGTTCATGGTCACCGGCATCCCCAGTAATGAATAGAATTTGGAGAGTGCCCAAAAGGGAGCAAGCTTAGGAGCGCGCCTTAGTACAGTAAACATCTGGAGCGCTCCTTGATCCGTGAGGCAGATAGAACTTGCCTCTTGAACTAAGCGTTTGGCCTATTTCTGGTATTCGCGCAGGACGCTTCCCAAGCCCAACTCGAAGACCTTAGGTCCGAACATCTTTGAACGAGCAGCCGCGGCTTTCGAAAATTCTCTCCTTAGAACATCATTCTTTATCAGATTTGAGATCTGCGAAACCGCTTCCGCAGGCGTGTTCCACTTGCAACCGACATTGTTCGTGACGACCTCGCGAGCCCCTCCGCTATTGTGAACCACAGGTACGCATCCAGCAGCCATCGCTTCAACAATGGTAATTCCGAAATGCTCATTCAGAGCGCAGTGAACGTAGACCTTTGCCTGCCCCAGCATCTCCTTCACTTTTCTCAGAGGTGCGACTACCCATGCAATGTTGCTAGGAGCAACCTTCCTCAGAATGTTGGAATAGGATTCCTTCTCAGACGCTACACTTCCTATTATTGCAAATCTTACGCTGGGCATTCTGCGGGCTATCTCTAGAAACAGTTCGATCCGTTTCTCAGGCCCGATTCTGCCCACAGTCACGACCAGGTTTTCTTTGGGCTGATCGCGAAGATCGCTGTACAAGTCTATGGGGCATGGGGGATAGAGGGTTGTAGAGTCTCGGCCCCATTTCTCTTTGACAAATTCTCGAGTGTAGTCCGAGACTGCGAGTAGGCGGTCTATGTGGCTGACACGCGAGTGGTAGAATAACCTGGCGGGCGAATAATAAAGCTCCCAGAGATTGGGGAGAGTGTTAGTTTCTAAGTGGCTGAAATAATCGGGAAAGTAGCAGTACTCTATTGAGGGTAATCGGCGCCCCGGATGGTTAGCCACCTCCGCAGTATTCAAGATCAGTTCAAACCCTCGCCTCTTCGAGACAATGCTTCGCAACCTTAGCTGATGATAGATGAGTCTCTGGTAGAGCACAGCTCTCTGTATCACAGGCCGAAAGGGCGCATAGGTGAGTAATCGGACATTCTTGAACAGCCCCTGGACTCCGAAAAAGTCCTCAAACGCATCAACGTTGAATCTTTCACATGCTAGATAGACTTCGTGCCCTTCTCTAAGCGCCTCTTTGATTGAATGTATTGCGACCCGTTCTCCGCCTCCCATAACGCTCATTCGTGGATGTACGAGGACGATTCTCATGGTTGCGCCAAGGCATAGAGTGGGGAGCCGCTGTTTCGCTGAACGTATGCTTGGAGTACGCCTCTAAAGATGTTCAAGTCTTTCTCAATGGCAAAGGTCCCGGTGCGAATGTTTCCCGTGTAAGCCATGGTGAATAGGACCTTGACCGGAAGTTGAGCTACTCGTTTGAGCTGGGTCCTCGGGTTCAATCGTCCGAGATAGTAGCCGTACCTGCCTACATTGTATGATGGTTTCAGGTTGTAGGTTCGAAGATGGTCGCACACTACGTGAGCGGTTCTGAGCCATTTGAACCCGTTCTTCTCGACCCAGCGGCGGATATACTCGTCCTCCCAGACGGGTATGTTGGGCACGTGAATATTCCTGACAGCTTCCGTCCTAACCAGTGTATCTCCGGTGAAGGCTCTGTCAATCCTGTCCCGCCAGGATTCTTGTCGCAGAAACCCTGACAACCGCGCCATCGCACGGGTATAGTCGTCAACTCTCTTGTCTCCAGCAAGATAGCTCCACAGGCCTTCAACACCACCCACATCTGGACCGACCATTCCAATCATGGTCGACCACCAGTTCGGTCTCAGTCTGACGTCGTCGTCAACGAATGCGAACCAATTGGTGTCCACGCGTTCCATGAGTTCCTGCCGGGCTCTCGCCGGTCCGATTACTGGAGAGGTGAGGATACAATGAACCGGGATTCGACTCCGAACATGCTCCACAAATTCGTTGGTAAGCCCTTTCAGACTCGGTACCAGTACATCGACCTTTGTTGGGACTCGGGATTCCTCCTTTCTGTTCAGAGAATCAGGAGGGCTCGGAAACAGATTGGTCGACACTAGTCTTGCCCTCTCATCTTCTGAGCACCAAGCATCCTGCTAGTTCGCTCAGCTCGATTGTAAGATAATTCTTCTCTTCGAGACCTTGATACTAGAAAGCTTTTCTCAATGTCGAGCCACCTACTACTATGGAAAACGCATCTGTTGCCGAAGCGGTCCGTCGTTTGGCGTCAGGTAAATGTGTTACTTGCAATGATGCCAAACCGTTCACTGTTGCGGAGGCGAGTGAGCGGTTGAAGGATTTACCAGGATGGGTTCTTCAGTCCGGCTCGATCCAGAAGGAGTTTCGATTCAAATCTTATCTTGCGGGTCTTGATTTTGCGGATTCGCTGGGTAAGATTGCTGAGCTGGAGAATCATCATCCGGACCTTTTCATCGGCTGGCGTCGGGTTAAGGTAGTATTGTCTACACATGCGATTAGAGGTTTGAGCCAGAACGATTTCGTAATGGCTGCAAAGTCGGAGCTAGAATATTCCAAGTATGAAGATTCTATGAGACGTTGAGTTCGGTCAGTGTCTTGTCTTGAGTTGTTCTTCTATCGTTTTGAGTCTGTTTTCTATTGTTGTTAGTCTGTCTAATATTTCTTTGAGTATTCTTCCGAGTTCTTCTCTTGGTCCGATGTACTGCCCGGGTCTAAGTGGTGAGGGCAGAGGCTCTATGGGTCTGGGTCGTAGTGGGTCGGGGAGGTTGGGGCGCTCCATGAGGGTCCTGCTCTTCCTGTTGGCTTCTCTGTTTTCAGGGTTTTCATCAGTCAAGAAAATACTTTTTAGAGTATGAATAGTAAGGTTAAGGGATAACTTACCCTTCAGAGTAGAAAAGATAACTTAGTTGAGCCAGGAAATCGTTCAGAACGAGCCCTGATCCGGAATCGGAGCAGGCGATTTGAGATCACGCAGTTTGCACGTTGACCTGCACGCTGAGCTACACCATGTCGAAAACGGACGACCGGATGATTCTGCGCCCTGTTTCGCAAGACTCGCCCGGTTCAGATTCAACTGCCTGGACCCCCTTCCGAAAAATGT
>VBBS01000055.1 GCA_005888745.1 Candidatus Bathyarchaeota archaeon | reverse complement strand
AAACTTGGAGATTACGTCTTCAAGGGTCAGTGAGGTCTTGAGATATTTCCGAGAGATCTCGTTCTCGCAATGATAGATGACTGGAAGACTACTGACTAGAGTACCGTCCATGTCGAAGATAATGGCCTTCGGCCACGCTTCACCCTTGATCGGTTCTTTTCTCTTCAAGTCTCAATTGACACCCAAGCCTTGCAAAATATGGTTACTCAGACAGCTAATGCTTTGAGTATGGTGCTCGGATCACTGTTTGTGAACCATGGGGAGATCTTTCACATAGAAGTAGTCGTCTATCTTCAATAGTAGTGAAGCTACTTCCAAGGTTCTCCAAAGAGTGGTTTTCAATATGGATGCAAGCTCTACAACATTCTCCTTGTACACGTCGGCGCATCCGCCTTCTCCGACGCCCATATTCAACTGATGATTGGAGTGATGCCTCCGAAGCTGTGTCATGATGTCAATCGGGTCTAAGCCAAAATTGAATGCAAGCCACCTAGGTATTGTTTCTAAGGCATCAGCGAATGCTTTGACCGCGAGCTGCTGTTTCTCGGAAAACCCAAGAGCAAAGCTCCGCAACCGGAGGGCGAGTTCAACGAGGACGGCTCCTCCTCCGGGCACAACCCTGGATCTGGCACGCGAGTGCTTGAGGACAAGTAGCCCTTTTCTCACGACTTTCTCGAGTTCTTGAACAATTTCAGGCGAGCTCCCCCGGAGTAGGAGAGTGGCTGCTCCGTCGCAGTGAAGAATCGCGATCTGCTCCGGAGGAATCTTGTCCACCTCCAGCATTTTTGCTACTCCGAGGTCATCCTTCACAAGGAAATCAACAGTTCCCGCGATCCTGGCACCTGTGACTCGTGCTACCTCATCAAAGTCTTGTTGCCCGACCATTTCTAGCGCGAAGATGCCCTCCCGGCTAAGCCCGTCCGCAACTCGTTCGTCGACCTTAGACCCGCATAGAAGCACGTTAGCGCCTGCGGACTTGACCCTCTGGACCATTCGGGCTCTCAGAGCGCGCTCTTCAGACTTGAACTGGCGAAGTTGTCCCGGTTCCGTCACGCTTAGCTTGGCGTTGAATGGGCCTTCATCTATTGCCAATTGCTCGGAACGTTTGAGCACCAGTTGTTTGTACACTAGCGCAATTCTCGGCTGATCGATCCGATCAGGCATTGAGCGATGCCTCTTCTCCTTCTTGATTATGATCCCGCGTACTAACTGTGAGTCCTGGATTGCTCCTCCGAGCTTCTTTTCTATCTTGATTCTTGCAAGGTCCAGGCCATCCGCATGCTCTACGAGACTGACGGCTTGAGAGAGTTCCTCGCGCAGTTTCTTATTCAACAGCCCTCTTCCGCAATCGATCACTTGGAGTAGACTGTCCTGGAGGTCTCCGGAATATTCTGTGGCGATCTCGTCGATGATCGAGATTGACTTCTTCGCCGCTTCTCGGTATCCATCCAAAATAGCGACGGGATGGACTCCCATCTCTGTCAGTTTCTGAGCTTCGTTCAAGAGGGCGGAGACCAGAACGAGGAGGGTAGAAACGCCGTCTCCCGCCTCGTTTCGGTGAATCTTCGCTGCTTCTGCGAGGGTCTTGATTGCTGGATATTGGACGCCCAGCTCATCGACTATGTCTACTGCGTCCTTCGTCACCTTGGTCACCAGCTTTGGACCTAGATTGTAGGCGACGAGCTTGTATGCGCCGGTCGGACCTAAGCAGCTCGCGACCTTCGACGCAACAAGGGCTGCTAGCTCGAGATTGTTCCTCCACGCATCTTTTCCTTCGAGTCTTCGAAAGTTCTTCGAGAAGACTGGATAGCTGGTAGAGCCTATTTGTCGATTCGCGAGCATGCTTACCTAGACGATCTTGTGATGGCGTCTGGCCATTGCCGCGTGGATCTTCGAGACTCTGTCATACCAGCCCAGACCCCTGTACAGCTGGATCTTCAGTTCCAAGGGTATTACTGGGACCTTAACGCCGATGACGTAGACGTATTCTGGTTCGTAGTCGAGTGGGTCCCCCCAATCCCAATCTCCTACCTTAATCCGCAGATCGCCGTGAACGTTGAGCCTCTGGCCGCTTAGGTTGAATTGTGACCTGTAGCTCTTGATCATGATTGGCAGAGGTTTGGCTTCGACTTCGGCATTTCGCCTAATTTGAGTCTCGACGTGTCTTGAGGCCACGACTTGGAACCTTTCGAGTTTCTTATTGATTTCTTCGCAGCCCACAACGTTGCTGAGTATTGTAAGGTGGTCGGGCCGTACATTTACTCCGTTGAGTATCTCTCCAATGTCGCCCGCTAGCGCCCACTTGGCTTTGCACTCCTTGAGGAGGTTTCCTACCTCTAGGGTTGCCTCAAGCAGGGGTTTGTCTAGAACTACTAGCTCCTCAGGTTTAGGGATTCTGCTTTGAAATACCGGTATGTTGAGAGGTTTTGCCTTGTCCGGTACGACGAGTACAGGCACAGCTGTTGCCCTAGTAAGAACAGTTTGGCCCTAAAGGAGAAATAGGTTACGATGATAGGTAGTTGACGTTCGTAGCTACGTTAGCCAAGTATTTCTTTATTCCTTCAGCAGCCCGGTACGACTGAGGTCCTGCGGCATGTGTTCCGGCTGTAGCATTGTTCCCTGTGGTGTTTGTGATCTCGCCTGCGGCAAAATAGTTGAATCCACTAGTATTCGAATTGTAGTACAGTTGGTTGTAGCCACTGAGGGCGGCCCATGCGGTTGCGGTGCCAGCGTTCGGGTCGGTTCCGATCCTTAATCCTCCTCTGAGATGGTGGCCCCACCAGTCATTATGAGCCGAATATGGGGCTACAGTGGCGCCAACAGTGACGCTGGTCGCGCCCATCTGGGTGAGTATGGCTTTGATTTGGTTAACCAAGTACGTTGCTCCATTGTAGGTGTTCGGGGTCCAGTCATAAGTCAACCTGCTGACGGGGTCACCGTACGCGTCCGTGTAGTGCGGATCAAGATCGATATAGTTCATGAAGGTAGGCAAATCTGGGGCGAATGGAGTCGCTCCTACGGACTGTTTCGTTGGCAGATACTTGTTCTGTTGGGTGGCTTTGAAGGCACTACCCATTGCCCCATTCGGGTTCAAAGTATTGGGAGCACTTACGCCTCCGGCGAAGGTAATGTTGCCAGGTCCGCCTCCCAAGTAGCCTCCTGCACCGAAAAGTCCCCCGCCGATAAATGGCGGGGTGATGCCGGTATGACTGAAGTTGTCGTCCATGAGATCGAAAACCGATACCCCGCCACCGCTACCGTTGCCAGCCGGATAGGAGTTGCCTCCGATATTGACAATTCCTGATACGTTCGTACCCCTATACGGTGTATACCCGTTTGTGAGCCCTCTTCCGACGGTACCGGTTCCTGTTCCTGTGCCGGAGTTGTAGACATATGGTGTGCCAAGACCAGACAAGAGCATGAGCCGTATCATGT
>VBBS01000054.1 GCA_005888745.1 Candidatus Bathyarchaeota archaeon | reverse complement strand
AGCCCTGACAAGAACGACACCGCGAAGAATCCCGCGTAATAAAGGGCGAAAAGTAATAGGCCAATCTGGCTCGTTGTGGCCTCCGAGTAATACTCGGCTTGGGGAACGAGAACCCCATGGGCTACAGCCGTTACTGCCAAGTTTGCCAGCGATGTGCCCCAGCCGAGGATCACCAGCGCCTCCTTAGCTCGAAATAATTTCAAACCGATAGCCTTAATCTTCAACAAACCAAGGTCGTCGAGACATTCGACCGTGGATTAGATGAAGCTTTACACTAACACTCATTGGCTCGCAGTCTGGTTAATTGTCTTGGTAGTAGCAGGTTCCTCCGTTAACCTTGCATTAGAGACCAGAGACATACTTCAATTGTACGCCACGATCCGCGAACTCGATTTCACAATGTCCACAATGGCTTTGCAATCGAATTCGACGAGCACCGTTATCCTGGCGCAACTGCGCGCGGACAATCCCGCCGAGTACGGTGGACTTGAGGCGACGCAGATCTCGCTCTCAGCTTACTTCTCCTCCGGTACATTCTCTCTCTTCCAACAGAATCCGCTAGTCTGGGGCCGGATGATCAGCAGCGCCCTAGCTCCTCTAAAGTCGACAACTTGGAACTTCACCATCCTACTGAATCCCCAGAACGCCACCGCACTAGACTCCTTCTACCAAAACCACAACCGAGACGTCACTGCCAGTGTTTCGTTCCAAGTCCTAGTCACTACCTCTTTTCTTCACACATTTACAGGCGCCATCTTCTACCAAAAAGAACAGGATTTGGCCCTAGCCTAGAATTCCACCTAGCAAGTCGAAGGCGTTGGGCAGATGAAGGCAGACGTATTTCCCTGCCCGCTCCCAAAGCTTCTTTAGGAGCCTCGGCGAGTGTCCACGTTTCTACTTCTAGAGCAATTGGTAGACATTCAGAGGTAGCGAGGAATATCCGAAGGTTGAGTTAGTCATCGGAATGAGACGATAATCTATTTAGATAGTTCCGTGAGGGGGGTCTCTCTAAGATGCGTTATGGTCTCAAGGTCTGTTATTCGACTCTTTTCTCTCTTGGTTCTAACGCTCTCTGTTACTGCTCTCCCGTCTATTGTTCATGGTGACTATCCTCCTCCGAGCAACGGTACTACTCCTCGGACCCAGTGGGTTCCTTCTGGTCCAGCCTCTGACAAGATATTCTACTCGTTCTTCGACAGCGACGTGTCTGAGCTGAACGCTATCTGCGTCGGCCAGCCCATTGGCTGTACTCCATCCATTGACTTGACCGATGTTCCAGTGCCAGGCTCTGACCTCCAGTCGGCTGGATGTGTCCCCAATCCCAGCGTCAACGGTGGCTGCGCCGAAAATGATCCCCGGTTCTGGCTTACCGCACCAACCGAGCAGCTGGGTATGCTCCAGATCGACTTCAACCACGCCTCTAAACTCTGGGGCGTCACCTTCTGCAACGGTCGTGATAACGTAATTGCGGGTGTGACACAGTGCTCCGACGGTGTCGGCGGTGCGTCCATAACGGCTAGCTGTCCGAATGTGCCTGCGCCTCACACGGGCGACTGCACATGGGCGGCTTTGAACATACGCCAGGGCATCGCCGCACTCATCAACTGTCCCCAGTTTGTTATCGATGATACTCCGTCCATCGGACCCAACGCTGTCTGTATGGACAATCCCACCACTCCAGCCTCGGGTGCACTACACTCAGGCTATCCAAACGATAATGCTAACCCTTGCAGTGGTACTGTCCCCACGGGAGGCTGCATCCCTGGGGCTCCCAACTGTGGCAGCGTTGCTCCCCTAGTCGGGAGTGGCTGTAACGCTGTCGGTCCCTACTCTGTAGACCCGACCACTGACAATGTTGTTTCTCTAGGAACAGCAGGAGCCTACAAGCTGGGCGGTGCCTGTTCTTGGGACGTGATACTTGGCTGTGGTACTCCTGCTATTTCCGCTGAGCACTACTACAATGATCTCACCAACTCGTTCGGGACGAATGTTCCGCGCTGTGGTGGGTCTGGTCAACCAGCCTGTCCAGGTGGCGGTGTCAATCTTGGACGAGACTTTTGCAACGCTGCACAGCACTTCATCAAGGCAGGACTAGCGACTGGCGTGAACAATGTCTGCGAGCTGACCGGCGAGTTTCCGAACTTGGCCAGTCCAGCCATACCGGTTGTCTTCAAGGGTCGCGCTTCGTTGGGCAGGGATAACATGTGGCGTGGCTTGACCTCGTCCGTGTGCCAGCTGATAGCTCTCGGCAACGTTAACTGCAGCGGGAACGGCCAGCTCTACTCTCAAGAGATAGGGTTGGGCACTGCTCACCAGCAGGTCTTCCGGACCGGCTGCAAGAATGGTGCTGCCGACGGTTCGTCATGTGCTACTCAGGGTCCGAACACTCCGGCCAACACTGTTGCATTGGGACAGCCCTTTACTCAGAGCTGGGATTTCTATACCGGCGGCTTCTTCTTCCCCACACCTACACCTGACAGTCTCTGGAGTCTCTACGACAGCAGCTTCGCCTCCAACTATTGCGGCGGTGCTGCGGGCGAGGAGCCTCCGAACTACGACTATGTCTGCAACCCGAGGAATGATTCTTGGGGTGAGCAGAGCCAGTTCCTGAGCAGCACTTCGGCTGCTCTTGCGGCTCTCCAGGTGGCTCAGGACATTTTCGGCAACCACACATTCACCAAGGTGATATGGACACCGAGCATACAGTACGCCTACGCAAAGGGTTGGAATGGTGTTAGCAATGCTGCCGGCATCGGTATCGCACAGGGCAATCCCTGGACTCTCCTCAACGCCTGGAGCGCGCATCCGGCCATTTCTGGTCCCACTATCCGGTGGGGTCAGAAGGATGCTACCGCATCTCTCAACCCGTTCACCTTCAGCTCCGTCGTCGAATCCGATGTCAATATAGAAATCTATGACCCGCTGTTGATTACGAACCCGTTTGCACCGACCCAGATTATTGGGTGGCAGGCCAACTTCTTCCGGGTGGAGACTCATGCTACGCAGCCTACTGAGTGTCCCGCCAGCTATACTAACAGTCGCGGCACCTCTGTTGTGGGTGCTTGTGTGAAGATGACTATTCGCGGTGACATTCCATGGCATGACATTATCACTGCCTGCGCTACTCCAACAGCCGCCTGTCTAGGAGACCATGTGGTAACGGCTAGCGATATCAAGTTCAGCTTCGCCAGCTTCAACGCCACTGGCGCTCTGGCCAGTCCGGGTACGTTGAACACTATCGACATTGTTGGGTTGGATGGCACTTCGGCGGGTCTTGCGCCTCAGCTGCCTGCTAGTGCTTTCAGCGCTGTTGGCGGTGCGAACGGTGCGGGTATCTCGGAGACGTTCCTCTTCCTACTCCACAGCAACAACGCCTACGCGATCAACGATCTTGCGACTGTTCCGATTATTCCACAGCGTCTCTGGGCATGCCAGGCTAATACTCCTGGCACTAAATGCACCAATGTGCAGCATATGCCAAACGGATTCCTGAACCCGTGCATCACACTGGACACGCCTGCTTGTACTGCTGATCCTGCGCTTCTCGGTGG
>VBBS01000051.1:15599-17214 GCA_005888745.1 Candidatus Bathyarchaeota archaeon | reverse complement strand
TCGCCTCAAGACAACCATAGTCAAGTTCCTCTCCATGTGAAAGCGCCAGAAAGCAACGGCCTGGACCCAACAGCCTCAGATAGTCGCGTCTGTTCAGAAATCCTGTGAAGGTGACTCTGTCCCTGACGGCGTTCGGAACATTGAGGGCGTGCCCGTTCCCACCAACCATAAGGAGAGCAGCGTTAACCCCATGGCGAAGCAGGAGCTTTGCGAACGCGTCAATCGCAAGCTGCGCACCCTTTCCTCCAATAGAGAGATCGCGAGATCCGAAAATGAAAACAACATCGGAGTGCCCTGTCCGCATGCCGATTTCATATTGGCTAGCACCAGTGGAAGCCGAATTCTCAGTAACAGCGAGTGGCGGAGGAACGTAGTACACCTTTTCGCGAACCCGTCCCTTTGGCAGATAGTGGAGAGGCAGCAGTGATATTATCACTCTGGCCCTTCGTAGAGCCAACGTGTTCATCGCCATGAACTGGAACCCCGCAAGTGTACCAGGGATGTTGATCGGAAACCCGAACCTTTCGACGTACCATCTTGGATAAAGTCTCCACGAATAGTATCCCCACATTGTCAAGACAAGCCTAGGATGTCTGACGAAAGCTCCGTAGGTCGAATCCGGGAAGTGGACCAAGTCGAACTCCTTTGCCTTTCGACGGACCTCCCGTGAAGCGCCCAGGATTTTGACCAGAGGACCTCCGGCGTAGTCTGGCATGCCGAGAAATGCATTCTTGGGAAGGCTAAGAGTGCGAATTTCTTCGATATGAGGATCGATCCCTCGCCAAGTCAGCAGCGTGACCTCAAGGTCACTCCGAAGCGTCAGCAACGCCTTGCATAATTCTGCAGTGTAAGTAGAGATTCCCGAGCCGCCTCCATAGGGACCTATTGCGATCCTTACCATGGCATGGTCACATTCCCGGACTTGGGGCTTTAGCGCGAAAGTTGAGGGAATGGGTCAAGTTTTGCGACCATATACGATTTCAATGTCGAGGTTTCCCTGCTGTGGGATGATCCCTTGCCGCTTCACTATTGCCATGATCGACGATCGGGTTGCAGTGAACTTGGTGGAAATCTCTGCTTCAGAAAATGCAGGTAAGTGTCTCAACAGGTTCCTTACAACTCGTCCATATGTGAATCTCACAACCATTGTCGAAAATCCATGTCTTTTGAGTAATTCACGAATGTAGTCTGTCGTTCCATGCGTCTCTACCACTATCTCTCGTACGGAACGAAGGTATGAACCGTCTGCGCAGTCTCGCTCGGCTCCTTCAACATCCATTTTTACAGCATCCACGGAACAGTCCAACTCTCCGAGTAGTTGGTCGATTGTAGAGCAGGGAACATCCTGAGACGTGCTAGTCTCCTCACTAGGAGGAATTATCCGGAATAGCACACCTTGACCAGCCATCCTCACATATCCCGGACCGCTCCATAACGCTCTGTTGACGGTGATAATGTTTGATGCCTGATTCATGATCCTGTTCTGAGTCAACGCTGTGAAGCTTTCTCGGCCAGGCTCTACAGCGATGACCTTCTTGCATCGGGATGCCGCGAAGATAGAGAAGAAACCGACACTTGCACCAGCATCGAGGACTGTGTCATCTTCATTGATCCT
>VBBS01000051.1:12535-15571 GCA_005888745.1 Candidatus Bathyarchaeota archaeon | reverse complement strand
TCGCCGTTCACTCTTGGTCTATACAATCATTCGGGGTGGTGGGATCTCTCGGATCTTGGCCGAACTGAAAGCTGAAAGTTCAACCTCTCCACAAAAGAGAGATAGCTAAGACATGAACTTCATCTGAGACGGAATAGCAGAGTGATGCACATATTCAGCCAGGTGATATGTTCGTGTCACCGGATGCGGGGGCGACGGGCATAAGCCAGAGCTACCTCTTATTCTTCTCTCCCGTTTCCCTTGAAAAGATCCTGCGAATATGACCGATACCTGCGGCTGTGAATTCAAGCGTCCTGAGGATCAGTATCCCCACGCCATGCACAGGGTCAGAGGGAAGCGTCGCGAGTGAGGGAGCGAATATACGTCGAAACGGATTGAGCTGTCTCACTCCCTCGTAGGGATTTGTGGCTAAATAGATGCCGAACATCTTGCCGTAGAAGTATTTCTTCCTGAGCATACTTAGCAGGGTTGGTTCACCCTCATCGTGCTCGATTTCCGCAACAGTTCGGCCGACAGACAGACCCGCGGCCTTTGCGCGTATCTGTAGGTCCCAATCCTCCCCTGCTTCCAATCGTGGATCGTACCCGCCGAGTGAAAGAAGAGCGTCCCTTCGAAAACAGCGAGCAGCTTCAATCATCTCATTACGTACGTAGGTTTTTCTTTCGGCCGCCTTGCATTTGGCCCAGAATCCTCTTCCCACGGATACTTCGGGTATTATGAGGGCCTGATTTTTGACCAGGCCTCTCTCGCATTCTTCTATCAAGGACGGCGGCAATATCATGTCTGCATCCACAAAGAGCACGCCTTCGGATGACGAATGCTCAAGTCCCATATTTCTTGCAAGGCTGCGGTTCGCTCCAGCTTCAATCACCTTAGCGCCCTCAGCCATCGCCACCTCCGAAGTGCCATCTCTGCTAAATCGATCCACTACAATAACGGCTTTGGCAGCGTAAGTCTGGCTATTAAGCGACGCAAGACAACGAGCCAATGTTGCTTTAGAGTTGTAGGTGGGAATAACTATCGTGATCCCAAACAGATGAGACGGTCGCAAAAACGAAAGCTCATCATGAATGGAGGAGGCAGGGTGCAGTTGATTCTCGACGGTCATCTGCCTCTGGCTTAGTTGACGGAAGGGCGGAGAAAAAGGCCACGTGACCTGAGCTAAAAGTCCGAGGAGACCGGAGAGATATTTTGCTGTCTCGTAGATTGCAAGGCCGAGAAATAGTTTGGGCCTGTGCAGGAACACCTTTCGTTGATTCCAAAAGGACCGTCGGACTGGAAGAATTTGGGTTGCAGAAATGTGTGGATAACGTCTAACATATCGAATCGCTGTCTTTCCATAGTACCAACTGGTGGTCACGATGTCAGCAAGGTGCTTGGGTTCGCCAATGTGCCACTCGGAGGCGCCCTCGATACGGACAATCTTGCCAAGCCTCGACACCTTGTTGTGAAGATCGTGCTCCTCGTAGGCCACAAGGCTTCCGTCGTGGCCTCCCACGGCGTCATACGTATCATGTCTGATGAAGCGCGCGGCTTCGATCTTCTTGGAGCCGACGTACGAGAGACGCTCGAAGAAACGTACTTCGGACCAGAGACTCACCTTCGGGTAGGATAAGTTTGGAATCACGACTCCTACAGCTTTCTCGTCTAGGGCAACTCTGACAGCTTTCTCGATCACGGAAGGCTCGAGCACGAAGTCAGAATCTATCTTGTAAACGAAATCGCCTTTGCTATTAGCAGCTCCTAACTTGACTTGGCTAGTCCTCTCGGGACCCGCGAGGAGGACTAGGTCAGCGTACTCCTTGGCTATTTGCACTGTAGAATCGCTTGAGAAATTGTCTACCACCACTATCTCGAAGTTCCGATAAGTCTGAGCCCAAACGCTCTCGAGACAGCGACGAATCGTCCGTTCTGAGTTCTTTGTTGGAATTATAACGGACACAAGTGGACATTCTGGCGATCCCTTGGCGATCCCTCGGTGCGCACGCTGTTCGGCCGTCGGAACGAGGAGCGTGTCGGGGTCCGTTGAACTGTCCCCACTAACTATTGGTTCTACTTTCAGTTAAACTGGTCGCCAGCTCAGGAAATCGTTTGAAACATTGATTCACTCTGTAGATTTCTCTGCGTCTGTTCAATGGTCTCACTGACAGTCAAATTGTCGATTTCTCCCTGTTTTGAACGAATGTGGGAAAGATGCTCGTTGAGAGCAGACTCGGAACAGCTGTAGGGGTAACGGGGAAGGTTCATCGCATGAAAGACTTCGATGAGCCAAAGATTTTGGCTGATAGCCTTGTCCACCCATTTATCGGCAGTTCTTGCAGTCGTCCACTCATCCCATACTTGACATCTGAGGGCGTAAGGTTCGAAGCTACGAAGGTAGTTGAACCCCGGGCGTATCGTTCTCGCCGATGTATAACCTGCGTCTCTGGCAAGGTTCATGAACGCAGAAGATGGTTCTCCCCCTGGATAAGAGTAACTTTTGCAGGCTCTTCCCATTTCTCTCTCAATCACCACCTTCGACATTGCAACTTCCTCGTCTTGTCGCAAATGCTTTCCCGGATACTCTTCAGCCAACCCCAGAAGAGCGCGGGTGAGCCTCGCAGAACGGACCAGCCCTTTACTTCTCACTAAGCGAAAGAGCTGGGCAGCCTTTGTTGTCAGGCCTAGTGCTGATCCTGTGTGAGTGAACGAATGCGAACCTATTTCATGACCTACCGCGGTCATCTGACGGAGGGTATCCCATTCTACAAACTGAAAACCTCCAACAGTTTTTCCCACGTATCCTGCTATGACATAGAAGACACCTCGAAGAGACATTGAATCGAAGGCTTCTTCGAACGATCGTGCATGCGTCTTCCAACAATCGTCAACGGTTAATGTGATTACAGGTCCCGCGTCTAAACTATTTAGTGTCATGAGCGAGTATCTCTCTTTATTCGAATCGTGGATGGTAAATCATGAGGTTCGATACTCAGAAGGTAGGCGTCGCGGTTCAGTCGCTGGGATCCACTTCATTTCGCTCGTGAGGAGCACCAT
>VBBS01000051.1:0-12530 GCA_005888745.1 Candidatus Bathyarchaeota archaeon | reverse complement strand
AAACCGTTGCGCCGGGATCGGTACAGCTACAATAGTCTTCGGGCGGCTGAAAATTTTTCGTCTGTTCTTCCTCCATACCAATACGACGGTTAGAAGTAACAAGGCGAGACTTGTGGCGGAGAGTCCTGCCCCCATGTAAAGGTAGTTTTGTAGAGTATAGTAGATCCTGATGTCTATAGTTCCCGTCTGATTCACTGGGAAACCGTTGACCAAGCCGTAGATTAGCATAGGGTGGACCTCAACATTACCGACGTACGCCCTCCAAAGCCCATCGTATGGTTCGGTGAGAACGAGTATGAATGGCGATGAAACAGCGACAGTTACCGTAAGTTCGACCCCACTCGTGTGTTCATATCTGGTCACATTGGCCGAAGGTGAAGAAACAATACTTGCATTACTGCTTAGCAATTCGGTAACGTTCTCATTGTTCGCCAAATCCAGGCTCTGTGAGAAGACCGGGCCGGCGAAATCTTTGTTCTCGAAGATGATATAACGATTGGTTATTTCGTTTGGAACAAGTGTAAGTCTGTCGATGAAATAGATCGGGGTTAGGGGTTTGTATTCACTGTCGTAATAATTGGCGTAGAGGTCGATTGACGTTTCCGGATAGTTCGCGGATGTATCTACATTGAAGGATACGTACCCACTCGTCTTGTTTATCATGTTTTGATGAGCGACCGTGGCGAAAAAGACCCTGTTATTGAAGTCGAGAGACCCGGCAGGAAATCCATGAATGGCGATGCTGAAATAGTCTGTGAACTGTCCCCCTGTGTACCCTTGGTCAATCACAGATTGTGGTATCGTGTAGCTCATCGTGAGGTTTGTTTGTCCTCTAGGCAGGGTGACCGTTGAAAGGTGGAAGGGGCTGTTCCCGAACGATGTTCCTGGGGGACCGATGTCGACACCGATAGGGAGGGGTGCAAGGGAATTGTCAGTTGGATCAATGGTGCCGTTGAGAGACTCGACCGGGGTAAGGTCGCGCTGATTGAGTAGCTCTTGAAGAATCTGGTCGTTCGGGAAGTTGATCGAGTCACTATGGAAGACGATAAACTTCACTCCTAGGAAAGCCAGGATCTTTCCAATGTTGTTTGTTGACCCTAGCGGGTTCGGATAGATGCTGTTGAAGGGTACAGTTGGTGCTGACGACAGCAAGTCTGGAAACGCCGTTATGGCATACTGTTTCCAGTCGTATGCTCCGCCCGCGGGGATCCACATTACCTTGTAGTCTCCAGGCTGCGATGTGAGCCAGTTGTTTAGCGTTCCGTATTGTTGCGGAATGGTTGTAGGACTGTAGCGAGGCCATGTGTACCCTTGAAGGTCGAGCAAAGTTCCGTATGTTATGGGCGCGAGGACTATGAAGACCAGTGCGAGAACAATCGAGTACCGGACGAGAATTCTACTTGAGATTAGTCGAGGAAATCGTCTCGAGGAGAGCAAGGAATTTACTGCGACCACCCCCAAGCCGAGAAGTAGCCCATAGGCAAAAGTCACGATGGGGACAAATTTCGTAGGATTTCGCAGAATAAATCCGGCACCATAAGGAAGGTGGCTTGCCAATAGGTAGTAGAGGAACCCTAAGGGTGAATTAGCGCCAGCAGTGGCAAGTACCCCTACGGTCAAAATGGCCCCAACGAAGAACACTGAGCGGCTTCTGCGATAGACTAGAACTGATGTCACAGCCAGCAGTGGAATAATGATGCTAAACAGCGTATAGTTCTGGGGATGATTCCAAAAGAAATAGTGGGCGCTTTCACCCATCAACAGAATGTCCTGAAGACTCCAGAAGCTGAGAAAGGCGAGGTCACTGAAGCTGGCCGCTCCTTGAGAGCCGTAGAGCTGAAAGGCCGAGCCTCCTGCCTGCAAAACATAACCTGCGATAGTCGGCATCAGCCAGAACGCGTTGAGTCCTAGCCCAACCGCGACTGCCAGCAACGAATTCCTGATGAGTTTCGCCGGGCCTGGGCTGCGAGTCGTTTGGGTCAATGTGGAGACTATGTAGATCAGCCAAACGATTCCGACAAGATACTGCCAGAAAGGTTGAGGGCTTGCAAAGACTGAAGCTAAGCCAAAAGTGAGCAGGTGACGTATGTTCCCCGCGTCCATGAATATGACAAGAGACGATGCGAGAAGAGGGAACATGCCGTAGTTCCATACGAAACTGTTTGAGCCTGCATCGGTTGCTTGATTACTGAAGAACAGCAAGCATACCAGGCCGCTTACGCCCGAAGCGAGTTCCAGTTTGAGAGGATCAAGTAGGAGCTTCCAGTGTGCTAGGAGTCGCCGAGTCGCAACGTAAGGGATGACAGCGGTCAGCCACGCCATCAGGAGAAGGTAGCCCTTGACTCCGAACTCTTGACCGAGAATACCCCTTAGTCCGACAAGTAGCAGCGTGGGAAACAGCGAGAGTATGCCTCCCGTAAGCCCGTTGCCAGGGGTCCAGATTTGGAGGTTGTACCTTGAGAGCGTGGCGAGGGTCCAGGGAATATAGTAGGTTTCGTCGCCTTGGAAGGGAAGACCCCCGGGTAGTAGTAGCGGGGAAAGGAGAATAATCGAAGCGACTAGTCCGATGATCGGGAATAAGAGGCGAATAAGCCTCCTCTGTGAGAGATGATGCAACCGGGCGAGGCCGTGCCACGCGTAGTTAATAGCAGTCCAGATGTACCGTGCCGTTTTTCTACTAACGAATCTTGGTCGCATGAAACAACGCCACGTGGAAAGGATAGTAGCCCAATGCCAGGTTTCCGGCAAAGCGCCACAGATTCCAGAATAAGGTCCTATAGGGGGCGGTTCGGCCCCCAATGTACACCTGAACCCTAAATCCGAATGTTTCGAAGTATGCTGCTTCGTCCTCCAACGCTACAGGCTTGTGGGATCTGTCCCTTTTGAAGAATTCTATGAGGTTTAGGTTGGCAATGTACGGGACATCGACGATCAGGCTGCCGGAGTTGCTGAGCAATTCGTGGGCTCGGGAGAGGAAGCGCTCTCTGTCGGACTCGGTGAGGTGCTCGTAGACCTCTGATGCAGCTATGATGTCGAAGGCTCCTCGGAGAGAGTTGTCGGCGTAGAAGTCGTAGTAGTAGTCCTGCTCTTTTAGCCATGAAATTGTATCTTCGTCAATGTCGTATCCCTTGTATTTCCCTCTCTCTCCAGCATTCTCTCGCTGGAATTTTTTGTAGAGTGGAGATTCCACGTCCGAGCCGAAGTCGAGGACGAGCCTTCCCCGAAGATTAAGCAGTCGATCATAAAATCTCCCCCAAGACCCCCAGACTGGTTGAGGTTTTACCTCTTCTTTCCGGGCCTTGATCTTGTGATATGCTCTCTGATAGGAACCGCTCATTGCAAAACTTCTTCGTAGGCTGCCAGTGCTCTCTCAGCTACATGCTCCCAGGTGAATTTTTCAAGAACCCTTCGTCTGCCTGCCGTACCCAGTCTTATCACTTCGTTATGGTCGGTCAGCAACGACTGTAATCGGTCGCTCAATTGGTTGATGTCCCCTGGGCGTACTAGGTAGCCAGTATTCCCATCCTCCACCGCGGCCGGAATTCCTCTGGCATTGTGGGCAATGACGGGCAGTTCACAAGCCATCGCCTCTACCAGAACAATTCCAAAGAGTTCTTCTGATGAAGGCAGGACGAGAACCGTGGAAGATGAGTAGTAACGAATCAGTGACTCATCGGATACTAGCCCCATGAATCTAGTATCAACCTTGAGCTCCTCTGAAAGTCTTTCCAAGAAAATTCGGTACTCAAGATCTAGCGTTGGGCCAATGACTATCAATCTAGGCTTGTCGTCTAGTGAAGAGAGAGCGCGAATTATGTTCTCAAGCCTTTTGTGAGGCATGATGCGTCCAACGAAGAGAACGTCTCTACCTCGCTTGCCGTTGAGCGGCCTAAACAGGTTAGCGTCTACACCTCCATACAACGGTCCGAACACTCTAGCAGAATTTGCAAAGGCCGAAAACGAGGAACTTGTCACGGGAAGCAAACCATCGAACCCTGAAAACCTCATCATCGGCTTAGATATTTGAAAAACTCGGGAGAAGGTGAAACCATTCCAGCCATGATCGGTGACCATAAGGCGGTACTGGGTCTTCATGATTCTCCTTATCACCGAGAGCAGAATCGACACATCAGATGCGATGCTGTGCGTGTGAACGATTTCGTAGCTGATCAGTGCACTCGCGAATCGCCTTAGGTCCATGGGAAGGGGATCGAAATCCTTGTTGATCGAGGGAACACAGCGTGTAGCTCTTGCCAAGAGAATGGGGATGCCCTCGACTTCGAGGCCACCTTCTCTCTCAGCAAAGACCATCAGGGCGCTTTCATGGCCAAGCTTTCGCTGAGCTCGACAAAGATTAACTGCATATCGCTCCGCGCCCCCGATCCTCTCCAAGTTGTAAAGTGTATCAATATTGCCAAAGAAACGGGGCAGAACATGAAGAATTCTCGTATTCACACCTCGTCCTCTGCGGTCAATTGTCTTCGCGGCAAGATTGTTAGGTGCCACACCTGTTTTTAGCCTGAGACTAGGTTGCGGTAAACGTCGAACACTTGGTTTGTGATTACCGACTGGTCAAAAACCATCTTGCATTTCTCAAGCGCTCGGGTTCCCATTTTTACCACTAACTCTCGTTGATTTTTGAGGAGGAGTAGCTTCTCGGCGATGGCCGATGGTGTAGCGGGCGGTATGAGGTAGCCCGTTTGTTCATTGTCTATTATCTCAGTCAATCCCCCCGTAGCGGTTCCGATGACTGGCCTGCCTCTGCTCATGGCCTCCACAGCGACTCTGCCAAACGGTTCTGGTGTGATCGTAGGGACGACCACAACATCACACCAATCGTAGAGACCTATGAGCTTCTGAGGAGACACTCGACCGACAAACTTGACTCGGTCCGTGAGGCCTAATCGCTCGGCCAGTTCCAGCAGTTTGCTGCAATACGGTCCGTCGCCTACCATGGTGACATCCAAGGGCCAGCCCTCCGTAGAGAGCTTTTTTATGGCTAGAATTAGGTCTTGGAATCCTTTGTGAATTTGCATTACTCCCACTGAAAGCACACGAATGTTAGGGTCGTCATGATGAATTGGAGGGGAGCCCCATTCGCAGATAGAACCACCAATGTATATCCGTTTGACGCAAGTGGGAGATAGGCCCGCCCGCACCAGTCGCCGGGCGATGTAGTCGCTATCAGCGATTACAACCGAGCATCTGCTCGCTACCTTCAGTAATCCCTTCTCTCTCGAGTCCATCCAAGAACTGATAGGATACGGATATCCATATGATGAGTATGGTATGTTCAAGTTATTATGATATGAGAGAACAAGAGGAATCTCAAGAGCTTTCGCTGCCTTTGCAGCTGCGCGCAATGAGTATGTGTCGTTAACATGAAGAAGTTCGATGCGGTTCTCTCTCAATAGCTTTGTCAGCCGGTTCGCGAGAATTGAGTTTAGCCCGGGCATTCCAAAAAGTTTCAATCTTTTAGGAACCGTTGCAAAGCGGGGTATACGAATCACACGAATTGGGAGGTCAGATTGAGCCCTAGATAGCGTGACAAGAACTTCGTCCAGGCCCAATCTTCGGAGCCCATCGAGAAGAATGGCCAGACTGGTTTCGGCACCTCCGTGAATTTCGGGATAGAAGGAGCTGAATATTCCAACTCTCAAAAGCCTGCTTTCTCCGTGCCCTTCGGGATCAGAGGAATATGTCCCTTTTCCTTGAACAAACCATGAAAATAGTGTAGCCTGACCCGCTCATCCTATTGTATTGCGTGTCAGCCATTTCGCTCAGTCCCAATGGACCGGGCACTTCCCGCCTGAGGATCCTGCTGAGAGGGTATTCAATCAGGTAATAGATGAGAAGACCGATAGCCTCCCAGATGCCTCCCGAGACGGTCAGATGCTCTATTCTCCAGCCGTTGCCAACAATGATCCGGGATATCTTTTCTACCGTGTAAGGATGATTGCCTAACAGCCATCGGTCCGGGTCGAGCAGGGTAAAAACGCCAATCGCGTTAGGCACGCTCAGAACCAGATGTCCTGATCTCTTCAAGCATCGTTTCATTTCGGAGAATGCCAGGCTCTCCGTGTTGACAGGGAGATATTGTAGCACGTCTGTGAAGAGTATGGTGTCAAATAGTTCCGGACCGAACGGTAGGTGGAAGACTGTCGCCACGATGTCCGGCCTCGCCCCCTTGTTAGGGTCAACGTTCACATCGGCGAGCTTCGTCGACTTGGACCCTACTGATAACGAGAAACCATCACTTCTGCGTGCTAGTTGATCGATCACTCTAAGACGGCCTAGCGTACGGCCTCTCGAAACCATTTGCGAAATCGTGGAATCTGGACTGGTCTGATAAGGATAAGTTTGGGTGAGGGATCTAGTTAGCTGAGGCCTCTAGTATCTTCAAGGTCTCGTTGGCGGTCGTGTCCCAGTCAAACTTGTTTGAGTATTGGACGGCGGCGTTCGACATGGATCGACGCAGCTTCTCGTCCTGGTTAAGCATCACAATTTTTTCGGATAGCGCTTGAATGTCCCCATTCTTCACCAAGTATCCGGTCTCTCCGTCTATGATCGCCTCACTGCTACCTGATCCATCATACGCCAAGGTGGGAGTTCCGCATGCTGCGGCCTCGGTAATGACAAGACCCCAGCCCTCAACGAGCGAGGGCGTGCAGAGTGCCCAGGACTTTTGGAGGAGCCGCACTCTCTCCTCGTCTCTGACCCGCGACACGAATAGTACATCGTCTAGGTTCAGGCATTTGGCGAGGTCGACGATATGCTCCTTGTAGTCGCCGCCTCCGCAGATTACAAGCCTTAGGTCGGGCACTCTCTTCTTAGCTTGGTCGTAGGCGCGTAGTATATGATCGAGGTTCTTGTATTTCTTTATCCGTCCCAGCGACAACAGAGTGGGTCGAGAGAATTTTTCTCCATCAGGGCGGAAGGTTTCATGGTCGACACCGTGGTAGACCACGTGAATTCTGGAGCCTTCAACCCCGAGTTGTTTCTCAATCTGGTGCTTCGTCTCTTGAGAGACAGTGATGATATTATTGTAGGATGGCTTGATTGTTTTCTCGGCCAGCTTTACCGCAGTCCCTAGGACAGGCCCGAGTTCCAATGTGGCTACGGCCTGGTGGACATGATGAACTATCCCAACGACTGGGGTTTTCGTTGCAAAACGGGACCACCATGGCACAGCGTGAGCGATATCATCAACGACGACATCCGCATCCTTGGCCAGTCTCCTCATTAGCAGTGGAGCTCTAAGATGTACTCCCAGTCTTCCTCCTCGTCTCAGAACCTTGATGCCGTCAATCAATTCTTCCTCCTGTGAGCCTGGAAACCGCTCTGATATCAGAGTGACCTCGCAACCCGTTTTGACGAGCCTCTTTGCAACCTCTCGGAGGTGGACTTCGGCACCGCCCGCCTGTGGATGCCGTGGGTCTCGATGATTCAGCCAGATAATGTTCATGACTGAACCGACATCTGGAATTTGAGCTTTCGCAGAATATTAAGAAGGTTCGAATTTTCAGAGCCAATCATCGTTATCTCTGAAGGGAGCGTTTTGCCCGTTATGGGGTTCTTGAAGAAGCCGTTGGTTACTCTATGGACTCCCAGAAGGTTCCGGCTCCTAATTGAAACGGTCCGGAGTACGATAAGGTCTATCAGCATTGCGAGTGTGGTTCTGAAAGCGGGAAGGCTCGAATCGAGCCCGTTTCTTTTCTCCAACCAGTCGATCTCATATTGAGTGATGGGTATACCTTGCGACCTCGCCTTCACGATCAATTCAGCATCGAAAGCAAAAGAATCCGTTCCAATCAAGGGGAACAGCCTATCAGCTGCGCCACGTTGAATTAGTTTGAAGCCACACTGGTGGTCTCGAACTCTAGTTCTGAAAAGAATGTTCATCAGTGTGTTGAAGCCAATGCTCAAGAATTTCCTCCGTGTCCTTGTAAAGGGCCGGGCCCGGCGCACTCCTATTACGAATTGGTGCCCCTCCTCCATAAGAGAGATTGCCCCCGACAACTCCGGCAGCGAGACTGGTATGTCCGCGTCTAGAATGACTACCATCTCCCCTCGAGCTGCGTTGAGTGCGTTCTTTATTGTTGCTCCTTTACCAATTCTCTCTGAGAACCGTAAGTGGAAAACACGGTCCGATGAAGCTAGCTCTGCCGCATCCCAGGTGCCGTCGTTGCTGTTGTCATCGCAAAGCAATATTTCAGAAACCAGACCTAGGCGGTTGAGTGTTTTCGTCAAGTTACGAACATTGTCAAGCAGTATCATACCTTCGTTATAGATCGGAAGGATGAGTGAGACTCTAACTGGCTCGGCGTACGCAATAAGTGAAGGAGTCTTGACGAACCTTTGCACCAGCTCTACTGCTGCCTTAGAAGACGGTTCCGCGAGGACCTGTTCCATCATTTGTCTCAATCTCAGGGGTTGACAATTCGGCCATTGGCCAGGGAGTCCGTGGATCGTTCGTGAGGCACAATTGATGTGTAGGTCAGATTATGCCCGCTCCTAAACAGACCTGGAAGCTTTCGTCGAGTCGCCAACTCCAGGCTAGGTGGTTTTCCCATCGTACTGCGAGTTCGCTCATGCAAACCGCTACTGGCGCTCCACGCTCGCGCAAGCGACATAGAACCGAAGCCATTGCCTTCACTAGTTTCGCCAGAATTCTCGTCAAGACTTGTTTTAGTCGATCGCTTCTTATGTTGTTCAGCCAGCTTAGGGTGGCGTCCAGTAGGCCTCTC
This sequence comes from Candidatus Bathyarchaeota archaeon, assembly GCA_005888745.1. GTDB lineage: Archaea > Thermoproteota > Bathyarchaeia > 40CM-2-53-6 > 40CM-2-53-6 > 40CM-2-53-6. The sequence continues at coordinate 3,783 of VBBS01000051.1, read as the reverse complement.
TCCTCGCATTCCAAGGCTCGGAACCACAATCCCTGTCGCAACGATCTCACCTTGAACTTCAAGACGAGTCCATGCGTCAGGGGTCTGAGCCGTAGTTCTCTCGATAGTTGCGATAGCCCTGGCATAGTTCACTGGTCTTCTCATAGCGGCACAATAGCCCTGTTTGAGGAGCTATCGACCGATAGCTAATACATAAGGTGTTCCGTTATTTTAGCTTACTCCGTATTCCTACCGCTACCCATGTATTGAGAGGGCAACACCTCAGCTATCAAAATGGTGCGGCGACCAATCTGGTCGCCGCACTCAAAGCATAGTTTGCGCTAAGCAACAATGCCAGCAGAAGCGCGAGGTTGGAGTGGGCAGTCTTGCTCCCCGCTGGACGAATAATAACGAGTAGTCCCACGGTGGTTAGTATGGGGAGGGGTAGGTCGTATAGGATTCTTGCTTGGAGCCCATCGGCGAGAAGCGGAAATGGGAGTGATCCTATTGCGACCCATAGAATCAGAAGTCGTTCAAACCTGTCTGGGAATCTGAGATAGATCATTGAGACGAGAGATAATCCTATCACGACCGCGTTCCCGAGAAGGCCATCGAAGTATACGAACAGTGTCTCGATTATGTTTGTCCAGAAGCCGAGGAACTGCGATACGCCGGACTCGGATAGAGTTGACGAAGTGTATTGAGCAGTTGCTAGACCCTCAACGAATATGCTCTTTGTAATGTAGACTACAATACTGATCGTGAGCAAGAGGATAAGAGCCTTCAATAAGAATGTCTTACGAGAGTCTCTCCAGACGCTAGCAACGAACACGGCCGTTACGGCGAGTACTAGCCCTCCAGTCCATGGATGCGTAAGGAGAATACCAATTGACAAGAGATTAAGAATGATGAGTTTGGACCTCGAGGCGTTTCTCAAGAAACTCAGCAGTAGAGCGAAGAAAAGGTAGGCTTCGGCAATCGCCAGCCAGTTTGCGAAAAACCCTGCCCACATACCCACGGTCGCGTTGAAAGAGAACGCGGAGAAGAGCGACGCCATGCCAGCCATTCTCTCGTTCTGCTGGCCCTCCCGGACAAATAGGAAGGTCGACAGGGAAAGCAACGGGCCCAGAACTGCGGGAAGAAACTCGACGGCCTGAACCGTGGTGACCATGCCAGTAGCGACTGCCCAATAGACTGGGAAGAGGAGTAGCGGTCTCGAGCCGTACGAAGCGCTTCCCAGAGCGTAGGAAAAAGCTCCCGCTGGAGACAGTTGTAGCATCTGGTTCACCCACTCGATGTAGTAGTGAGCATCAACTCCAACCGGGGTCATAGCAGGGTTGAGATTTGGTCGATAAGGTACAAGGGCCGACAACATCGCCATGACCACTGCTAGTGCAAGCAGAAGCCTAGGACGATCCGTGAGGGAGAATCCATGGATGGAATCCGATGGGATTCTATATCTTAGATACGACAGAGATTGTGCGATCCAGCTGAAGTAGCTCTTCAGACGTTTTGAAAACTTGTTGTCTAACGAGACTGTTAGTTTGACAGCCCAAGTGTACAGCAGCATTATTAGAAGCGCAGGAGAGAAGGGAGCCAAGATGGAGAAGACGGTCGCATCCGTCCTAGCGAACAGTAGGTTCTTGTCAGCAAAGTAAGGGTAGGCGGCCCACTCGAGGGCTGAGAGCGCTTCTATCACGACCGCCAGGAGCAGTAGCGAAGTTAGGACGATATACCCAGATACCCTCATGCCTGAATTCTTTGAGGTGATTGTCCCTTCTATTCTTTCGCATGATCTCCGATTTCGGATCGATTGGCTATGGCTATCTGGTCATAGCCCTTGACGGATTCCTCAACTTGTTATTTCCGGCGCTCCGTACGTCCCGACTCTCCAGGTTTTCTTGTAGTCGTCCGAACCAGGAGATCGGTAAGCCTTCTCAAATGGGGCGAGAAAGACTTTGGTAGTGCATTGTTCAGAAGATCGAGATCATCCTCGTTGAAGACGTTGAATCCTCTACTCGTCGCGAGAAAACAAGCGACAAACACCCCCAGTAACAGCGGGACCCGGATTAGAGGAGCGAGTCGGAAATCCACTATTAGAAGGCTATCAACTGTAAAGAGAGGAAAAGCGGTGAGAAAGGCGAGAGCCAGAGCCTTTGAGAGACCTTGTGCCACGGGAGCATGCAAGACTCGTCGGAGTGAGAACCATGCGAGCAGCATCGTTGTGATGGCGAGTAGAGCTCTGCCTATGGCCCCGGCTGTTGTTCCGAGAATACTAGCCCCCAAGCCGACCGTAACAAGATCGACTATTGTTGCGGCGAGGCTGATTCCCAGAATATGCCGGGTCCTGCTGACTGATTGGAGTGTTGTTATCAGGAGGAGGCTCTGTGCAGTGAAGATGAGTGTCGTAGCGAGTATGGCGAACGGAACGGCTTGATTCGCTAGTGATGTTCCGAAGACGGCCTCTAGGGCAGTTGGCGCGATAGCCGCGAGCGCTACTCCCGTCGGGAGAACTGTCAGGTTGATGAGCCTCGTTGCTACTGCAAGTCTGGCGGAGACTGCAGTCGGTCCCTCTCTTGTGAAACTCGACGATAGAGCAGGATAGAGCGCTCCGGCGACCGGAATCCACAGAATGGACAGAAAGCTGACACTGGAAACGAGGATGTAGTAAGCGCCCGTGTTTCCGAACTGGCCTAAGATAACCTGAAGGAGCGCGATATCCCCCCAGCCCTGTACGAGAGTAACTAGGGCAGCGGCGAAGAGCGGGAGGCCGAAGACCAGCAGGGGACGGGCGGGATATCTGCGGGAGTGCGATAGTTTCCCTTTCCACAGGTAAAGCGAGAGTAAGAGGGTGGCGAGTGCTCCTATTGCCCATCCTAGTGGGATTCCAAGGGGTCCGAGACCCTTGTAAGCGAGTGCTAGCCCAAGTCCTCGGCTTAGCGGAAAGAAGAGGATATTCTGGTAGAGAATGTCCGCGTATAGCCCCAGTCCTAGAAAAAACGCGCCGTAGAGCGCCGTGAGGTCAAAGAGAAAGGAAGCTGCGAACGTGACAATTAGTAGATTGCTAGAATCGGCTGTTTTGAAAACTGTCGTTCCAATCAAAGGAGATGCGAGAATCGCTATTACTAATCCGGGTCCTGCAATCGCTAGTAGTAGTCTAAGGCTAGTGGCCGCTACGCCACTTGCACTGGCGGGGTCATTGCTACCTACGTGTGAAGACATGAACCGAGTGGCAGCCGCGGGAAGGGCCAGCTGTGTTAGTGTTGTGAAGATTGAATTCGCCGCGGCCAGGAGTGATACCTCTCCGACTTGTGAGAGGTTTAGAATCCGGACTAGGAGCACATAGTAGAAGAAGGAAGTCCCGTAGAAGACTATCTGCTGGATAGTAATGTACGCTGTTCCCCGAGGAACATTGAAAGCAGTTCCCGTCTCTGCCAAGGATGATGAAACGCGTCCGAACAGGCTAGTTCTTGTAGATTGTGCCTCACCCGGGTTGCCTGGGGGATAGTAGTGAGTTCCCTCCGATTCTTCTGCTGAATGGAAGCTTGAACTTGTACAGGCGTAGGATCTACGTTGTGCTACTTGGGTGCTGTTGCCAGACTGAGCGAGTGGGAAAGAAGGAGGTAGCTATCATCGTATGGAGCTATCCAATGGTACCGATCGGAGAGAAACTCTTAAATGTCGAACCGCGGCAGTTCCGTCGTTTCATCATGGGTTCTAAGACTCGGCGAAGCACGCTGGTGAGGTTCGTTGTCCCAATTGCTTTGCTCGCAGTCATTGCCTTGGGAGCTGGATACTATTCCG
>VBBS01000050.1:12735-17190 GCA_005888745.1 Candidatus Bathyarchaeota archaeon | reverse complement strand
CATCTGCGAAACTCGACTCTTACGGTGAGGTGGGTTTCGCTCTTGTCGAGTTCTTTCAGTGCGCTGTTGAAGTCGAATCCTTCACTCAATGCTGTCACCCTGGACAGTTTCGACCGCGCATTAGTTCTTTTCGGCTACTTCCAAAAACCGGTTCAGGTAATCGGCGAGAAGCTTTCGGTACTGATCTCTAGTCATGTTTTCTTTCAGATTGACCATTAGGTCCTGGAAGTACTGGAACTCGTTTGCGGTTGATAATGGCATTTGTGAGAGAAATCTCTTGTTCGAGGCAGCAGCTTTTCCACCTGTGTCTTCTATGCTGTGTCTCGTCATCTGTCCGATTGCACGCGCATTATGGACCATGACCGAGGCGTTCGCCCAACGATCTCTCTTCGGTTCGCCGGATTCAATAGGCTCGTCTTTTACCCAGTCTTGGAGAAAACTGCTCATCTGGCCTGGTTCGAGAATCGGGTTTTTCTTTAGGACCTTCATCGAGACATCATCAGCGTACAAGTCTTGAATGTCATTCAGTAGATCATGGACGATCTTCTGCTGATAATCGTGAGACAAGTATTGCTTTCCAAACTTGTCAATTGCCGCCTCGATTATCTCAGCGTCATGGGACGGGTGATTATTTTCCATCCTGTAAATGTGTGACATTTCGTGAACCAGCAAGCCTTCGAGCATTCCCGACCCGACCGAGCCACCTGATACGACGATTCGATAGCCTTTGCCCTGCGGCATCGTATATCCCATGAATGGCAACTGAGGGTCGATGGCCACTTCGACGTTGCTCTTGAGGCCGAAGCCTGACTCCTTCATCATGCGGGATGCGTTCAGGTAGGCTTTCTTCACAATTTCACTGTTCGGACTATCGCGCGTCGAAGCGACTGTCTTGGCTACAGTCATGCTTTTTCTTACCGACACTCTGAGCTCTCCCTATAGTCCCAGTAGGTGGTCGATCGAATAGATTCCGCTACCAAGGAGAGCCAACGCAAGGGCAGCCAGGAACAATGTGATGTCGATTTCATATCCGCCGACGTATTTCTTCTTCATCTTGCTCATGGCGAACCATGTTGTTGACAGCATCCATAACGCCGAGAGCGCCGCTACTATGGGTGTGAGTGTTCCCAGAATCAATGCTAGTCCACCGAAGAACTCGACAACGCCACCAAATGGAACCATCGCGGCGGGCATTCCCATGCTCTTCATCCAAGCACCGCCTTGGGTTCTTTGAGCGGCTGTTAGCTTAGGGTATCCGTGTATCATGAATAAGGTCCCGACCGCGAGCCTTAGGATAAGGGAGGATAGGTCGAGGTTTGTAAAGAGTGTTTGAATCATGTCTCAACCAAGATTGTGGTCTTTATTATAAAGTAGGTAGTTAGCTACTACCAAGTAGGTTGCCCTAAGCGTATCAAGTCAACCCGGCTTGACCATACGAACAAACGCACCTAATCGTAACTGGAAACTCCCCCAAGAGTAGAACACCTCGCCTATCTTCCCGCAACCACCTATTGCACGATGTGAACTGAAACGGACTCGCCTACATACAAGATGTCTCAGGAGGACGCCTTGTGAGAAGCGCAGTCGGCATAGACGACATGGCGGTCTACATTCCTCGACTGTACCTCGAGCTAGCCGATGAGAATCGGCCAGAGAAACCGACCGAGTTCTCCGTAGCCAGAAAGTCGGACCCGTCAAAATATCTTCAAGGCATCGGAATCGCCAAGATGTCCATTCCAGACACCTACCAGGATAGCTCGGTCTTAGCTGCGAATGCAATCTTCGAGCTGATGGAGAGAAACCATGTTCAACCTGCAAGTCTGGCCAGAATTGACATAGCGACCGAGACCGGAGTGGACGAGTCCAAACCTGTCGCGGCCTATGTTCACGGAATGCTGGAACAAAAATATGGCAAAGGATCACTGAACAGGACCTCAGGGGTCGAATACAAGTTCGCATGCGTGAGCATCGCTGACGCGCTGGAAAGCTCACTTGACTGGGCATGGGCAGGCAGAAACAATGGAAAATACAGCATCATCTGCGCAACCGACATCGCTAGATATCCACTTACCAGCCCGGGAGAACCAACACAGGGAGCGGGGGCAGTCGCTCTGCTAGTCAAGGAGGATCCTAGACTGCTGACAATCGACCCTGTCATCGGCACTCACATGGAGGATGAAGATGATTTCTGGAGACCGTTATTCTCGACGACTGCGGTAGTCCATGGAAAACATTCCGAGCGATGTTATCTGAGAGCCATGGAAGGTGCTGTGGACCACTGGGCTGAACAGGCCATTGCCTCCGGTATCATCCGAGCAGGACCAAGCGAGTCGTTAGTAGATCATATAGGTCCCATGTCTTTTCACGTCCCGTACCCGAAAATGGCGGAGAAAGCTTTCGCGTACCTACTAAGACATTTCTGGCGAGGCCTCCCCCGCTGGAAGGAAGTCCTTCGCGTAATTGGCGACGAACCTCGGGCAGAAGGCTACAGGAAGAGGGAGGAGTTTGAGAAAGCAGAGACTGATTACATGAAACACTTCATGGAAACCAACCAATTCCAGGCCGACTACCAAGACAAAGTGGCTGACGGACTAGTGCACGCAAGAGAGAGCGGCAACAGCTACTCCGCCTCTGAGAAGAGCTGTCTCTCGATCCTGCTAGAAACAAAAGCGATGGGGGGAAAAGATCTTGCGGGGAAGAGAGGCGGGTCCGGAAACTATGGTAGTGGCTGCAAGGCCAAGGCATCCAGCTGGACTGTTCAGGAAGAATGGGCGGCCGTAGCGAAGAAGTTTGGTCACGCTGAGAAACTCCGGCATCGCCGACCAGTATCTCTCGCAGAGTACGAAATCTTACACGAGGGAAACCTGTTTCCGGATGGAAGAAAGTTTGTCGCAGAGCCCGAGAACGAGTTCGTTCTGGTAGACGTCACTTCTCAGGGCTATCGACATTACAAGTTCGCCGACTGAACCGCGAGGCAGGAGGCAGCAGTTAGCGCCTCCCGGATTACTTCGGCCACGTGTTCACGGTTTCAAACCGTTATTCAAGCAAGTCTCGCAAAGATAGCGGATTATGAGCGAGCTCGGAGAAGGGAGGCCTAGTGAAGAAGATGAGCTCGTACTGGTTTTTAGGCCGCCCGAAAATCCTGCGGCGCAAGCAGCAGTAGATACCCCCTTCAAGGGGCACAGGTTAAAGCTTGACGAGCTGCTGGACTGGTTCAAGGCCCTCAGAGTAGACTCGATTGAGCTCTGGATTGAGGGCGCCAAAACCTCCGGAAAGAACACTGAACTGTTTCTTTCGACCGAGGGCAAGACTGGGGCAAAGATCACCCTCAAGCCACGCCTTGAGGATGCATCAAACGGACCCTCTCTTTATCGAGTCGAGAGCTTTTCTCCCTCGAACACACTTGGAGCGTCGCTTCGGAAAGTAGCCGGGAACCTCGCGGCGAAACAAGGTCAAACCAGGGAGAATTCTCCATACTCACTTATCGCCGCCCTCTTCTCTCCTAAAGGAGGAATTGAACAACAGATTCTAACAAGTATAGGTGGAGCGATGGCCACTATTGAGATGGCGGCCTACGCATTCACAAACGAGATCATCGCAATGGCCTTGATAGACGCCATCAAGCGGGGAGTCAAGGTTTCCTTGGTTATGGACAAGTCCCAGACAAAGGGTCCCCAAGCTTCACTACATGACGCGTTGGAGAAGGCGGGAACCGCGATCCGGTTGGTTTCCCCGCTTGGAGGGATAATGCACGACAAGTTTATCGTCGTTGACGGCAAGAACGTCGAGTGGGGAAGCTACAATTATACCGGCCGAGCAGAAGATGCGAATTTCGAGAACGCAACCTTCCTATCCGATGACAGCCTAGCCCAAAAGTACCATTCAGACTTTGAGTCCATATTCAACCAAGCAACTCCAGAAGCTCAGGGAGTAGGGCGCCCAGTCCGACGGTTCTTAAGAAGACTAAAGTCGCCCTTTAGGTCGAGAGGATGAAGCTCTAGGGTAATTAGAGAACTCATGCGGCCCAGACTCGCCCGAGAGTACGACGCGGACGTGAGAGCTTTCGAAGAGAGAATGGCTAGATTGTCCTCTTGCAACTAATCGCCTTCAGGGTCTGTTTGCAGGGCGTGTTAATCTGTCGATAAGAGGGGACGCGAGAGCAGTTACGAGAACTGCCAGACCCGCCACAGGGTAGAGCTGCGGACCAACTAGTCCGGCATCAACTCCGGTCTTAGCGAGTACTAGCGAGAACTCTCCACGCGGGACCAGAATGGAACCAACTAGAAGGGGGCGTCCGATCCGAGCAAGACGTGCTCCGAAGAACCCTCCAGCAAGCTTACCGAGAATAGCACCAGCCAAGATAATCACGAGTGGGAGACCGAGGGATAATGCGGTCGACGCGTCGATCAGGGTCCCCATCGACAGAAAGAAGAACACGATGAATGCATCCTTGAG
>VBBS01000050.1:0-12721 GCA_005888745.1 Candidatus Bathyarchaeota archaeon | reverse complement strand
CCGATAGCCGGAGAGAAACCGAGATAGTCTGAGAGTACCCCGAATAGAAAACCGAAGGACAAAGCCAGGAGAAATGCGACTTCCCCAATCTCCAGTTCGTACTGGCTCACTTTGTTAATTAGCCGCGGCCCAAGATATCTCCCGAACCCGAAGCTTGCGAGGAATAAGAAAAATCCTTTCGACGCAATGAATAACAGCCCTGAGGCCTGAAGCTGGCCCCCTGCCAGCTCTGGTGTAAGAAAGAGCAGAAAGACCGCAATCACATCCTCCACTACCATCACCATCATTAGAGATGTGAAATTTTCATCATGCCCGGGAAAGCGGTCGAGAACCAATTTCGCAACAATGGCCGTGCTGCTGAGACCAAGGACTGACCCAAGAAAGAGCGCCGTCCCTAGATCCCACCCTGCGGAAAGAGCGGACATTATGCTGACTGCGAAAGCAACCAGAAACTCCACCCCGCTCAGAACGAGGACCCTAGATCCAACCCTGCCGAACTTGCGCGGGTCCAGTTCAAGCCCGACCACGAACAAGAGAAGTATTATTCCAAGAGTCGCCAGAAAGTCAATGGCTGTCGTGTCACGGAGAAGTCCAAGACCAAAGGGCCCAACGAGCATTCCCGCCACCAACTGGCCAACGATCATGGGAAGGCCGAGTCGATAGAAGAGGAGACTGACGAGAAGCGCTGCCGCCACAGCAATTCCCACCTCTAATAGAAAAGTTGTCTGCAAGAACTACCCCCAAACGACCCCATCTGAATAGCTAAAGCCCTTTGGGAAACCCGAAAATCAAAGATCAGCAAACGAGATCGCAACTTCCTCCTGCCGAATAGTTAACTAGATGATTCATCCCATTCTAATCCCAGGGCCCGTAGTCGAGCTAGGACCAAGACGTGGGCCTTCGGAGCTAGCCCCCGGACCTAAAAACCGGGGTCTTCGGAGAAAGCCCAAAATCGTGGGTTCAAATCCCACCGGGCCCGCGTTAAGCTCTGAGACTGGACACAGCACAGGGAATTGCTTCTCGAAATTATCTAAGGCGGGAGGATGGGCAGTAGCCTATTCTTCCTTTGTATCGAGAAGCCGATATGTCTCGCGAATTGTCGGCCACCAACCGCTCCAATGGACAGAGTATAGCAGTCTTTTCGTCTTTCGTAGAATATGCCTGTCCGCGGATCCTTGAGAATTGAACCTGCTAGATTGTGAACGTACGGATTTCGCGTCTCAATTTCGAACTTGGAAAGAAGCTGTCTGATGTACTGTAAGAGACGTAAGTCGGTATTATAGATTGAAATTCTATTCCGATCTATCGTGCCCTCGCCATCGAATAGGGCTCTGAGAAAGGATGCTCGGCATCGGTAGGAGTGTTCGATATATCTTTTCAGTCGTTGCCATCCTCCGGTTAGGAAGTGATGCAAGAAAATACTGGAACCTTGGACTATCCACCTCTTCCTCTTCTCGCTCCATCGAACCTTGTAGAGGTTCGGCTTTCTGAGAATCTTCGCAAGGCATCTGCTAAACTCTTCGGCGAAATCTCGGTCTGTTACACTGAGTAGCATCTCGTAATTGTATCCATGAACGTTGAGATTTCCATCGCCAGCGATCGCACCGATCACATAGGCTAATTCCGGGGACGCGACTGCGCGGAACTTGTTCTTTCCGCCCGATGGATTATGGACTCCTCGGATCCATCCGCTTATCGAGCCTTTTGACAACAGTATGTGAGTTGAATCAAGAATTTCAGCTTGTATCTGTCTGTAGCTTAGGGAAAGCTTGGCAAGTTCCAGGACACGAGAGTATAGCCCCAACCTGACCTCCAGAGGCTGGTATTTTCCGACTCGGATCTTGTCTCGAACAGGCGACCCAGCGTAAATGAAAGAAGGGGATTTTCTGGAGATGTTCTTACTATTCGTTGCTAGGGTCATGTGTCGGGGACCCCAAAAATGAGAGCCGCATCAACCAAATCGGAACATCGAGACAACCCTACAGAGCGCGCGTTTTTTGCGAGACTGGTGGACGAAAGTAACCCTGGTCCGTTTCAAATTTGGGGGGTAAACAGATAACTCGGGCACATGAGAAACTCCGTCCTAGAACCAATACTTCTCTTGTTGAAATGAAAACGTTATGCGGGAAGGGTCGATTACGATGAAGCGACGGAGAGTCGGGTCGAGTTGAATCTCTAGTATGGCGATGTTGGAGTCCAGGCGACGAGGGTCTCCATGGCTGTTATTCCGTTGATGCTGCCTAGCTTCTCAACAGAAGTTTCCAGGAGCTCTTCTGGACTGTAGCCGTGGAATGTGGCAAACACATCGAATTCTCCAGGTATCACGTGGGCTTCGACAAAGTTCGGGAATGTCTTGATTTTTTGTAGAACGTTCTTGTAGACTCCTCTCACCTTCACCAGTGCGAAGGCGATAGGGTCTTCAGATTCGTCCTTTTTCGCGTTCGAGATCTTCTGAAGGGAAATTCCCATCTGAGTGGACTTGATCCCTTTGATCTTTCTGATCTTCTCGACGATGTTGAAAGCCTTGCGGGGCTCGTTGGTTCTTAGCTTGATCACTAGATCGAATCTGCCTGTGACAGGTGTGACCATCTCGACGCTGTTGATCTTTTGGAGCTGGCTAATGGCACGCGTTATCCCTCCCTTGACATTCGCGAAGACCCAGCTGGTCTGTTCTGATTTGGGCATTTCTCTCTACCACCCGAGTGACGAACATTGCACCTATTTCCCATGACGCGTACCTCGAACGTCGGCTGAGGGTAACGAAGTGCGCGTCCGTAGAGGGACTAGGCCTCGTTCTACGGCCACAGTAGAAAGTTGGCGTCGTTTGAGTCAGGCGATAGATTAAAAGAGATAGATCCAGGCATTCGGCTAGCATCATGAATGAGGCAACTATCTCTCTGAAGACAAAACATGCGTAAGCTCTGGGCAGACCACGCGATCTGGACCCGCCAATACGCTGTCTCGGCACTCGACAATGCAGCCGACATGGTAGAGGCAAAAGAGAGACTTTTGAAGACTCCTGATAACACCGGCAACTCCTTCGTCCCATACTACGGCGAGGGAACGGGCAGAAAACTCGCGGAACTCTTGGGGAAACACGTACTTCTGGGTGTTGACCTTATTGAGTTCGCAAAAGCAAGAGACCAGAAGAATTTCGAGACCCAAGATAGCAAATGGACTGTGAACGCAGATGAGATACCCGGCTTCCTAAGCAAGACGAATCCTCACTGGACCAAGGACGACATGTTCGACCTGCTCCATCAGCACCTAACTCTGACAAGGAAACAGGTTGAAGCACGACTTGACAAGCGACGGGACGATGATGTGGCCGCCTTCGATGATGTTATTACCGATGAGTACCATAGGTGCTGGAATTGGAGCTTCCCAAAGTCAGAAGAGAAACCTTCACGATAGGAGTCGGTGCTCCGGATTTCGGGAACCTGCTCGGTGTGGACGGGGAACGCTACTCTCTCTCATCCTTCCAGGACAAGAGACTGCTTGTTCTATTATTCATCTCGAACGGATGCCCAACAGTGAAAGCCTGTCAAGACCGCATGATCAGGATCCAAAAAGATTACTCAGAGAAAAGAGTACAGTTGCTGGCCCTCAACTCGAACAACTCGTATCTCTCACCAGCCGATACTTATGCAGAGATGGTTCTGAGAAATCAAGAGAAAAGCTTCAACTTCCCATATGTCAAAGATGAAGATAGAACCGTTGCCAGGGCCTACGGAGCCTTATGCACGCCACACGTGTTTTTGCTGGATGAAGAACGGAAGCTGCGCTACAGGGGTCGAATCGACGACTCTAGAAACCCAGAACGAGTAACGGTCAACGATCTGCGAAACGCGATCGAAGATCTCACAGCAAATAGGCCGGTTCGAGCATCCGAGACAACGCCCTTCGGATGCAGCATAGTCTGGTAAGTTCAGCAGGAAAGCTTGTCTCACGTCTTTGTTGAAACCTGGTCATATCTACGGACGGTTCACCACTTCGAAGAGACAACATGTAACTCTGCGTGTGATGCAGTGGGATGATCTTGATCGCATGCTGTCGTTCATCAATACCATTGTGGAAGAGAAACGGAGAGACTCAAGGGTAGGCCTATATGCGGGATTTGACGAGAAGGTCACCCGTGAGGAAGAAGCCGAATGGCTAGCACAAACCCTAGTGGAAATAGACAGAGGAGACGTCATCAACGCAATTGCTGAAATCAGCGGAAAAGTAATCGCAAATGGTGAGGTTACACGGGGAAAATACAAAGACACACGTCGCCATGGACACATGGGGCTAACTACGATCAGTGAATACAGGGGACAAGGTATAGGACGCAGGATCATAGAGACTCTCGTCCGAGAAAGCCGGAGCGCAGGACTAAGGACCATCGAAGTAGAGTTTCTCGCCCAGAACGAAACGGCCAGGCGAGCCTATGAGAAGGCAGGATTCAATCAAGTAGGAATAATTCCTCACAAAGTCTTCCGGGGCGGAAAGTACTTCGACGGCCTAATCATGTCCAGAGAATTATGACGAGAGACCTTAACGAGTTTTCAAACCGATCCTCGCGTCGAAATCGCCTGAAGATTTCTCCGGCACGTGATTTCATCTTCCTCTTTCTAATGTCACCATTTCACAGGGTCTTGCGGTTTTTCCTGGCTCCTCCAGAGGTAGAGCGTAGCAATGGAACAGTAGGGATGCCAATTTTTTGAGAGCTGTTCAAATTTTTCTTTTGTCGGTTGTTTTCGTAGTCGGTAGATTTTCTGTGCAGCTTTCCTCAGCCCAAGATCGTCGACCGGTAGGACATCTGTTCTTCCTAGGACGAAGATGAGAAACATTTCCGCCGTCCATCTACCGATCCCTTTTACCTCATCTAGTTCTCTCACTACCGCCTCGCTTGGCAGATCGGACAGTCGTGTGAGGTCTAGAACACCATTCTCGATCCTCTCGGATAGGTCTCGGATGTATCGAATCTTCTGGGGAGATAATCCGCTCGCTCGCAAATGTTTCTCTTCAGTGTCGAGATATTGGCGAGGCCGAGGAATCTTGCCGTCGTAGATTTGTTTGAACCGGTTGAGTATTGCACGCGCTGCGGCTCCGGCCAGTTGCTGGAAAATTATCGAACCGACCAGGGCTTCGTAGTGATCCTTATCCAGTCGAAACTCATATGGTCCCAACCGGTTAATTATCTTCCCAAGTGCGGGGTCGTTTTTCTCGAGGTGTCTCATTCCCCGGGTCCATACTCGTTTTTCAGCTAGGTTCAGTTCTGTCATTTTTCGAGTCAGTCGTGTCCATTTCCAAGCTTTGAATAGTGAGCGGTGGTTGAACGGGACATGTCAATGGCGCTTTCGGACAAGGAGATCACTTCCGCGATGAGGAAGGGAGAGGTAAACATTGATCCCCGTGGATCCAGGATAAACCCCGCCGGAATTGATTTGAGGATCGATCGGGATGTTCGTCTAGAACCGAAACAACAATCGCTAGTGGCCAGCATCGAGACGATCGAGCTCTCTGATCGTATTGTCGGATTTTTACATCTTCGCTCGTCTCTGGCGCGTGAAGGATTGTTCGCGAGTCTTGCTCTGGTGGACCCGGGCTTTCGCGGGCAGCTGACCGTCAGTCTCTATAATTCCGGAGACAGCGCTGTCAATCTCGAAAAGGGCGAGAGGTTCGTCCAGCTCTCTCTGTTAAGACTTGGAAAGCCTGCGATCAACAAGTATGCCGGCCGCTACCAGAACAGTACCGGAGTAGTTGCGAGTCGTCGCAGAAAGAAATCACACACGACAAAATAATGGAAAGCGTTATACAGGGTACGAGTGGCTAAGAGGCCGATACAAGAAATGAAGGACACTTCACGCATTCTAGATCTCAAATACAAACTCATGACGATCGAACTGCTCAACCTGGCCAAACAACGGTTCACCTACCGAGAACTCTCAGCGATGGTTCACCTCCCTGAAACAGTTCTAAGCCGGTACGTGAAAGGACATGTCTTGCCGACAGCGGAGAGAGCAGAAGAGATCAACAAGACACTGCAGAGATACATGAGCCTAGACAAAGAACTCCTGGAAAGAATTCATTTCGACGAGGGAGGATATTTTGACAACACCGCGATCATAGGAGACACGATGCTGATGGAGCGAGCCGTTCAACATGCCGTAGGCAGGTTCGCTGGAAAGAGAGTTACGAAGATCATGACTGCCGCGGTTGATGGAATACCGCTTGCGACTCTTCTAGCCCACAGGCTCGGTGTGGGATTACTTGTCGCGAAGAAACAGAGAGAGGTTGGGGTAAGGGAGTTTATCGAGGAAATTTTTGTGCCTCCAAAGACTGCTGTTGTGTTGAGTTTGTTCGTTCCGAGGGACGCGATCAAGAAGACGGACTGCGTGCTAATCGTGGACGATATTATCGATAGTGGTGAGACACAGCGAGCGATGATGAAGATCATTCAGAAGGCAAAGGCGGAGGTCATAGGAATCTATGCTCTCGTCTCAATCGGGACTGACTGGAAGGCTCGTATAGAGTCTGCTGGAAACGTGCCTGTGGAGGTGGTGACCCCAGTTATCAAGAAGGAGCCTAAGGAGAAGGAGAAAGAGTCGAGAGAGACGAGAGAAGTTCGGGAAATATCCGCCTAAATCTACTCTTTATCAGTAGAAAAAGTATACGGTTGCGCTGACCGACATGCTAGAAGAATTTCCTCTTCCACGTAGCTTTAATCTAGTTATTCTGCAACTTTCTTTTGTGGTGGACTCGCCCTTTCCATAACTATTTTTCCTGTAGTTTTTCCCAAGCAATCATTTTCATGGGCCCGCCGGTGGCGGTCGATTTTCCCGCCACCCACCCTCCACAAAACAGGGAACTCTTCCCAAAAACCGCCATCATCAGCCCTAATCTCGAGTATGGAAAGACGGTCTCTACTCTGCCCATGGAATCGTCCAGGAATAGCGCTAGACTCCCATCTTTTGCCCTTTGATCTAAACCTGGACCGCGCCCTGAATCACGAGACTCGCCCAGAATCATTGCCAAGACAGGAAATCGTTTCTGGAAAATAGGGGTCTTAGCGACCGACCCTCGCACCGCAGGAAAGGAGAGTTCAGGCTGGCCACCGAAAGAGGTTTCTCAGAGACGCTATTTTGTGGAACGAGTGATGCTCCCCCGCCGCTCCCTCTACGTGAATCAGCCAAACAAAGCCCGAATATTCTCCATCAAAGGCTGACGCACCACACCACGATCCGTCACAATCCCAGTTACTAGTTCTGGCGGAGTAATATCGAAAGCCGGGTTCAAAGCCTCAACATTCCGGGGAGCAAAGCGTCTTCCTCCGATCGACAATACCTCTCGCTGATCCCGCTCCTCAATAACCACTCGCGACACGTCGGTCAACAGATCCAGCGTTGACACTGGAGCGGCGACATAGAACGGAACACCATAGAACTTCGCCCCAAGCGCGATCGGCAACGTCCCTATCTTGTTCGTAACATGCCCCGTTCCCAAGATCCTGTCCGCACCTACGACAATCTTGTCTACAACTCCTTGAGCCATCAGCTGTGCGGCCGCACTGTCAGCGATTACGCGGACCGGAATCCCGTCTCGCGCCAGCTCAAACGCTGTCAACCTAGACCCCTGCAACAACGGTCGCGTCTCCGTCGCAATCACAGACACTCTCTTCCCCTGTTCAACCGCAGATCGGACCACCGCCAACGCCGTACCATATCCTGCGGTAGCGAGAGCACCGGCATTGCAGTGCGTCAACACGGTATCCTCATCTTCTATCAAGGCAGCCCCAAAGCGTCCTATTTTGTGAGCAGATTCAAGCTCTTCGCGAAGAATCGCATCAGCCTCCAGCTTCAACTCGTCACCCAGCGATGCAACCGAATTAACCCGTGAAGACGCTTTGAAAACTCGTTCGACAGCCCAGCGAAGATTCACCCCCGTCGGCCTCGTCAAGACCAATGCATCAGCGGACTTGCGAAGTTGCGATCTAGCTTGGTTCAGATCGCTGCCCCCGAGATTCATCGCGGCCAAAACCATACCATACCCGCCGACAACGCCGATCAATGGTGCCCCTCTGACCTTCATAGAATTGATCGCCGAACAAACCTGTTCCACAGTCCGCATGCGAACATACACCAATCTACCCGGCAGCTTTGTCGTGTCAATAGCCTCCAGTGCCCCATTCTTCCATCTCACCGGCTCGAGCGAGTCTCGTTTTTTCCCAGGCACTTCTCAAAACCTCCGTTGTGTCGATCCTAGTTGTTCGCATGCCTTTATAGACGCCTGCCCGAGCTTGACCACTTTCAAATCATAATTGGTGTGCTGATTGATGACGCTAGAAGTTCTCGAAGCCTTCCTCTCCAAGAACAAAGTCTACCTGAAAGAACCTGAGAAACTGATGGAACTCCGGGAGAAAGCCTTCGGAACCCTAGCAGACAACAAGCTCTTCCTCAGCCCCTACGAAGCATTCTATCTTGTCGAGAAACGAAGAGCCCATGTAACAGACGAGAAGACAGGAAAGGAGAAAACACTCCAGAATCTCGTCACAAAACTATCAACTGGAAAGGCAACCATCTGGACGAAATATCTAGTTTACAGGGACCTTCGAGATAGAGGCTATCTGGTCCGAGAATCCGAAGAAGGCTTCGACTTCGAAACCTTCGGAAAAGGAGCCACACGTCGACAGGTGTCAATCGTCTTCGAAGGAGGAGAATCCACACTGGAGAAGCTCGCAAGGCTCTCGGCGAAGGCGAACAAGGAAGGAAAAGACCTAGTCCTCGCCGTGATCGACAGACGCACAGACATCGTCTATTATACATTGAACACTGAACACTTCGAAGGAAAGTAGCTCCCAGACGGAGAAACACAGCACATTGTCAGAAGCACAATTCACCCTTCCACGAGGCATGAAAGACATTGACCCAGAAGAGATGACACGCAGGCTCTGGCTCACAGACAAGATACGACAAGTCCTCTGGAACTATGGATTCCAGATGCTCGAACCCAGCCCCGTAGAAAACCTCGAAACCCTAGAGGCAAAATCAGGCCCATCAGTCAGGGACGAAATCTACTGGTTCAAAGACAAAGCAGAACGAAACCTCGGACTACGATTCGACCTCACAGTCGGCATGACCCGGATGATCGCAAACAGATTCGACCTCCCCGAACCAATTAAGATATCCTGCACCGGCGGAGTATGGCGGTACGACGAACCACAGTTCGCCCGCTACCGATACCACACACAATGGGACGCAGAAATCTACGGAGTGGCAGACCCGACCGCGGATGCAGAAATCATCGCACTAGGCTCCGACATTCTAGAATCAGTCGGCCTCAAAGACCACATCGTCAAGATCAGCAACCGAAAACTGGTCGAAGGCCTGCTTCGAGGCCTAGGGACCCAATCCCAGGATGATCTCGATCACTTGATTCGGATAATCGACAAGATGGGAAAAATCGGCACCGAACAAGCAGAACGAGAATTTACCCGAGCAGGCTTGACAAAAGACAAGATCAAACGAATTCTTGGTTTTGCGGATATTGGCGGAGAACCGGGAACTGTCCTCGGGGAATTGGAGAACAAGCTGCCCAAGGGCGAGATGATCCACCAAGGCTTCAAAGAACTCTCAGGAACAGTCGACAGAGTGGAATCCCTCGGAAAAAAACACAAGATCAAAATTGACCTCGGTATCGTCCGCGGAATAAGTTATTATGACGGAACAGTGTTCGAAGCTTACGACCAAGACGGGGAAGACGTCGGCGCGATTTTCGGAGGCGGCCGATTCGATAAACTGTGTAAGATCTACGGAAAAAGGGACATGCCAGCAACAGGGGTGGCAGGCGGCTTCGAACGACTCATGTTGTCCCTGGAGCGGAAAGACCTTTTCCCCGACATCCAACAAGGTCCACAGGTCTTCGTCGTCACAGTCAACGAAACCGTGTGGAACGAGGCCGTGAAAATCGTCCAACAGCTTCGGGGCCAAAACATCAGAGCTGATTATGATCTCAAGCAACGCCCGCTCAGCAAACAGCTAGAGTACGCTGACACGTTGAGGGTAAGAATATCACTGGTTCTCGGTCCCAGAGAGATCAGGGAGGGAAGCGTCCGTTTGAAAGATATGAAGACAGGACAAGAAAAGAGTGTCAAGCTAGCGACAGTAGTTGATGAGATCCAAAGAACCCTCGAATGAACTAGCATAAGCTTCCAGACTAAACAAAAATCTGACCCCTCGTTTTTTCGGATAAGTCGGAAAAATTCAAACCAAGACATCCGCTCAGTCAGCTTGGTATATTAGGGCCCTTGCTCGCGTAGACCTGTGGAATGATGAGCTTTCGCTCGAAGGCGAGGAACTTGAGACGAAGACGCGTCAGAAAAGAAACCAGGACCAGGCTCATTCATGTGGCTGTAGCGGCTGGCTAGCACTCCCCTCGAAAGAAACAGTAAAGATTGTCTAGATAGGAAGCCCGGAATCACCGATCGAGGGGCGATCACTTCTCGGGATTCAAGTCATACATCTCGGGCGGATTCTTCGGCAAGACGAAATGGATGAAGCCGTATCCGTACTTTTCGTGGAATTGATCACTACCCTGAACCCCCCTCTTGAAGGCCTCTTCAAACCTCCTCCAGTCCTCTACACGAATGGCTTCGCTCATGGGATGCAAATGTGTCTTGACGAAACCATTCAGGTCCTCAGCGAACTTCGGCCTGAGAGTGGCGCCGATTCGGAAGAGGGCGATGACCTGGTTGAGCTGATACTGTGCCAGCTTCCAGTTAAGCGCTTTCGCCGCATAGTAGAGAACATGATATCGTTCCCCAACCTCCTTCATCAGATGCGCCATACCGTGTTGCGCCTCCGCTAGCTGTTCAAGGCTTAGCTCTCCGTGTTTTGTCTTAATCACAATCTTGTCTTCGGGCATGATGGAACTCGAGGATTTCCCGTCAGGGATTTTCCTTTATAGGCCTAGCGTCGGCCACACGCAACGGATAGAATAGTCATCTGGGTGGAGTTCAAGTGTCCAATCTGCGGAAGAGACCTCGATGACGATAAGTCAATGGCGAATTTCATGGTATGTAATGAATCGTCTCACGGAACACTGAGGCTCTTCACCCTAGACGGCGCTTCTTCACGAGCAATGAGAAGGCCGCCGAAGAACTTGTGAAGAAGTGAAAACGGGTTCACTTCGTAGATCCCCAGGAGTTTTTCGCCCGACAAGTATGAGATTCAGGCGGAGCGAACACTTCAGAGTCAAATGTTCTTTTTCGTGGAATTTTGAAGAGTACTCGCGGGTCATTCCGGAGAGATGGAGCTAGACTACTGAGTACGTACTCCACCAGCCATTCTTAGGAACAATTAACTAGGATTCACCGTAGCCAACCCTTTCGGGCCCGTAGCTCAGCCTGGATAGAGCGGCAGCCCCCTATGTGGGGTCATCAACGGAGACAGCTGTAGGAGATTGCTAGAGGTCTCCGGCCAAAGGTCGAGGGTTCGAATCCCTCCGGGCCCGCCCACAATCAAGAAGATTTCTCGCACTTCGAAAATTCTTCATGTTCCCAGACACATAGCTTGAAATCTCAGCTAACTATCTGTATATTTTGAAATTGAAAAGAACCATCGACCCTGTTAAGCTAACAGAGAAAGAGATTAGATTTCTAGAGCAAAACGAGCTGTGCAGGATCGCAACAGCATCCAAGAAAGGCGAACCGCATGTCGTACCAGTCTCATACGTCTGGCATGAAGGATCACCTCACATTGTGACTGACTACGGGACGAGGAAGCTCAAGAACCTGAGAGAAAACCCTCACGCAGCAATACTAGTCGACACAGCTGGAACTCAGAAACTGCTCTTGATCAGCGGCCCAGCCTCAATCATCGAAAAAGGAGAAGAATACCGGAAACTCTACAAGATCTTCCATTCCAAACTAGACTGGGTAAGACGCGACCCATGGAAAGAAGGTGAAGCACCCTTCGTAAGGATTAGCCCCACGTTCAAAGCCGGATGGGGACTCGGTGGAAAATAGATGTCATGGTTGCCGCGTTAACCTTACCCCTAGTCCAGATTCTTCGTGAGATCTTACAATGCATTCTGTTGAGGCGAGCCCATACGAGGAGGGTTCGCTACATGGATCGCCGTTGACTGTACGCTTTGCAGAGAGCTCGGTCTCAATTGTCACTCTTGGCGGGACTGTCCGAATCCGCTCGTTGCCCTCTGCGAAGTTTCGGAATTGGCCTGCTCGTTGCACTCGTCGGGTATTTCAGGTCGGCTGCTCCCTCGTAGGACCTGTTCAGTGGATGAGCAGGATCAGGCGGGCTTATCGCGATGACCTGGTCGTCGGTGACGAATATGTCTGTTCCAAGCCCTAG
Organism: Candidatus Bathyarchaeota archaeon; assembly: GCA_005888745.1. Lineage (GTDB taxonomy): Archaea > Thermoproteota > Bathyarchaeia > 40CM-2-53-6 > 40CM-2-53-6 > 40CM-2-53-6. Next base: position 371 of record VBBS01000050.1, on the reverse strand, counting down.
GTGGGAGAATGCTGCTTTTACGGCTTCGGCGTAGAAAACGGATGCCTTTAGCCCCATGTCGTGTTTGACGATGAGGGTGTGGCTTCTGCCGTCGAATGCATAGTCAGAGGTGAAGGCTCGGCCGTACTGGGCGCCGAGGAACTCTAGTGCCTTCAGGACGCTGTCGAAGTCGAATTTCTTGAACCAGAAGGTTATGATTCCTGGAGCCTGGTTTTCGCCCCACCAGCTTCCCATCTCCTTTGCCTGCTCGATGGTTAGATAATCGAAGAACTTACGGATGGTGCTGGCCGAGGTTGTGACTGTTCCGAACTTCTCGGCGTTGACCTCCCATTCAACATACCTTCTCAATGCTTTGTTCGCCATCTGGTTCA
>VBBS01000049.1 GCA_005888745.1 Candidatus Bathyarchaeota archaeon | reverse complement strand
TTGCTGGAGAGATACCGAAGCAGGTGCTGAGGCTGGCCGGGGTTAAGGATTGCTGGACGCGAACCTACGGGTCCACATCGACACTCACCTCTTCCGCTCTTGCCGTATTCGATGCCCTCGTTCAGACCTACAATGTTGTAACGCAGCAAGACTGGGTGGCGTAACTTATGGCAAACTCCGCAAAGGAGCCCGTTATCCTCGCGGTACGCATCCGCGGAACCGCCACCGATAATCCCGACATCAGAAAAACCATGGAAACTTTGAAGATGGAAAGTACATTCCGCGCGCGCCTCCTAGAAAACAATCCGTCCACCGTGGGTATGTTGCGGGCCGTGAAAAACTTGGTCGCATGGGGCCAGGTTAACCCGGAAGTATTGGAGGGATTGCTGCGGAAGAGAGCAGAGAGAGAGGGAAACAAGGAATTCGATGACGAATTCGCAAAGGTCTTCTTCAAGAAAGAGAACATTGCAGAGCTCGCGAGATCAGTTGTCGCTGGAGAGATTGGTGTCAAGGATCTCTGGCTTGCCGGGGTGAAACCAAGATTCAGGCTTCACCCTCCAAGAGGGGGCTTCAAACGAAGCACGAGACGGGCTGCAACTGATGGGGGAGAACTCGGCTATAGGGGCGAAGACATCAATCGTCTCGTAAAGCGAATGATCTAGCCCCCGATGTGGTAGCACAAACTCCAATATAGTTCCTGGAATATTCTCGACCAGTTCGATATGGCTCACAGTAGGGACTCAACCAGAAAGAAACGCACCCGCCGGTCGGGCTGGTGGTTCGACATCTTCGAGGAAATGGACCGCATGGACCGATTGATGGACGAGATGATGAGGAAAGCAATAGAGATGCCGAAAGCAAGCGAAGGACCGCAACCCTTCGTCTACGGATTCTCAATGTCCGTCGGAGAAGATGGCAAACCGGTAATTCGAGAGTTTGGAAACGTGGAGCCAAGTTCTAGAGGTCCTCTCTTGAAGGAGGAGAGGGAACCACTAGTGGATGTCTTGCAAGAAGGAAACGAGGTGGTCGTTGTGACAGAACTGCCAGGGGTAGAGAAGGACGATATCAAGCTGGAATCCACAGATAGAGCATTGAAGATAGCTGTAGAAGCAGCGAAGAGACGTTACTTCAAAGAAATGGAACTTCCGCACCTTGTTGATCCCCGGACGGCCAAAGCGACTTACAAGAATGGAGTACTAGAAGTCAGATTCACAAAAAGCGACGAAAAAAGACCAACAAGAGCCATTCAAGTAGAATAGGTCAACGCAGGATTTACAAGCTGAGAGATTCCAGTCGTACACTGGAGTTACCTGAATTATCTCCCCATTTTCCGAAAGTAGCAGCAGGATGATTCTCCACCTCCGCCGAAGCCTGAAAGGATGTGGTGTGAAGGAGGGTTTTTCGCTTTCTACACTCGAAGTCCATAGTATTCATTATAAGTCGTTTCCTCGTTGATTACCCCAAGGCCCTAATTCGCACTTTGATAAAGAAAGGCGTCATCACAGCGGCTGGACTCGGAACGCGTCTATTATCGGTTACAAAGGCCCAACCGAAGGAGATGCTTCCCGTTTTTGCTAAGTGCAGAGATGGTAGCGTTTGCATGAAACCGATCGTACAGCTGGTCTTCGAAGACCTATACAACATCGGCATACGGGACTTTTGTTTTGTCGTGGGGCGAGGACAGCGAACGATTCGAGAACACTTTACGCCGGACTTTTCCTACTTGTCGATTCTCGACAAGAGAGGAAAGAATGGATTGGCGAAGGAACTAGAATCCTTCCACGAGATGGTAAGACGGTCCAACATAGTATGGGTGAACCAGCCTGAGCCCAAGGGTTTCGGAGAAGCTGTCATGAGAGCAGAGGAGTTTGTTCAGGATGAAAGCTTCCTCATACACGCAGGCGACAACTTCTTCGTCTCAAAGAGCCGCGACCACCTGACACGCTTGTTGGATGCTGCCAACTCGCTCCATCCTGATGCCGTATTTCTTGTCCAAGAGGTGAAGGATCCCAAGAGCTACGGAGTGGTTGAGGCCACGGGTGGAACGAATGGATTAGTTCATGTGAAACGCCTAGTAGAGAAGCCTCAATCACCAGCGTCAAATCTGGCAATAATGCCGGGCTATGTATTTCAACCGAGAATCTTCGATGTTTTGAAAGAGACAAAGCCCGGGTATGGCGGGGAACTTCAGTTGACAGACGGCATTCAAGGAATGGTAGACCTTGGTCTAGCGGTCTATGGAATACTTGTGGACTCCGATTCCGTCCGACTTGACGTTGGCTCGCCTGACCTGTTCATGGAAGCGCAGGCCGTATCCTACAGATGGGCCTCTGAACATAAGATGCCCGTTGAACAAGTTCAATCACATGCCTTTCAGATTTCGAAGACCGCATAGATCTCACATCAGTTTGTCGACCCATACTCTTGGCGCTTTTCTAGTGATTTCCAAAGGCAGCGTGTAGGAAGGCTCCTGGGGTCCGAGATCTCTAGCCCACTTGACCATCTTAGAAAGTCCCTGCTTCAAAGTGTGGGTAGTCTTATAGTCTAACACATCCATAGACTTACGAACGGTACAATATGCCTGGTTGACCTCACCAGGACGGGCGGCCTCGTACATAGGCCTCAATCCAGAACCCATAATATCCAAGAGCCCTTGACATGCATCGTTGATCGACGTGACCTCGTCACTTCCAACATTGATGATCTGCCCGTTAGCTTTTTCATGGAAAGCAGCGTTTGCGATGGCTGGGGTAACGTCCTCGACATAAGAGAACGCTCGGGTCTGGTTTCCCCTACCGTATATTAGTGGAGGTTTGTTCCTTAGGATTCTGTTTATCCAAATACCTAGAACGTTCCGGTATGGGTCAGCGGTATTTTGTCGTGGACCATACACGTTGTGGGGTCGTAGAATGGTGTAATGTAATCCATACGTTCGTGCGAAAATTTCCAACATCGTCTCGCAGTAGGCCTTTGCAGCTCCGTAAGGGTCCTCAGGCTCTCGAGGAAGGTCCTCCCGGAACGGCGGTTTCTGCGCGCCATAAACTGCCATGGAGGAGGTAAAGACGAAACTTTCAACCCCGTTATTGATAGCCTCCACCAGAAGGTTGTTCATCGGGACAATATTGATCTCGTTTATTGCCACAGGCGAGAAGAACGATTGTCCTTCAGCGGCATATGCAGCAAGGTGAAAAATCACGTCGACTCCTTTTACAACTTCGCTGACTCGGTCCCTGATTCTCATGTCCGCCTTGACGAACTTGCAATCTCTGTTGACATTTCTTTCGCTTCCACCAAGAAGATTGTCAGCACTCACTACTTGATGCCCTCTCTTGAGAAGCTCGTCAACCAGCCAGGATCCCATGAACCCAGCTCCTCCTGTCACAAGTGCTGTCCTTGTTTCCATTCCTGCGCTCTCCCGATCATTCGGTTGAATCAGTAGAAGTTTATACATTTCTAGCTAGTTTCCGACAGTCGCGGAGATAATCCACGACCAGCAGCGAGAGGATTGGACTGCCCTGCCTATCTTGGTCGATTTCCAGAAAACCCTAGCGACGACCTGAAAACAGAGGCCCAATTTCCTTGGTGGGAACCCTCTAGTCTAGTCGAGTGCCTTCTTCTTGGCTCGGAAATGAGCTCGAAATACCGAGAAGACCGCGACTCCAGTCGTGGCTACAGAGATTATCGCCGAGCCCCAAGTCAGAATTGGCCCCGCACTCTCTAAAGATACCAACGGTGTAGAGGGGAAACTGATTACTTCAACCGGATTGCTGGACTTCGTGTTGTCAGACGGGTTCGCGTCGAGAGGAAGATTACTCGCGGTTGCTGTGAGAATGTATTTGCCGGGTTGGACTCCCTTTTCGAGAAGTACTCCTGTACTCCAGGAAAAACTCAACACGCGATCATATGGAGTATGGCATCCGCAAAATCCCGTGACGGTTTGAGACGTGATTAGCGTATTGTTAAATGAAAGTGTGACGGTGAAACTTCTTTCCACCACGTTTCCCAAGTTCTGAATTGTAACGTCGATCGAGGTTGTCTCTCCCTGAATCACGGATGGTGATGTCTCGACGCTGGTTACAACAATATCGTGGACGACCAACGGATAGCGGTCCTTTTGGCCTGTCTGCAAGACGTAAGGAATATCACCGATAGCGTCCGGACCGGTACAAACATTCTGGTCTGGACCACTACAGTTGTCCTGCGCCTGGAAATAGTAGTTGTAATCTGCCCAATAGTTTCCCCCTGACGGGTACCCATTGTCCCACATGTCGTTTGTCCCACCTACTTGTTGAGCGTTTGGGTAGTTGTTGATGAACCTGTTATGATACACAAGCGTCCTATTGGAAGAGTCAAGCAAGAGTCCAAAATGCTCGCTGTGAGAAATCGTGTTGTTGACGATTGTGAGATCCGCTGAGCTGTAGATTTGCATGGTAAGACTGGCAATGCCAGCGCTGCCGGAGAGGATGTTCCCCGTGATAGTTATGTTATTAGAGGACCCGATGACGAGTTCGTTCCTCCAGTTGTTTGAAATGTTGTTGTTCCTAACGACTATGTTCTTGGAAAAGCCGATGTCGAGTCCGCCGGCGGATCCAAAGTTGGCGCCGATGGAATTGCCGAATATTTGATTATTCAACACAGTAATATTGCTGGACGAGCTAACAGCAATGCCTGCGTAGCCGAAAGAGCATTTGGAACTCTCAACTCTACCATTAGCAATATTGGTCAAGACGATGCCATAGTGGCTGTATTGAACGGCGTGGATGTAGACGTTGCGTATGATAAAATAGGCGTTGGAGTTTTGAATCTCTATTCCATTTGCGGTCGTAGAGTTGATCTCCCAACCTTCAATGACATAGGGGGCAGAAGTGGTTCCCGAACCGCTTGTCACGCCGTTAGCCGCCGTGAAACCGCTGTTGCCAGAAATGAGTATGGGTGCATGTGGTTGGTAGGAAGATGCGGCCCTAAGGACCGGAATAGGCCATGCGAACAATGAGACAACAACGAGCATTACCAGCACACCTACCCATGTCATCCTCCAGTAGCTCCTCGGACTCAGCGCATCAAGAAAATGGCTTTTGGTAGTAAAGGCGCTCACAGGCACTCCTAGGACTCACATATTCATATCGTTTCTGATAAGTGTTGATGGCCCCGCCAAGGCAAATGCTGCTCGATGCTTGTATAGCAAAGCATAAGCAGGGATTCAGTGTTAAAGTCGAGGACGGATCGAGCAGACTTTGAGCATGAACTCGAAACCATGCCGAGCCACCAAGCGGCTTTACCGCCATCATGATTGATGGGAATGGTCTTGAGCGAAGACTTTGAACATCGATCGAGGCTTACTGCGATTGGCGGCATGAGCGGTGCCGTTGCGGGTCTGGCCCTGCTCGTGGTCGTCGCCCTGTATCCTTTCGTCGTGCCTCTCCAATTCGAGCCAGCGGCAAACCTGCTGAAAAGCCTGCCGAGTTCGCAGAGTCAGACAATATTCAGATTTGTGTTTTGGGCTTTGACGATTATCGCACTCTTGACGATATCGACTTTCCTTGGGCTCTATCGCCTGCTACGGCACCCAGGACTTTCCCTGTCAGGAGCAGTCATTGCGATTGTCTCCTCTGCTATGTCCTCTGTTTCTCTGATTATCTATGCCACGACTATGCCTGAGTTGGCCGCCGCATACGCCTCTGTTGTTGATCAAGACCTGCTTAGAGCAATCGAGTTCCAGGCTAGCGCATTCGACGCTCTTGCTATTGGAATCCTGGGAGTGGCGACTCTGCTCTTCGGTCTCTCTCTCGTTCTTTGGAGCCGGGCCATGAGTCGAGAGCTGAGCAGGTATGGGCTACCGACCCTGCTAGTCGGCATCGTCGCCTTCGTTACGGTCTTGTCCCTCGTGCTTGGGGAGATGATATTTTTGCTAATCTTCTTGGCCTTTGAGGGAGTCTGGCTTGTGGTAATAGGTGTGAAAATGGCGAGTCTAAGTCAACCGCGGGCTGCGATCTGATCCTTTCCTTGCGAATTCGGGACGTCCCCGTCCCCTAGCATTCGCCCGATCGTCAATCAAGTGTATTGAATAGTGATTCATATCCACGAATAATGTCCACCCAGTTGTACGCTTCCCTTATACGGGCCGGACCCCCCACGCGGGCCTTTGCCCGAAGAGTCATCAGCTCTGGGTCGGCGGTTTCAATCGCTTTGGCTATTGAAGCCGGGTCGGGATGAAAATAGAATGCGGGTAGCTCCCCGCCGTTTCCAATCACCTCTCTGTTGAACTCAATATCAGTTCCGATTACAACGTTGCCGGCGCCGAGTGCCTCCAGAAGAGATGGATTTGTGCCTCCTACCATGTGTCCGTGAAGATAGGCCGCACAATGCCATCGAAGCATAGTCTTGATCGTTGAATCATAGACCGCGCCCGCGAGAACAACTCTGTCGTCTCTCCCCACCAGCTCTTTCAGGCGTGAGAGATATTCAGGCGATATGCACGGGCCGACCAGGAGAAGCTTGCGAGTTGTCCGGCTTAGCGCGAAGCCTTGGATAATCTTGTCGATATTGTTGTCAGGTTCCATCCTGGCAAGGACGAGGTAGTAGTTGTCTGGTCTCAACAGAGAGGAGAGACTCGGTTGCCACTTCACCAAAAGGCTCGGGTCCCATGGAGGCGGTTGGGAAATCGGCTCTGTTCCATACGCAAGGAAGACTGGAGTCTTGCCATAAGTTCGCTCGACATATTGGGCAACGCACTTAGAATCGGCGACAATCACATTGGCAGCCGAAAGGCCAAGTCGCTCACTCAGTCTAAGGAGGAAACGCGAGATTCGACCGAACTTAGGCCGCTTCCACTCCATTCCGTCGGAATTGACCACTAAGGTCTTCCGCAGGAATCTTGCGATCCAGAAGAAGAAACCGGCCCCGTACCCGAGCATGTAGATGGCATCCACTCTCGTTCCAACCGCTAGTAAGGAACGAACGTCATAGACAATCTCCGAGAGCGGACGAAGCGAGTTTCTCACCGAAAAATAGACTAGCTCGATTCCTTGAAAATTATCGGGGCGCATACGGGAGGAGTTGTCAGTTTCACACGCGGCCACGACTCTGAATCCTGCCCTCCTAAGACCTACCGCTATTGTTTCGGCGGCAGTTTCAAACCCTCCATAGCGAGCTGGTATCCCTCGCGTTCCAAGTATCCCAATCGATCTTACTTTTGTCAATAATTCTCCAACCTTCACCTGGACTTGATGAGCCACACGGGAACGTGGTTTCGAACAAGGGAAAAAGCAGCTCGCTGCGAGGACCAGTTGCCGGACCTGTCAACAAAGGAAGGGTCCGAGACTCCGAGTTCGGCGCGAAACAAAGGCTGGAGGCGTTTCGATCTCTCGACATTTGTAGGTTCTAGAGTTGAGGCCACTTGAGCTCCACTCAACAACTTTTTTTCGATGCAAATATGGCGCTTGTGCCTGACTGGAATATTGGGGTTGGGCCGAAACAAGGGCTCGACGAAAAGAGCGGAATCTGAATGGTGTGTGCAACGGCGTAAGTAAGGTTGTACTGCTTAATAATAAAAGGCACTCTCCAATCGCTGGGATTCCTGTAAAGGGCTCCCATGCTATTGTAGATTTGGATGTAGTCTGTGGGGGCGACAGTGGCCGCGAAGTCCACTCGATAAATGAAGTGAAGTTTCATCGAATAAACCTGTATCCACGTAGCGGTTTGGTCTAAATCCACGTCATTTGCAATAACTGCGGTAGCTGGGGCGTTGGTTGCGAGCCACAACCCGATTTGTTTGTCGTCTTGGTAGAAAACCTCGGCTTGGTGATAGCGAGGAGGCAACGAAAACGCATCCCGCGTCCCTTCCAGAGCTGGTGTAACTAGCCCTACAATCTGAACCGCAATGATTGCAACTAGCAAAGACGACACCGCCAATCGAACCCTATTGCGGCGAATCCACTCAAGTCTTTGCGGTCTAGCCGTTTCGTGGAAAGCACGCATTGCGTCTATGGCAAAACATGCTAAAACGGCTCCAAGAATCGAGAAGGGCTCGGTCAATCTCCAAAGATATCGTCCAGGGTCGGGTATAGGAATCCCAATTACAAGGGCGTTCGCGAGGAAGAATAGGGCAGTCGTCCAGCCCAGCAGAAGCATGAAGCTGAACTTTCTACGAGGCAGGATCACGAGTAGACCAGCCATTCCAAGCAATCCAAGGGTGACACCGGGAATAACCGGGTCATCGTAAAATGCGGGAACGTAAGGCCTCCAGTTTCCAGTCAAAAGCTGGGAGCCCGAGCTGGAGGTGAAATAAGTAGATGTTACTGCATAAACGAGCGCTAGTGCTACCATTACGGCCCAGAACATGAGGCGAGCACGACCCGCAAAGATGGATCGCAGCGTCTCAACTAGTTCTGAGCGAGATCGAAAGTAGGAAAACACAATCACGAACATGATTACCGTTGGGAGGATGACTGTTGCCAACTGATGATACGCGATGACCGATACGGTTGTAAGACCCAGGGCAAAGGAAAAGGACATCGTATTTCGTACTCGAAGAATAGAATAGAGGGTCGATGTAACAAGGAGGTACCCTGCGATGTCGGGGAGGTTGCCTCTTTCTATGTATCCACCTGGCTGGTAGGCGCTCCCATACAATATCAAAGCCAAGACTGCTACCCATTTCGATCCAGTGACTCTATGGGCGAAAAGAAATATTCCCACCCATATTCCGATAGAGCCTATCAACGTTGGTATCCACGAGTACTCTTCTACAGGGATCCCTGCTAGAACGAAGAATTGGGCCATCATTAGATGGGCACCATAAGTGAACTTGACCGCTTGGTCTAGAGGCTCCACGGAGAAGTAGTTGGGTAGCCTGCCCGAAGCGATGATTGTCTTTGCCCAAAAGACGTGTTCACCCATGTCTATTGCGTGAGTTCCAATCGCGGAATACCAATTGAACGCCGTGATCGCAACAGCTATCGAAACGCCGAACAGGAACTTGAACGGCGCTTTCCTCGCAAAGTCTAAGAGAGTTTGCGAAAAACTCTTCTGTTTAGAAGCAGAGATCAACACTTGACGAATTATTGAGATGCCTGCAATAGCGCCGACAAGAATGTAAGCGGCAAGAACCGTTGCCGTGTTTATGCCGATAGTGATACCTAACGCAAACCCGATGGCGAGAACCAATGCAAAGCTGAGCGAAATAGCGTAGAATATAGTCTCGGCAAGATTCGCAAATCTAAGGCGGAAGACGTAGGCAAAACTGAGACCGGGGAGGAAGAAGAGAATGATTATCGAAGGAATTGCTAGGATATAATCCGACACGAATCAGTTTCCCTGACTTAAGGTGGGGCAATCTTGATCTTTCTGAGCCATCGGATCAGTCTGCTTCTTGGGCTCAGTGCCACAGCCAGAATACCCGTACTAAGCGCTATAGACGAGGCGCCGAGTCCAAACAATGAGATGGGCATTCTTACTATCCAGAGAAGCACAAAGGCCGCTATCAGCGTCCCCGATGCGACCGACCAACCGATTGTCGAGACTCTCCCTAGACTGCGATATTTTGCCCGCGCAATTGACCATATTACCCGTATAATATGACTCGCAGGATTCAAAGTTGAAGTGTCCCCGCCATAGGAAACGGCTACGTTTCGCTCTTCGATCCTGAAACCCTGCCTCGCCAAATTGATGAGTATCTCAGAATCCACTCCCATTCCGTTCTCTATTATCGAAATACTGGGAATCACTCTTGAGGAATATGCTCTAAATCCGCTCTGGGTGTCCCGAACTTTAGTTCCGGCACTCCAGTTCGTCATCAAGCTTAGAAAAGAATTCCCGATCTCCCGGTAGAACGGAATACGGTTCCCCCCATTGAACCTGCAACCTATCACAACGTCTGCGGTCCCCTCCATTACTGGCGCGACCAGTAATGGAACGTCAGACGGGTCGTGTTGCCCGTCTCCGTCCAAGGTCACGATGACGTCGGGATCAAATACTGAAGCTTCTTGTAACAATGTCTTGAGAGCGGCCCCTTTTCCCTGGTTCTTAATGTGAGCCGCCACGATGGCACCACTCTTCGTCGCCTCGAGGGATGTCCTGTCAATCGAACCATCGTCGCACACGACGACATGGGAACAGAATTCCTTGGAACGTGAAACAATTCTCCCGATCGTCGTTTCTTCATTGAAAGCGGGGATGCATATGACGACGTTGGGACCTGGTTTCGCTGGCAGAATCTCGGTCTCGTTCAGGCCTACTGATGCGATTGAGGTCATGTCTTCTGGCCTTCACGATGCATACCCAAAGATTGAGGAATCCGCACCTCAGCACCTGTCACAAGTGAGCGCCAAGTCAAGACTCTCCAAGATGCGCCAATCTCGACTCTTCTTTTCTCCGACGTGAACGCTGACGTTGGGACCGAAGACAGGTTCATTTGAGTCGGCGCGACGCTAAACGTCACAAAAAGGTTTTGCTCCAATCTCGACTGGTGGATCGATAAACGTGAGTTGGCGCTCCTTGGCCGGTCGGGCGAGGAGTAAGCAGATTGACAACGTGCTATACCTAGGGGCTGAGATCGAATACTCAGAGAACTAGATCTGTTTGGTTTTTTCATGGGCTGAGCTGTGATCCTCGCGTTCCTTCAACGGAGTTTTTTGGGTCTGAACGTGGCTTTGCACGGGAGCAATTGGCTTGAGTTTGGCTGAAACTGAGGGGGAAAGATCAGCAACTTTGGGCGGAGAGGCTAGGGACTGGGGAGGCCTCTTCGATGTCCTCCGTGACTGAACCCTCTTTCTAGCCGGGGTCTCAGGCTCTTGGAGGGTTCGTATGCGTTTCATTCCGAGGTAAAGATATGTGGCAATTGAAGCTGAGGAGATTCCGAAGGCGACGCTAAGAACCGGGACAAGTACCGGGGTCAGGCCAACTACGGATGCTTGGAAGTACACATCATTTAGGTAGGTCGAGTAAAGCCAGATGGACAGAGACGCGATTACCCCTAGCTCTCCTATTATAATGAGCCAAGCTATCTTCGGAAAATTCCACCAGGTCAGGTAGCCTATCTCTAAGACCTCCGGATCACACTTCACGAGGGTAAAGGTGAGCTGGAATTAAGGTGAAATGTTACTCGGTAGACGAGACCTTGTCAAGTTGAGGTTCAGTCAGACGGGCTGCTCGAGGCGTTTGGTTTGCGGCCGGTCATCGCTTGTGATCGCCTTGACGCCTTGAGAGACCCCTAGCCCAAGAATCCCAATTAGAACTGCATGACCTACCGTTATCAGGGTCAGGGCCCTTCTAGAGAAGGCAATCGTTGCGAGCGGAATGCTGAGGTCACCAGCAAATAGAAGGGTCAACGTGACTATGGAGACCAACGGAATGGCCAGAAAGATGGACTCTCGTTGGGATTCGGTGACAAGCTTGTAATCCCCGTTCATGAATGCGAGTATGAGAACGAGCCCCAATGCTCCAACTTCGAGGGCAGTATCAGCAAGACTAGGCAGTCCCAGACTCACTCCCAGCTGGAGATCCGACAGCGGATAGAGCGGAGGGACCGTTCCAACTATCGAGTCAGCAACGAGATGGGAGAGCATCCCCGCTGAGAATGCCAGTCCCGAAGCCCTGAATCGAATGACCAGGACGGCACATATCGGCAGCAAAATAAGTAACGAGTGAGTATATGTGTGGTGTAGGATCAAGGGCTTGAAGTAAATGTCAAAGTCCGGGAGAACCCCTGCCAGGAGAACCGTGTACGCGGGGAGGCCGACTTTAACTCGTCTGCCGGTGACCTTGGAGAAGATATAGCTCCAGCAGGTGTGTCCAAGAAGAAACAAGATTCATTGCGCTCCGTTTCCGTTAACCATTGGCGATCGTACGTTCAGCTTGGACTGGAATACTAATGGTTAGTGTCGGAAAAATTTCGACTTGGCTTGGATTTACGGTCTAGAGATTCTGCCGACTGCTGGTTATAGGTTGTTCTCGGGGGATGCCTGTCGGTCTGCATTACGTGTATCTCGCGTACCTCTTGGAACACCAGAATAAAATAGAGCCCGGAAATGCTCGGCGTTGAGGAGGATGAGGTTGCGAACACTTGGAGAATTCAGAGAACTTACACAGGGTGTTCTGCCTTCTCACCTAACTCTTAAGAGGTCATTTTGCCAACTCACTATCACTCTTGAGTTGAGAGAAACAATAAGGCCATAACGATGATTATTCCCGTGAATCGCATCTCTCATCATTTGAGAATTCTTGGAGGCCAATTTCTCGGTCTAGGTCAGGACCAGTCTATTCTCGCGGGACGCGGCGCCAAGGTAGGGCTAGTCGTCTCAGGCGCTTTCCTCGTAGCCGTTGGATTACTTATCATTCTATTTTTTGGCCCGTTCGCTGTCCTTGCGATTCCGCTGATACTCTTCGGGGCATTCAACTTCCTCAATTCGAGAAGGACAAGTCTGTCGCTGTCACGCTCAAACGGCCTCTCGCTCGCCGGACACCTTACGGCTGCCGTGGTCCTCTATCTCTTCCTTACTAGGATACTCCTGCTCACCTACATGACCGATAGCATTGTGGGCTCCTACATGGGCGTCTTGAAAGTCCTAGCTTTGCAAAACCCATACAGCTACTCCATCAAGCCCTTTCTAGACCAGTTCAACTTTCCCCCCTCCTTCTATACCCCCAAGGTAGACGGATCGTTTGAGTTTCACCTCAACTACCCCGCCCTGAACTTCCTCACCCTCCTCCCATTCTACGCCTCCGGACTTCACGACCTTCGCGACGGAGTTTTTGTTTTTCATGTTCTGTCAGTTCTTCTGATCTTCGGGCTCGTTCCATCCCGTCAGAAGGCCCTTAGTCTTGCGCCCTTCATCTTCTTTCCCGCTCTCGTGGCAGCAAGCTGGACCGACAGCGTCTGGGCTTTTTTCCTCGTCGGAGGCGCAATTCTATGGTACCGAAACCAAAATCTCAGCCTACTAATGATAGGCTTTGCAGGAGCTACAAAACAGATAGCCCTTGTCGTTGCGCCCTTTCTCCTCATCAGGCTTTGGCAGGAGTCTCCTAGCTCAAAGCTGAGGAACACACTTGTCGGCGCGATTACGGTTTTCGCGGGCTTTCTAGGCCCTAACATTCCATTCATGTTATCCTCCCCTTCACTATGGTGGGCCGCAACTATTGCTCCATACTTTCCTGGCGGGGCCGCTCAGGTTCCTGGTGGGGTCGGACTTTCCGAGATTCTTTTGGACATCGGACTCGCTCCTCCGCCTCTCTTCTTCGTCGCACTCATGGGGCTAGTTGGCGTGGGGTCGCTGTATCTCTATTCAACCCGCTTCTCTAAGTCAAGATGCTTCGTATGGATCTTTCCAATCGTGATCATGTTCTTCTACTATCGATCTTTTCCGAACTCTCTATCTGGCACTTTTCACCATTCCGCACCATACCGTGGCATCCTTCAATCGGCTCGACCATTCGGTCGGTTCAGGGCCGGTTAAGAGTTCCTCTAATTGCAGGCCTCTTGCTCACGACAGTATTTGTCGGCGCATTCGGAGCGTATGTCTCAAGTCCTCCAGCCTCTAGAGTCGAGGTGCAGATTAATTCCGTAGCCGACCCGGATGGAATAGGATCGGCGACACAGCTGAACGTTACACTGGACAATCTCACTCCCAAACCTATCGTCCCATCATTCTTCGTCAAATGGAACTTCCTCCCGTTTCTCTGGGCCTCAAAGTCTAACCAAAGCCTCGCACCGTCGAGAAGCGCGTCGTTTATCGTAACCGCTACAGACGGGTTGGCTGCAGTGCCCCGATCGACAAGCTTCAGGCTCTACGTCTACGATGCCGTTACAGGGAATCTGGTGGGCCAATCACTTTCCTTCCGCATTGACGCCCCACAGCCAACCCTGGTGAATCCGCACTTCCGATGGTGGACACTCGACGTTGGCGCAGGAGAGAAGGTCCCCTTCGGTTGGAAGCTGACCAAGACAAACACAGCCCCTCTCACACCGGCAATACACGACCTTGACCAGAACTTGACAGCGGGAATAAGCCTCCGTCTCAACTATACCAGTTCGACAACCAACATCGAGAAGATAATGCTCTCTCAAAAGGTGCTCCTCAACGCCACGACGGTGAACCTCTCCCTGTTCGATCCTCTAGCAACAAGCACGGGCAATGAGGCTATTCTCGGCGTGACTGTGACGGACGGCGCTCACGAAATCACTTACCTGTTCTCCAATGCAACCGCGAGGCCGACATTTGTTCCGTCAGCCTACAACGCAACAGCCATGATCCCCATCAGTGCTTCCGCCTGGACCACTGCTTCCATTGATCCGAGCCAAGCTTGGCTCGATCAAGGATGGGCTGTTCCCAACCAGGTCACCTTCACGATCTTTCTGCAAGCGAATCGCGTGGGTCTCTACTCAGCGAGCATCCGTGACCTAGCCAATCCATCCTCAGTCAAGTAGGCCTGGCTGTCTCTACCTCTTCTTCCACCAATCGCTCGCCAAACGTAGTCAGAGGAGCAGCTTGACTACTGCACTGTTAGGCTAATCGACAATGAGTGGGACCGTGTCCCGCTGGTCGCCAACACAAATATCGTGTAGCCTCTCCGAGGAGTCATACCAGATGTAGATATAGACAATAGTGAATTCGAAGTCCCCCCGGATGTTAGAGTTACCTTCGTAGGATTCAGAGCTGCGCTCGGTCCGTTTCCGACCATCGGCGATACTGTTGCTGTCAGATTTATCGCCCCCGAGAAACCGCTCACACTTGAGAGTGTTAGGGCAGCGGTGGCTGAGGAGCCCTGCGATAGAGTTATGGTAGTGGAATTCGCTCCAATCGTGAAGTCTTGGGGTGGCGGAGACGCCACTAACAAGAATGCCTGCGCTGAGTGCGAAAGCTTCCCGCTAGATCCAGTGATGTTCATCGCGTAGGTCCTGATAGGTGTGGAGGCGGGCACCGATACCGTCAACGATGAGCTGCCTGTCCCGGTGAGGAGTGATACTGAGTTCGGGTTCGCGGCTCCCGTAATGCCGGTCGCGGCAGGAGGAGTTCCGTTTAGATTCACGCTTCCTGCGAACCCGTACATGCTGGAGAGCCTTATCGCAAAGGTCGCTACTGAACCCGGACTCAGAGTGACTGACCCGGGCGTTAATGCGATACTAAAGTCTGGCGTGTTTGAACCGGTGTTGAGATCTCCGTGAATGAGGGATGAAGAGGCGTACGCTCCCCCTGCCATGCCGACAAGTAGAACCAGCAGCAGAGTATACACTGGAATGGGTCTCTTCAATTGATTCGCTCCAAAAGCTCCGCCTTTGCCGAACCCGCCTAGAACTCTAGCAGGTCTGGTCAAAGCAACGATTAAGGGCCATAAGGCGAAGGGCCTCTGGATTTTCCTCAGAGTCCTAACCAGCCTGATCCTCTTCGCTCTTTGGATGATTCTGACTATCTCGAGTGACAACTGGTATGATCGATTTTCATCGTCTTGGGCTCTTTGGGAGTTCTGTTCCGTTAGTTTAGGATCAAAGGGAACTCTGTTCGCAACTGCTAAAGAGGCACGGTGGTCGAAAACCAGACTCAGTTCTTGAAGGCCTAGGATTCAGTAGGGTCCCGTGTGTCCAGCGGAAGGTGATCGGTCAAATATGATTGTCTCTCGAAGAGCGAGATGTGGTGCCGACATTTTTTTGCTTCTGTTCTCTCGAGATTGAATTATGTATCCGCGGGAATCGTAATATCGCAAAAGGCGAGTCAGTCCGTGGTGGAATTACTCGTACTTATATGGAGGATGGCTCTATCGGCGGAATGAGGTTCTGGCAGTTTAGAAGAGATATGTCCGTTGGAGGAGACTGTGCTGTCTAAATTCATGCAATCGATAGGAGATTCCGCTTATACGAAGCTACGAAAGATCGCTGACAATAGGGATATTACCGTGCAGGAGCTCATTCGAGCAATTGTCATACCCGACTGGCTGGAACTCTCCGATGCGCATGATGGAGGAAATGGCCAGTCGCAGCGACATCGGAAACGAGTTTCAAGAGCAGGCGCTAAGACAGCTGCCTTACACATGGTGGTCGCGTCGAAGTCGAAGAAGAATCATTGATGATTCTCTATCGGAGGATTTTCGCACGTAGAGAGACTGAGGTTAAACTGTTTTGAAGACTGAGCCTCAGAGTGCGGATTCGATCGAACGATTCCATATGAGCCTCTACCGTTAGATCCGTATCTTTCCATGAAGTGTTTGGTAACTATAGGCTAAAGAGGATATTCTCTCCAGCTACTTTGTCATCGATGTCGGATACGAAGGCGAGCAAGGACTGGGCTCCTTTCTCTAAACAAATCAAGCTGGACGAGAGCGATTGGGCAGTGGTGGATGCGCTGTACGAGGAGCATCGCAATCGTGAGGGGGTTATTTCGAAGGCCGATTTTATTCGAAAGCTGTTTCTAACAGGGGCTCGCTCGCAACTGTTGTACCTGCGCCAGCATTCCCCAGCCTCTCTATCAAGGGTGGCAAGAACCAGTGGTTCCAACTAGCCCCTATCGCGGTCTCCCGTATTGAGTCTGCTCAATCTTCGAGATCGGTTTCCGTACAGCCCCGCCCAATGGTTCCGTAGATCAAAATGACAACGGGCATCTGATAATTTCCAGTTCGGATCGTCAATGGGCATTAAGCCGTGATCGTGAACGTGAATTGGTCGTGGAGTTTTGTTGTGATTGTAATCGTATAGGTGTGGCCCGGAACGAATTGTTGGAAGAGTCCGAAAATTCCGCTGTAGGTGCAAGTCTCGCAGCTGGCGCCAATGAAGATCACTGCAGTACTAGTGGCACCGGGTAGTATGGTTGGACCCGTCCAATTGGCAAGGATCCACTGGTCTCCCGAGACGTCTGTCACGGTGTACGACTGGAGGGTTGTCGGAGTATTACTGTCATTCCGGAAAGACAATGTTATGCCGGTAGGAGATAGGAGCGCTGATCCCGTTAGTGTGAGTGATTCTGGAACTGGGGCCACGACGTTTACAGTCAGGATACAAGAATGACTGACAGTTCCGCTGGAGCCTGTAATCGTAACATTGTACTTTCCTATCAGAGTTGAACCGATGGCCGAAACTTGCAAGCTTGTATAGGTCGTTGCCGCAGGGCTGACCGAGACCGGGTTCTGACCTCCCATCACGCCCAGAAATCCGAAAGGTATCGTCGCAGAGAGAGTTACGGACCCAGCGAAGCCGTTTTTGCTAGCAAGGATAATGCTTGTGGAATTGGTCATTCCTACTACAACGCTGATCGAGTAGGGGTAGGCGTATAGCCCGAAATCTGCTAGCGGGTTCACCGCAACTGTAAACATGGTTGAGCTGGAGACGACCCTTCTCCCGACTGCAGAGGTTCCTGTTACGATGATGTTGTACGTTCCGATCGAGGCGTTCTTAGCGGCTACTACTGTCATTGCCGATGTTGCCGTTCCCCCAGCCTGCATGCTGATTCCGGCAGGATTGAATGAGACTGACACGTTTCCCTTGGTGAATTGAGCGGCAAGAGATACTGTTCCGGCATAACCTTGGATGCTCATAATGGAAATGGTCGAAGTGGCGTTTGCCCCTTGGGGCAGTGTCACTCCTGAAGGGCTTGTTGTTAGTAGAAACGTGCCCGTTGTCTTGTGGGCTTCGCTAATGGTGAACGGGAGAACTG
>VBBS01000008.1 GCA_005888745.1 Candidatus Bathyarchaeota archaeon | reverse complement strand
AGACGCTTTCATTTTCAGCCGAGATCGCGGGATTGCTTGCGTCGCTAATCATGTTCGCGAGCATATTCGGAGGTCCGGTTGGCGGCTATCTCTCGGACCGGTTTAAGCAGCGAAAAATCTTCATCCTCCTCCCAGGGCTTCTTGCTTCGATAGGAATAGCCCTCTTTGGAGCTTCGCCAGCGAACGGACTATGGTTCTTGATTCCTGCGGTTGGATTCCTCGATGCGATGGTATTTTCAACAATGTACGCTAGCGCATCTCAATATCCCGAGGTGGGACATGAGTATGCGCCTCTTGGAATCAGCAT
>VBBS01000007.1 GCA_005888745.1 Candidatus Bathyarchaeota archaeon | reverse complement strand
AGAGTTTGGACCGTTCGACCGCCAACAGGAGTGTTCCAGAGCTCATCAGTTTCAATGGGTCGAGTCCTAGAGTCAGGCAAATGACTTGGGTTGCAGGGGCTACCGGAATCTTCTCCGCCCAAACCTCTATGCCAAGACCAGAGGCTTCGGCCATTTCCCACAAACCGTTCAAAACGCCTCCTTCCGTAGGATCGTGCAAAGCATGGACTCCCTTCAGCTTGGCCGTCAAAAGCGCCTCCCCGACGACGCTAATCTGTTCCTGGTAGCCTCTAGCTAGTTTCAGCAATCCCTCGGGTACCCCTTTCTTCCTTAGGAGTGCAACTCTATCTCGTGCCAGAATTGCGGTTCCCTCCAACCCTGCCGTCTTAGTTAGAAGAATCCTGTCCCCCGGTCTCCCATTTTCTGCGCTCAGAACTCTGCCCCGTGTCTCTCCAACCATAAAGCCCGAAATTATCGGCCGATCTATTCCCCGAGTTGCCTCGGTATGTCCTCCGATCACTGTGATCCCAAGTCTCTTCGCCGTTTCATGAATCTCTCTCGTGATCTCTCTCAGAGAATCCTCTCTGGTTCCGACTGGAAGCAGAATTGTGCATAGGTACCACTTTGGTCGCGCCCCGGTCGTCGCGATGTCGTTGGCGTTAATTTCCACTGAATGTTGTCCTATATGGCTAGGTGTCCCAGTAATGGGGTCTGCGGTGAAAACCAAAACCAAGCCGTTCTGTCTTACTGCGGCCGAGTCTCGACCGATTCCAGGACCAACAAGGACTCTCTTGTCTCTTTTTCCCAAATTAGTATAGACTGTGCGCAGCAGAGTTTCGGGTGGGATTTTTCCCGCTACAAATCTGGTCTGCGTTCCCGATGCCATTATCTAGATAAGTCCTGGCGAAGATTTCGCGATCGAAGAGCTCAAGGCTTTGCTAAATCTGTTGGTCCGACCATGGATTATGGGAATCTGCAGTCACTTGACCATCCTGTTCTCTCAATCCCGTGCCGGGCGTGACTAATTCCTCAACCTTTCGAGATGCCAGAAGGACAACTGCTAGAATTATCAGCGCTCCACCGAGATATTGCGCCGCACTGAGAATGACACCCAAGAATACGAACGCAGCCGCCGCTGCCACGATAGGTTCCGAGGAGGAAGCTAGCCCAATCTCTGTAGCCGAGAGTCGTCGTAAACCAGCCAAATAGAGGCCGTAGGCCAGAATCGTACCGAAGACGACCACGAAAAGAATTAGCCCGACCAATCCTCCGGGCCCATATGAAATCGCTGGCATTTGGTAATACAGAACTGACTCCACACCAAAGGGCACTGATACCAAACCACCGATCACGAATCCCCACGTAGTGACCCACCAAGCGCCATGGGCACGGACGAGAGGACGTGAGGCTATGATATAGTATGCTCCCGAGACGGCAGCCAGCAATCCCAGTAACACTCCATTGGGAGTTACGAGGATCCGAAAGCTCGAACCAGACACCCCTCCAACCAGAAACAATGTTCCCATCATCGCGAGTAGTAACGAAACAGTCCAGCGAACAGACCATCGCAACACCCCTTTCACCGCCTCGTAGCCAGCAACAATCGGCAGAAACAGAAATTGTAGTAAGGTTGCTGTAGCCGCGTTCGAGTACTGGATTGCGCCCAGATACGCCAGTTGCGAACCTACGAACCCAAAAATGGAGAGACCGAGAATCGAACCGAGAGGTCGCCTGGGCATGGTTGGGCGAACAACTGTGTACAGAATTAGCCCTGATAAGAGCGTTCGAACCGTAACGAGGCCGACAACGGGAAACTGGTAGGTTTGAAACAACGCTTGCGCAGCAGTTCCCGAAAGGCCCCAGAAACCTGCCCCAACGAGAGCCCCTAGGAGCGAAACTTGGGACTGCCGCACCCTGTTGGGTCATCCACTGGCTCTATAAGAATATCAGATGGCTGCCGCTGAATCCCATTCTAGACAAGTACACTCCGCTCATGGAAGGGTAACGACTTTGTCGCGTAATTTTGTGGAGCTTTATCAAAAGCTGTCTTGCAAATGTTGGAACAGAAGTAGAAGTTTTTTCCTTGGTATGTTGAACGGAACTTGGTCTTTTTCTCGTCCACAGACATTTGACATACTGGGTCTTTTTCCAATCGATCACTTCCTTAGATCTTCGGGTTGAACCTTCGAAGGAGGAGCGAGTTAGAGACGACAGTCACGGAGCTGATGGCCATTGCTGCCCCTGCGAGGAGTGGTAGGACCTGGTAGATTCCGGGTCCTAGGAGTGGGACGAGTATCCCCGCGGCAATGGGAATAAGGGCTACGTTGTAGATGAATGCCCAGAGGAGGTTTTGTCTTATTTTTCTCACAGTTGCTTTGCTCAAGAGTAGGGCTTTAGGAACATCTGTTAGATCGTCCTTGATGAGGATTATTCCACCTGTCTCCTTTGCAACGTCTGTCCCGCTGCCGATGGCTATCCCAACGTCTGCTGCGGCCAGTGCTGGAGCGTCGTTTATCCCATCTCCGACCATGACTACCTTCTTGCCTTCCGCCTGGAGCTTTCGGATATGTTCCTCCTTTTGATCCGGACGGACACCGGAGATCACAATGTCAATTCCAAGGGTCTGGGCAATGGCTTTTGCTGTTCGTTCATTGTCACCCGTGAGCATCACTACTTCTAACCCCATCGACTTCAATGCCCTAACGGCGCCGGCGGCCGTTTCCTTGGCCGTGTCAGCGATGCCGAAAAGCGCAACGGGCCTCCGGTCCACCGCAAGAAAGGTAACAGTCTTTCCCTGTCCCTGAAGACTTGCCACCTTTTGGGCATAGCCACTTACCTCAACAGAGAATTTCTCCATTAGATCGGTGTTGCCCAGCAAAACCTCCTGGCCGTCTACTGTAGCCTTGACCCCGAGTCCAGGCAAGGCTTCAAAATCTGAAGGGTCAGATAGGTCGATATTCATCTTCTGAGCGGCTTTGACTACTGCTTGGGCAAGGGGGTGTTCACTCCCCTTCTCCACCGACCCGGCGTAAGCAAGGATCTGCGTCTCCGAAATGTTCCCAACTGAAACAATATCCGTTACGGCGGGCTGACCCTTCGTCAGCGTTCCCGTCTTGTCGAAGATGACCGTGTTTGCCTTGTGAGCCTCTTCCAGCTGGTCACCTCCCTTGATCAGGATTCCGTTTTCCGCTCCTTTGCCTGTCCCGACAAGCAGGGCCGCGGGGGTTGCTATTCCAAGCGCGCATGGACAGGCGATGATAACTACAGAGACGAACGCAAGAAGCGAGAACGCAAGTCCTATTCTTGCCACAAGATACCAGAACAAGAACGATGCTGTCGCGATCAGAATGACCGCGGGAACAAAGTATGCTGAAACCTTGTCTGCTAATCGCTGCAGGGGAGCCTTTCCAACCTGGGCCTCCTCGACAAGCTTAGCTATCTGCGACAGAACAGTATCCTGCCCAACCTTCATTGCCTGAACCTTCAGAAGACCAGCTTTGTTCATAGTTGCTCCTATCACTTCATCCCCAACTCGCTTGTCTCTCGGCAGACTCTCTCCGGTAATCATCGACTCGTCAACCGCCGAACTCCCCTCAACCACTTTACCATCAAC
>VBBS01000006.1:5644-6174 GCA_005888745.1 Candidatus Bathyarchaeota archaeon | reverse complement strand
TCGATTCCGCTTCTAAATGTTGACAAGAAGCGTCTGAATACTGATACCTTCGAAAAGTTTTGGGAAACTGCTAGGCAACTGGCTTTGAAAGAGACAGTAATTATTGATTTCCGCAAATTGTGGAAGGAAGCGCTTGAGCAGTCTTCGAACTTGGAGGGAAGGCTGGAGTTTGAGATCAACAATGCATCATAGAATGTGGACAGTGTTCAGCCAGTTCGAGAGGTTAGTCTCCTTTCGTTGAAGGAGCTGGACAGCGTCTTCTTGACAGAAGGAGTCTCTTGCGTATTCTTGTGCTGCTTGAACCCGACTCGTTACCGAGGAATGCGGCTTTGGCTAGGGTCGAGATTTCTGTTCGGTTGCTATACGAGGACGAACGGTCGTAGAAGTCTGTTTTCAATTAGCTCTTCCTGCCTGCCCCACAGTTCGGACAGAGCCTGGAAGCTTGAGTCATTAGGTGATGGCAGTAGGCACATGGGATCATGACAACCTCTCTGATAGTCTCCTTGACAAGTTGAACCGTTGGACCGGAT
>VBBS01000006.1:0-5639 GCA_005888745.1 Candidatus Bathyarchaeota archaeon | reverse complement strand
GCTGGTGCCAAGCGTTGAATTCAGATTGACCATCTCGGCGTTTAGATTCACCATTTCTGCCACTCTTTGCTGGATTTGGGTTTCAAGTTTTTTTCCTCGTCGGTATAACAGAAATGCGCCCAAGAGCAGGAACGCTCCAATTATCGCTATCAGGAGGATTGCCCCCGCAATCAGGAGTGTTATTATCAACACCAAATTCCCTTTTTTCTGAGCTCTGAGCTTCGCGATTTCGGCTTGTTTCTGAGAAATTGCACTATGCTTGATTTCTACCTGTTGTCTTAGGTCAGCAAGCTGGCCAATTTTCGCGCGGACATTTGGAGAGAGTTCGGACTCGTTAAATGGAAAACCTACATTCTGAGTTAACCAACTATTCACAATAGTTCGTGCGCTCATCATTTCTAATCTCGTAACGCAGGGCTAAGAGTCCCCCTGTGAGATTCTAAGATACCAAGTTTCAGCGGCGGTTCACTTGAAACGAACTCAATACTGGCTTATTAGCGTTAAACGGGGGAGCCTTCTCGCGTGAGCTCTTAGGATAAACAGTGTGGTGTTTCTTTCTAGGAAGATGGTAATTTTATTACTGCTTCGTTGGTTGGCAATGTTGAGACATATTCCCATCCTTCGAGAACCCAAGTCCTGACCTCAGAGAGAGGAACAATTTTCTGCTTACCATTACCGTTTAGCCCGAGAGCCTGCATTGACTTCCGCTGAATTAGGTCTTGTATCTGCTGCGGGGTTAGTTGTGGCAGGTCCCCGAGTTTGGAGATATCGTCTTCCGAGTATCCGGCCATCGCCAGGAACTGACGGTTGAAGGCTTCAATGACAGTATTCTTAGTCACATCCTCTCGTCTCGAAGTCACCAAGTGTTTCTCAGATGCTTTCTCGTATGATGCACGCATTTTCTCCACGACGTCCTTGGAAACCGCCTTGTTCACTGTGTAGGTATGCTCGATGTCACCTGAATGCCCCATGAAAAACTGACGCCAGTCACGCGGAATAAGTCCATCCGATTCGGCGACCATGAGGCGAGTGTCGAAGTATCGTCTGAGAACATAGGGTCTCCAATCGAACCCGGCGTCTCGTATGCCCTTGCGGATCAAGTCACTGATGTTTGGTGTTCGAATATGTTGGCCTGCAAGGTGGGCCTGAGACGGTGTTATGAGAGGCGAATTCGGGTCGATTTTCTCTCCTCTTCTTATCCGCCATTCAACATACTGTTTGAGATAGTCGCATCCTTCCCTGCACAGGAACGAGAAGTAGTGCTTGTTTGTCTTTGAAAGGTTCTTTCGAACCTGGACTATGGTTGGAACTTCCTCAAACTCAACACGTTTCTTGCTGATAGTCATCTCGGGGAGATCCTTGATCTTCAGCCCGTCCATCCCGAGATAATCCCCTAGTACCTCAAGCCTGACTCCGGAGAAGCCCAGTAGGGCCGAAGCTGCCTTAGCTCTCTGGTCGCCTGCACCAAATATCCTCCCCAGCTCCTCTTGGGTAGGCGGGCGTTCGTCCGCAACAGTAACAAGCTCTTCTCTTCCAGCGATACGGATCTTCTGTTGAACGTGTATATCGTTGAACCCAAACCAGTTTTTCAATGGCCGAGTGATGAGCCCTCCAACGGGTCCTCCGAGGCCTGCGCCTATCATGAAACCGATACCAGCTTTCGGCTTTTTCACTCCTATCACCCTCTTGTTAGTGATGTACAAACCATAGCCTCTCAACCTTCTCCTCACCAGATTTGGACTGACAATGCCTCCTAGCAATTCCTCGCTCTCTTCCAAACTCGTAGCTCTCCAAAATCCATAGAAAAGGTCTTAGCCGGAGCTAATGAGTAAGCTCAAGACTATGTCATGGTCTGGCATATTATGACGAGAACTAGTGTGACAACGCCTTCTTTTTGGGTGGACAAATTGTCGAAGGTTACTTCTTCCTTTCCTTGTGGGATTTCCACAGAAAATACGATTCCGTTCAGAACTCCGGGCCAAGAGGCGAACAAAATAGGGTTCCAGCCCTCGTCGCGCAGTGATATAGAATAGACAACTATGATTGCGATTCCAAGCCCAGTTATCAGTCTGCCGTATATTCGCCTGGCACTTTCGCGCGTAGTGTTTCGAACAACCCAGGCAGCAACACTAGGCGGGACAAGCCAAGCAAAGAACCCGGCCCAGAATAGTTCTTTGTTTGAGATCGTTGTGTAAGGGACGAGAACATAGAAGAACCCCCAGTTGAACAGAACTAGAAATAGAGTACCAATCGTTGCGGGTCGGGGATTATCCATGCCAGTTCCATGTCCGGGAGCTAGCCATGTGGTGTAGAATCTCCTAATCTTTTCGCCCAAACGACCCGACTCCAAAAACTCACCACTGGTTCAGGTAGTTAGGCAGAAGTACCCCCAACAATGCGGACCAAGTTCCGAGGAATGCCAAATTCATATTTCTCTGGAACACATATGGAGATATCAGCTCATCTGAATGATAAAGCTGTTCGGACGTCATTGGGCCCGGACCAAGAACACTTTCGGCAGCAGCCTCTCCGGCACTCGAGTCGAATCCGCTGGTCAATCCGAAGGTTACCAAGGACACGCCAGCTCCCAAGATCAGTTCCTTCTGGGTCTCTTGACCCTGAAGGTCATATTGCCTCCCTCCAAGTCCGGCTTCGAGCGATCTGCCCGCAATATCGCCCAAGACTGAGCCCCCTCCTGTGGCTAACGCTCCCACAACGGTACTTAGGCCGGCTCCTGCCCCGCCTCCTATTGCACCTGCAATAGCTCCCGTCACTGCGCTTCCAACTGCCCCAGCGAGCGTCGCCTTGTCGCCCTTTGTGACAGTGTAGACTGTCGTTGTTACTGACGCGCCGAGAGAGGCACCAATGATGATGCCCGCCGCCACTGGGCTTGCTATGCCTCCAGTCGCAACAATGGCAACGACCGCGACTACTATCACTAGGATGGTGAATAATTGGGCCTGCTGAGCCTGTGTAAGGCCCGGCCCTTGTGGCGTGTATGGTCGGTCGTGGAAGCTATCCCCCTCTCCAGTCGGATCTGTGAGGATTGTCGGAATGTCTCTTACGTAAATGTACAGATTCAGACTTTGCGGGTTCGAAAGCCTGCCATGCTTCGGATCAAGGGAGATGAACCGTCCGATTGTTGGATCGTACCATCTGTGGAAATAGTAGTACAAACCTGTCGCAGCGCTGTAGGGTTTGCCTGTGAACTTGTAAGTGTCGGACCCGTAAGGTGTTCCGTTGTCCTGACCGTAGGGCTGGTAGTTGTCGGAGAAAACGACCGTAGCAGAGAAGGTTGTCACCAAACGGGTACTGCCGAGCGCATCAAAGTGGTAGTAATTCACAGTCGCCGCGGAAACCTTGGCTATCATCATACCGCCCCCATAAATGTAGTCGGTGGTCGCACCGTTGCTTGCTAGCTCCGAAAGCGTCTCAGTTCCATGGTACGCGTAATAGACCGTTGATGTCTCTGCGGACTCTAACCGGCGCCCCGATCCATCGTAGACGTATTGTCCTTGGGTAATCCCGTTGTTTGCTACGCTTACGAGGTTGTTTGACGGGTCCCAGGAATAGGCCCAGTTTGTGGACCCTATACCGCGGGTGAGGAGATTGCCATTGGCATCGTACGTGTACGAAATACTTCCGCCTGGTCCTGTGAGTGATTTGAGCTCGTTGTTGGTCGCGTTGTACAGGTAGGTAGTCGCCTGACCGTTGAGGCTCTGGCTGAGCCGGTTCCCGAGACTATCATACTGGTACGATAGCGTGTTGGTCACATTGTTGCTGCCAACCACAGCATTTATGATCCTCCCCAAGGGATCGTACCTGTAGTGTTCACTGACAGGAACCTGGTTGACCTGGCCTGTGACAGCTGCCAGTGTTCCGGTTCGATTGTAAGAGTATGCTAGTGAGAGGAGTGTTGTGCTCCCCGTGAGCACTATCTGCGATGGGCGGGACAGTCTGTCGTAGGTGTAGCTGGCGTATAGCGAGTTTCCGAAAAGGATACCCTGAACCCTGTCGTTCCGGTCGTAGGTGAACGTGGCATAGCTGGTGCTTCCGGGACTGGTGACATTGGAGATCCTTCCGAGACCATCGTAACCATACTTGGCAACGAGGCCATCAGGATAGGTCATGTTGGCCAGAACCTCCCCTTTGTAACCGTACCCTACAATGTACGCTTCAGATCCCGTGCTCGGGCTCAGGGGAGAAGAACCGGACGGGCTGGACCCGCCCGCAGGATTCTGTGGACAGTTCGTATGACAGACATACTCGGATATTGTGAACTGTAGAAGGGCTGTCTTCCCGCTGCCCTGTGCCTGAATCGTCCAGACGTAATTCCCGGTTAAAGTTCCTAGCGTCGCTGTTAACGTCACCTGAGCACGCCCACCAGAGGTTAGGGAGACCGAGGATGAACCTGAAAGCGATGTCCCTCCGGTTCCCGAACCCGGCGGCAGATAGCTCAGGGCGACTGTTCCTGAGAATCCTAGAACACTAGTAACCGTGAGGGTTGCTGTAGCGCTTGTGGGGGTGCACTGGGTCGGGGTGCAGTAGAGATTCACGCTCGGCGGAGACACCGAGAGAGCAAAGCCTGGGTTTCCCACAGCATAGGTTTCCGAAGTAACCCTGTTCCGAGAATCATAACCGTACTGAACGGTAGTATTCTGATTCTGCAACTGGATAAGATTCCCGTTTGGATCGTAACTGTACCGGTCTGTGGTTGCTGCAGGGCCATTGAATGTCTTGGTGGTAACACGGTTCAGAGAATCAAAATTGTTAGTGGTCTGCACGTTCTTCCGGTCGATCTTCAGTACCAAGTTTCCGTTATTGTCGTAGGCATACGTCTCGCTAGTTGCGTCTGGATAACTCGTTTTCGTGAGCCTGTTCAGATTGTCGTATACGTACGTGGTTGATTTGAGATTGGCCGTGGTTGTTTTGGCAAGGTTTCCTAACTCGTCGTAATTGTAGTTAGTTACGATCCCTGTGGAGCAGGAGGAGGTGGCGTTTTCGACTACGCTGACTAGTCGGCCGAGACGATCAACAGTACTGCACTTTCCTACTCCATTCTCGTCGCTCGTCCGCGTCCAAGAGGACAAGTCGTTGTATGTGACAGCGGTAGTGTTTCCGTCGGGCTTAGTGACTTGGGTGGTTCGGCCTAAGGGGTCATACTGGTAGGTGATCCTGTTGCCCAATGGGTCGGTGTCTGTTACTATCTTGTTCTGCCAATCATGCGTGTAGGTCTGCGTGGAGTAGAGGGATCCTGCCTGGAACTTGTTGAGAGAGGAGAGACGCCCTAATCCATCGTATCGCTGCTGTGTCAACCAACCGTTCTCATTGGTCACATTAACATAGTTACCGGCATCGTTGTAGGTGTAGTTCGCGTAATCCCGGGTTGGATAGATGACTTGCTTGACGCGGCCCAAAACGTCGTTCAGATAAGTGGTATTGTAGCCATCAGGGTCAACAGTGGAGAGCATCGTCCCTGTCGTGAAATTGTAGCTATAGCTGGAGATGAGAGTTCCTCCCGGTGCAAGAGTTTCGTTGAGGCTCGTCAAGTACGCGGACTGGTACTTGGAGGAGTACCCATACGAGGTTATGTTGCCTCTTGGATCAGTCAATGTTTTGACGTTTCCGTGGGTATCGTA
>VBBS01000005.1 GCA_005888745.1 Candidatus Bathyarchaeota archaeon | reverse complement strand
TGTGAAGCTTGTCGACAATGGCATTGAAGCCACGACGGCGATTGTTTGGGTGCTGGTCGCAGTCTGTTTCGGCGTTGAGGAGTCTGTCGCAGTCTCTGCGATGGTGTAGGATTGAACGCCTGTGAACGTGTGCGTTAAGGAAGCTCCGGATCCTGTCGTGCCGTCTCCAAAGTTCCAGCTAATCGTGTAAGGTGATGCTCCACCGGTTGTTGTTGCTGTAAGCGTGACCGGCAGGTTGACGATCGGCGTTGACGGCGAGAGAGCGAAGCTTGTCGTTAGTGGTGGCGGCGTCGAGGTTCCATAGATTTCCGACATCGGTGACGCAGCAGCATCACCTGAGGCCAGAGTTGGAAGAGCCCAGTTGTTTTCTAACAGACGCAGAACTGAAAACTCATCGTAGTTATTGCTGGATGAGATGAACGCCTGTTTTACCATCGTTCCGTAGAACAGAATGGGGGCGGGGTCGTACTCGTCCCACCAAAGGAGGAGCATTGTCCTGTGACCCGGCTGGAAGAGGGTGCTTGCAAGGAGTGAACCGCTAGACGGACTTGACAATGTTCCCGTTCCAACAAGGAATGATTTGAGGTAAGAATCCCCGGTTTGTACGCTGTTGTCATGCATATTGTGGCTGTCTGTAGGTGTAAACCATAGAACGTTAGGAGGATTGGCAGAATTCGCCGCTGTCACAAAGTCGGCCGTTGAAACGCTGCCCCCGGTGAATAAGTTTGGACTGTTTGACGTGCTTGTGAATCCTGTGAATGGAAAGTGGTCGTTACCCCGCGGGCATCCACTCTCACAGTACGCTTGCCATGTAAGACCTGCTGTGCCCATCCGGTCCATGAGAGTTGGCGCGTTTATGCAGCATGAGTATCCGTCGGATATTCCCTGGTCAGAGCCTGAGATGAGCGCTGTGTAGCATCCGGCGGAGCATCCGTTGATACTCCTCCCAGCGGCGCCATAGCCATGATAGTTAGGGATGGTCGACGACTGGACTAACAGACTTGAGATGAATGGAGCACTGGAACTTCCTGTCCCGCTGCCCATAACAGACGCATAATTCTGGTTCTCCATGGCAACAATAACTACGTTGTCGAAGTTGGTTCCGGCGGCTGCACGCGCGTTCGGCAAAGCAGGGACAGCCAGTGTAACTATCCCGATGATCATAATGGCGACTAGTAAGTGCGTTCTCAAGGCTAGGATCGTCCTCCAGTCTCAAACCCGGACTCGCGGAGTTGCGAGTGCGGATCTAGTGATACTATTCTTGTTTTCATTTTCAACATTCCTTCACGATCTCGGGCGGGATCGTTATGGCCCGAGCCGAACGGCCTGCTCGCATTGCCGAACGAGAACCAGACTCTTTGTTGTGAGCGAGTTCTTCGGCAAGAACTACTATACTACGCATTTCCGGTATAGGCACTATCGAACTTTTCAGGAAGGGTCCAAGTTCATGTGCCTAGTTACCACTGTATTCTTGCGTGGACGGCACGAAGGGGATTCGTTAACTCGCATAAGCGCGGAGCAATGTCGACACAGAAAATCTTGTATTCGCCGTGAGATCGTCGCAATTGTCTTTTAGTAGTCGATTGGAGTAGTTACTTCAGTACTCGGGCCGGGAATTGCGAGTCTTGGCTTTGTTATTCTTGTACCCAGCAATGGTCTGACTTGATGAGTTTGGAGATTTTCCTATGGTGACGGGTTTGGAATCGGTTATAGCCGTGAGCAGATAGGACGAACGAACGTAAACAACAAGATTTCTTGTGCTTCTTGCCCGAACTCTTTCGATCGTGAACAAAGAGTCACTGAACACTCTCTGTCCTTTATCCGCGTATTCCAAATTGAGGATTGCCCTGGGAAGCGTCGATGAAAAATGATATTCTGGTCTCGATTTTTTCGAGACTAGGTATTCTCGGATTTCGATATATATCTGCAGATAATTATAGTCGTGTTCGGTTGTATTCAGTTGTACACGCGGATCATTTTTACTGTATATAGTGACTATTCGCGGAAAATTGTCAACTGTCAAAAGTGTTCCCTCAAACCACAGACTCGCAAGGATCATTCCAACTGTTCTAACGATGGCTCTCCTCACCCTTCCAGCCGTCTTGTCGCACGCCATAGTTCCAGTGTCGGCAAGCACTGACACCTCTACAGAGCAGCTCGTAACCGACTATTCTGCGGCGTACATCGGGCAGGTCGCCGTCAGCTCTCTACCGGCGCCAAGTGTCAGTGATGTGGGGGCTCTTAGTTTGCCAGATCTATCTCTGTCCGAGCAAGCACAAACAGTATCAACTGCTCCGGTTGTGGTTGTATCGCCTGGTTCCCAGCAATTCATACACATAGTGAAAGACTTCGCAGGAACACCTGGGACCAACCCTAACCCCTGCCGTTGCACACCTCCAGACATGGGCCTCGCAGCAAGCTCCAAGTTCGTCGTGCAGATGGTGAACCTTGCAGGCACGATCTGGAAGAACAACGGTGTAAAAGTTACAACCTTCTCACTCTCCGACTTCTGGTTCCTCCCAGTGAGGGGAGGCCCTCTTGGAATCGGAATGAGCGACCCCCAGGTTCTCTATGACGCCACAGCAGACAGGTTCTACGCGTCCATCATCGATACCTTCGACGTTAACAGGGTGAACTTCGCCGTCACAGCCACAAATGACCCCACTGGAGCTTGGTACATTTACCGTGTAATAGCGAACTGCAATCCTACCGCACCCTATGGACCCTGCTCGCCCGCCTCATCCAATACGCTTCCCGATCAACCCTACATCGGCTACAGCAGAGACAAGTTCATGATCGCCGCTAACGACTTCGATGAGACCACAGGTCTCTTTATCGGAGCGCAATACTGGATTCTCAACAAGGCTGAGATGCTCTCCGGGTGCACAGTCCCCACACCATGTCCTGGAGGCCGGAATATTGACGCCCTGACGAATGTTGTCACTACGACCAATAACCACTGGGCAATACGACCAGCCCAACACCTCAGTACGACATCTACTGCCTATATGGCGGAGAACTGTCTCCATCTGATAGATGGAGCGTTCATAACAAATAACTGTACACCGCCTCCACCTAACGTACCTCCGCCCCCTACAAACGGTGGCATAAACGTCTTCACGATCACCGGCACACCGCCAGACCCAACGACTGTCACAGTTACAACAGTCACTGTCGCCAAGATGCTCTTCCCGGGTATGGCTGACCAGCCTGGTAACCCCGCCAGTTTGGGTACCAATGACGCGCTTCGCATGCTGAGCATTGTCTGGAGAAACGATGTTCTCTGGACGGCCTCCCACGAAGGATGCAAGCCCACCGGAGACAGTGCCTCTCGAACCTGCGCTCGCCTCGACCAGATACAGACAGCCGTCGGCCCTGGCTGCCCAGCGCCACCTTGCGCACTTCAAGACTTCGACCTAGGTTTCTTGGGAGATTATGTCTTCTACCCTGCTCTCAGCACGGACTCGAACAACAACCTTGTACTCCTCTACGGGCACTCATCCCTCAGCCTCTTTCCCACCCTCGAAGTGACAGGACAACTCGCCACAATGCTTCCCACCACACTCGCAGCGCCAGTACTACTAATCGCCGGTACCGCAGCCGACTACACCGGCCGCTGGGGAGACTACTTCTGGGCCGCCACAGATCCCGCCACACCCAACACATTCTGGGTCTCAGGTGAATTCAGGACAATCAGCCTCTTCCAAGGCTGGTCAACCCAAGTCGGAGAAATATCATTCAACGCCAACTGACCTTCCCCCAATTTCCTCCCTTTTTTTTACCGAGTAAAACCACAGGCGACTACATAGTTCCTTTTTGGAATCTTTGGAAGTCAATTAAGTTGACAGTCAGAAACCTCAGACTGTCGCCTACTAATCATTGTAGCTGGAGAGCTCTTCTCGACCAATTCCAAATAGTCATGGAAATAATTCTGTAAGTCGTAATCCGTCTAGCGTGTGGGTAGGCGAGACTTTCCGTGGCCTAGTGCCCGGCGTCACCGACGCGAATGGTCTGGGGTACGCGTTCACAAAAATAGGCCAAGTCATCTATGCTGTCCACGGTAGAAAAAAATGACGAAAAATGAACAGACAAGCTACATATTCGCCAAATGCAAAGGAGAACGTGCTCACACCATTTCCCAGATCCAGCGCATTCCCAACGTAGAATCCGCCACACCCGTTACAGGAAGATTCGACCTGGTGATCAAGCTGCGAACCAACGAGCCGACCAAGGCCTTTACCACCATGGAGAAGATCAGAAACATCCCAAGCATCACAAACACTCAGACAACCATCTCCTTCGAGAGCATCATCAACAGCACCAACCACACAGATAGCGAGAGCCCACTAGCATTCGCTCTCTTGAAGGTCAGAGGCAGCTTCGACACGATTCTACGAAAACTCAAGACAATCCCGAACTTTGCAGAGGCACACGTCATACCTGGAGCGTTCGACATACTGGCAGCTTTCAGGGCCGACACATCTGAGGAGCTTCTGGAAAAGTCCGTTGAGAGAATAGGCAGCATCAACGGAATCACAGCCAGCGAGACCCTCATTTCGTACAGCCTTCCCGAAAAGTTCTAGACCCACTCCAGCGGACTCTCCAGAACCTTCTTTTTTCTCTAGACCAGCGAAGACCCTGGACGAGTATCCGGGTCGCCAAACAACAACCGAAGAGTTGACAGTGCCTTCTGTCGTATGGACACTTCTGACATCTTTTTCATTCCTCAGATAGCACAACTGTGAAATAGGGATTGACTGGGAAGAGTCGTTTTTGCGTTCGGCGAATGACCCATTGTGTTCGACGCAGCCGCTATGGGCCTACCTTCGATCTCTGATCGAA
>VBBS01000004.1 GCA_005888745.1 Candidatus Bathyarchaeota archaeon | reverse complement strand
AATTCACTGTAGCTTCGACCATGTCTCCGGGTTCAGACTGAAAGAAGAGGACTGTCCTGCAAGCGAACCCGTCTGTTGCAGTTGCATAATTCACATAATGGTAGTTTGCCGCAGAATCCATTAGCTTGAAGCTGGCCGAAGAGGTAGCAAACACCAAAGCCTGCGGTTGAGAGAGACAACCATCGGACGTCAGAGTAGGGGAGGTTGAGGGAGCATTTTCTGCCTGGCCGATCATCAGCTTGGTATGACTTGGCTGAGCATTCGGAACCACGTAACCCAGCGAGTCCCGCGCGGACCCAGTTGCCCCTGGGCTATCTTGGATTCTTAGCGTAACATTGAACGGCCCGGCGGTAGTATAGTTGTGCGTTACTACCGGCCCGCTTACTCCTAGATCTTGAGTCCCGTCCCCAAAGTCCCAGAAATAACCCGAGGGGTTCGGAATCGTATCGTCTGTGTCAAAACTAGCTCTTGCGCTGAACACGTACGCGTAGGGTCCCACCTTCCTGTCGCCCGTATAGGTGAAGCTAGCATGGGGTGGATCGTTGGTTACTGTCTCATCTACGCTCGCTCCAGCTACAACACCTGACATGGGCAGGTCATTGTTATCGACAAAGATGACATTGGACACCATGAAGTTCTGTGAAGTATTAGTTTTGTTAAGAATCTCAAAGTTGACACTAGCCAAGAGTGTGGCTGCAGCAATATTTACCGGAGGATGAGGGCTAAGCATGACAAAGAAAATACTCACCTGCCCGCGTGTCGAGTTCACGTTGAACGACTCGAACGCATAGTTCGCGCTTACCAGACCAGCCCAATTCACCGTTCCGGCAGCAGTCTGGGCTCCCAACAGCACAGTGTTCGAGGCTCCGTCCGGATAGAGTCCAAGAGAGTTACCAGACGTTGCTAAAGGATTAGGATTCCCCTGAGGGACGAATGAACTCGGGTTGTAGTTGATGGTAAACTGCCATCCATATACGCCGGATAGGGGGTAGTATCCCGTGGCATTGACAACGGCTCCCACCCTGAAACTTCTTACATTGCTTCCTGATGGATCTATCATGATATCTGTCTGGCTTGTGCTTGACGCATCAAGGTTGACGCCAACCACTGCCGGTGTAGCGCGACCGCGTGGGACGATGGAGGTCAGGGCAAGGAATGTCAAAAGGAGAACTAGCAAGATGCACTTCAACAAAGTGGGATCACCGTCGACGCGCCAAACGGGATGAGCATTGTTCCGTTCGTCTCATCGATCTTGTCGAAGGACCAATACAAAGCATGATAGTAGCTGGTAAGTTTGAAGAGCCTGGTGGTAATCGCACCAAATTGATCTGATGTCGCTAGCTTGTAGAATCTCACAGCAGTGTAAGTAATCCCATGGGCGGGAACGTGAACAGACAATGCTCCAAACGCGTCTGGTGTGACCGTGTTGCTGAAATAGAATTCATATTTCCAGGAGGCGTCTATTGCTATTGATGAGGGGTTGGAAAAGCCGATTAGCCCATCCACGTCGGGCCCATCGGGCCCTACGGCACCACACGTCCTTTGGACACTCAAAGCAGAACTATGCGCGTATTGGTAAGCATAGTTGTACAACATCGAAATTTCGACACTTGCGACAACGGTAGCTGCTAGAGCAATTCCTACTATCACTATCGCCGTTTTTTTCCCAATCTTGAACAGGTGCACTGCAGGACTCAGGAACCTTGTGTTGCAGACTAATTATTCTTTGGGGGGTGCTAACCCGTAAGTCTCAATGTCAGCCAACTTTCGTCGCCCCGTCACAAGTCTCTTAGAGAACCTTATGAGAATGACTGACGTTCACGAAGGGCATGATGTAACCTCAGCCTATTGGCTGTTCTTGACTCGTTTATCTAATCTTATATGTTACTCAGGGGAATCTCTGCCATTTGTAAAGTTTCTTGCGTCCGTTCCCTAGATTTGGCCGAGAGACTCTCCTCTCGGCTCGCGTAGAGAAGGAGCTTTGTAAGAAATCATCTAAAGAACGGGTCGAGATTCAAAACCTTGGTGGCGATTATTCCTCCTGGACAGGATAATATTTACGACACTTCCTCTGACATCATTCGAGAATGCAGTGCGATCCGAGAATGCACCTTAGCTAGTGAGTGAGACGAATTGGAGCTAGAGAACTGCAGCTTTCCAGATAATCTTCTCTACGATCTGGAAGGCAACACATGGGTAACGAGCGACGAAAATGAAGTGACTGTGGGGGTGACAAGTCTCCTTTCGGCCATTGCAGGAAAATTCACCTCAGTACGCATCCGGCCTACTGGGACGAGGGTAGAACGGGGCAGAAGCCTCGGGACCCTTGAGAGCCTGAAATTCGTTGGCCCTATTCCCTCCCCCTTAGCTGGCATCATATCCCTAGTAAACGGTGACGTGGTCAAACGACCGAAGCTCATGAACGACGCATCCTATACTGAGGGGTGGATTGTCAGGCTAAGACCGCTTAGTTTTCAAGAAGAGAGAGGTTTCCTTTCACGACCGTCGGAGGCGAGGAAGGATTTCAAGAAGAAGATTACTGATTTTCATGCTCGATGTTTCAAAGCTTTCCCAGATCATGAGATGTATGAGATCGGGACGGAGTGTTCTGCAGTTCTTGTTCGTCTCAATGAGCTTCTCTCGACGACTTTGGTTGGGGATGTCGTTCATCTTGTGACCGATGATCCTGCTTCATATGTAGAGATGGTGCGATGGACTGACCAGACTGGCCAGGAGCTAGTTGACTGGCGGCAGGAGGGAAACCTCTTCCACTTCATTGTTCGGAAAGAGTGGTAAGACGAACGCCCGAAGGAAGGAGGAAGGAAAAAGGGAGGTTGGTAGGTTGTCTTATGCCGGAACGGGTGGTGCTATCGTCTGGCTTGGTTTTTCGATAGGGTTCCGGACTAGGTTTCCCCACTCGGTCCATGATCCATCGTAGTTGCGAACGTTGGGGTAGCCGAGGAGATACTTTAGAACGAACCATGTGAACGAGGATCTCTCGCCGATGCGGCAGTAGGTGACAATGTCCCTGGCGGCGATGATGCCCTTGTCTTCGTAGAGCTTCTTCAGTTCCTCAGGACTTTTGAACGTGCCGTCTTCTCGAACTGCTTGGGACCATGGAATGTTGATCGCTCCCGGTATGTGGCCTCCTCGTTGCGCGTGTTCAGTCGGGTATTCGGGTGGGGCTAAGACTTCGCCTGTGAACTCTTTCGGTCCTCTGACGTCTACGAGTTTTACGTTGGGCTTCTGGTAGAGGTCAAAGGCCTGTTTGAAATAGACTCTGACACTCTCGTCGGGTCCTGATGCCTTGAAGCTGGTGCTTGGATAGTTGGGGACGTCTTTGGCCAGCGGCTTGTCTTCGTCAATCCACTTCTTCCGTCCACCGTTCATTAGCACGACGTTTTTGACGCCGTAGTATTGTAGGTCCCAGAAAGCGTAGGCTGCGAACCAGTTGTTGAAGTCGCCGTATAGGACTATCTTCGTGTCCGGGGCTATTCCCGATCTGGCGAAGAGTTGTTCCAGTTGTTGTTTGGACAGGATGTCTCTTTCGAGGGGGTGGTTAAGGTCCTTTTTCCAGTCGAAGAGGACTGCGCCGGGAACGTGTCCCAGCTGGTAGTTGGCAACGGGATCGTAGTCAACCTCGACGATCCTCACCTTTGGGTCGTTGAGGTGTTGTTGGACCCAGTCGCTGCTAACCAATACTTCGGGGTGTGCATATGACATTCGTCATCTATCGGCGCGGTATAACGTATGTCATATTAATCACTTCCCTCCTCTATTCCGCAGGGAATATTTACGCCTCAAACTATCATCATTCGTTGGATGGCTCATGTGGCCTGGAATAGTTCTCGTAAGCTTCGGCGAAACTGGCCGGCCGGAAAGACCCTGAGCCTCATAATGAAACAGGCATTTGGAAACCACTCTTTGGAAAGCAGCCTCTTGAAAAC
>VBBS01000002.1 GCA_005888745.1 Candidatus Bathyarchaeota archaeon | reverse complement strand
CCCTCGCAAAAAGTCGTTTACAGGTTAGCGAATGCCAAACTGTTCTCTAAAAACGATCGACCGATCCTGTTGTGCGAATCAACGAAAAAACGCCGAGTTTTCCGGGCCGCAGAATGATTGCAATATAGGGCCCTTAAACAGTTCATTTCTAGATTCCCAAACGGAATAAGAGTATGACATATCCAATACCGCTCCTGACGAAGCTCAGCTTGCTCGTTCCCCTTGGTCTGCGAGTGAAGGTGATAGGGACTTCAGTTATGGAGAATCCCTTCTTCTTGGCTCTGATCAGTAGTTCAGCTGTGACTTCAAAGTTCTTGGCTACAAGGTCATCTCTAACGCTTTCAATGGCCTTTGTCGAGTAGATCCTGAATCCTGATGTCACATCGCTTGATTGCATCCTGAAGGTGTTCCTCAACACCCAGTTGGTGGAGGCGCTCACCATCCGCTTAAACCAAGGCAGTTCTTGGACGAGTCCTCGGGTTTTTGATCGACAACCCACGACCACATCGGCCTCTTTCGTTGCGGCGAGGAGACGCTCGATCTCTTTTGGATCATGGTTCAGATCGGAATCCATGGTCAATACGTAGTCCGATTTGGGATCTACTAGGCTTAGGCCCTTCTTAGTCGCTCTTCCGAGCCCGAGTCTCTTTTCGTGATACTCGATCCTCACCCGCGGGTTCGATTTCGCGAGTTCGCTAACTTTTTGCAGGGTGGAGTCTGTTCCTTCTACCACGAAAATGACTTCGTAGTCTGGGTTTAGGGCTTCTAAGGATTCTATTAGACGAGCCGAGAATTCGTCGACCACCTCCTCCTCATTGTAGAGCATTATGACGGTGCTGATTTTCGTGAATCTCATCAGATCTCCAATTCTTTGACGCAGAGAGTAGATGCCCGATTGCGCGTTCGTCACTGAGTCGGATTTAATACTAGCTGGGCCATTGGAGGTCTCCTTTGTCGATGTGATGCAAAGCTGGGTTCCAGGAGCCCGACAATCGCAAACCCGATTTCCTCCTTGTCTGACTTTGAGAGTCGACTCTAAACGTTGAGCAAGCCGATACCGGCTCCGCCCTGGTTCCAATCTTTTACTATCGCGCGTGACTTGTATCTGTCTCGTACTTCAGTCCAGAAACGGGGAACGTCGCCCACGTGAGAGGGCAGGCCCGGCACTATGTCGTGGAGACCGATCATTCCGCCTTCGGCGACTAGCGGAGAGTAAGTGGCGAAGTCCGATTTGACTCCTTGATAGGAGTGGTCCCCGTCGATGAATAGAAAATCTATCTCTCTATTGTTCAGCATCTTTCGAGTCAGGGAGAATGTCTCTACATCGTGTGAGTCTCTGCGGACTAGAGTCACTTCCTGTCCGTCTCTTGCGAACGAACGGAATACAGGCACCATAGAACCTGGGTATCCCCCTCCGAAGCTGCCGTTAGGCTTGTCGATGCTGATGAGTGTAGCTTTGGGAGCGGCTACCCTAGTTAGGAGGAACAATGTGCCACCATTTGCTGTACCTATTTCGACGACGGTTCTTGGCGAAGTCTTGACAATGGTCTCTAGGAGTTGAGATATTTCCTCCTTAACCTGAATTGGTCTAACTGTAAGGAAGGCGCTCCAAGACGCGTATATCGTGTCCACAAGCCTCTCTACCGAATGGTTTCTCGCATATTCTTGGCTGAGCTTGGCGAGAGTTGACCTGTATAGGGCCGCATTGGAAAAACATGCGAGCTTCTTGAACACCGGTCTTGCGACAGCTGAGAGCCGCTCCGAACGAGCTGCGATTTTTTCATATATCATCTAGCTTCAACCTGTCTCGTCAAAGGAACGTTTGACCAACGAGCTTATGGTTCTGAGTCGATCTAGTCCACATATGTACAGGAACATTGTGATAGCCAATACGGTGACCGGAGCAAGGAAGTACAAGCCCTTGTAGCTCGATGAGTATGAAGTGGTCATTCCATTTCCCTCGAGCGATAAAGCGGTCTGATTGGAATTGAAGGTTAAATGGACAGGGACTTGGACGTTCGAGGCTGATGGGTAGATGACAAAGCCGAGCGAGATCGACCTTACCTCCCAGCCAACATCGATTCCGGCGCCAACGCTTGAGAGGTCCTGAACAATATCTCGGTGGGCAGAAAAGGTGGTTCCGTTCGAGGGAACCGTGATCCGAAAGTACCGATATGATCCTGCGTCTGGAGGAATACTGGAATCGCCAACGAGATAATACAGCGTGACGACGTGTGAGAGATATGTGAGGACTAGGAACACGCGGATCGCAGAAGACGCAGGGTCGAGACCTGAAAACGTCCCTGAGAAAACCAGCTGGGTCCCCATTAGAGGGGGAAAGTACACCATCGCCCTAACAGTGAGAAATGCCCAGCTCTGAGGGTCCGCTACTCCATTAGCCTCCATGCTCAGCTGAGGTCCAATCTGCGACCACTGACCGGAATCAAGGTTCACATTTTCCGAGGTCTCAAGACTTGACGAGTCGCTGGACAGGTTGAAGGGCGCAACATTCCGGACTACCTCGTAATTGTCCTGGTAGCCAATGGGAAAAATTACAACCGATGTGACCAGGGAGGTCATGATAAGAAATGGCAATAGCGGTCTCAATTTCTCTTCCAAACCTCGTACAAATACGAGTCGCCAGGGAAATTGAGCAATGCAACTCTCGAGTAGTGGCCCATGACCCAGGCAGAGACGCCCAGCGTGCCAGACCATCCATCCCAGAGCAACGTGTCCGGGTATGGAACAGGACCGTTTCCACGGATGAAGATCAAGACCTCGACATTGGACCCCCAAGACTGTTCAAATTGAACTGGTGACACCAGACCTGACCCTTGATGTTGGAACATAGCCGTATCGGTGAAGCTGGTATTGAATACATCATCAAAGAATCCTTGTATCTTCCATGTTGATGAGTTGGGTGGAACAATCAATCTGTTAGCATAAAAAGCGATACCAGCCTCGCTCGTCCAGATCAACTGGCCCGGTGCCGTAATGTTCGCAACGTAGTGCCCGACATACCCCTCGCTTGCCGTGTAGACGTTGTTGACAAAAGCGTTCGGCGGGTAGCTCTTTAAACCGTTGTAGGCGAATATTGAAGCGGTGGCGAGAATCGAGAGGAGAATTAGCATGTGGAAGTAATTCGAATGCCGCTTGAATGTTGAGACGGCCTCTAGTATCGTGTTGGCGCTGAAATAGCCCAAGATGGGAGTAAGGAACCAGAAATAATGTGGAAACAGAACCTTAGGGATGAGGGCGACTAGCGCGAACACTACCGCAAACCAGAGACCTAGGAGCAGTTCTCTGTGATGGCTTGACCCACGCGATCTCACACCGGCGATTACAACACCCGTTGCTCCAAGAATCAGAAGTGGCGAGAAGACCTGCCAGTACGAGCCTAGGACGAGGACCTTCTCTCCTGGTGAAAATCCAGCTCTGAGACCCGTCTGAAGGTCCAGCGACTGGGAGACGAATTGGGGATAGACTCCCCAGAGGAGAGTGATGACTCCCAGCATAATCATGACAACCGCCAGCGCACCCAACAAGGTCTTCGAAAAATCCACGAGAGCCTTTCGCAAGGATCCTGTTTCCTCGAACCGGAAGCCGACCACGCATCCGAGTAGAGCCAGCAGTCCGAAGACGCCGGGATACCATGTGATAGCTGATAGCCCAAAACAAACGCCAGCCAGGAAGAGCGCCAAATGATAATTCGAGAGAGCAAAATCGAGCGCGGCAAAGATCAAGGTTACGAAGTAGGTGAATTCCGGAGTGGCCGAAAATGAATACTGAAGAATCGGAGGAAAGAGAACGTAGATCAGAGTCCCTATGAAAGCAGCGTGGGGGAGAGCCGAGATTCTTGATAGCACACGGAAGACGAATATTATGCCTATCAGGTAGATTACGAAGTTGATAGTGCGAATCCAAGGCAGACTCGATTGCGTACCCGCCGACTCAGCGGCTAAGAACAGGTATCCGAGCGGCGGCTGCGGAAGAGTTATTCCCGC
>VBBS01000001.1:6384-7789 GCA_005888745.1 Candidatus Bathyarchaeota archaeon | reverse complement strand
GTACCAACTCCTTCGCCAGCAGCAAGAACGTTCTGTTCTACCAGATTTGGTCGGGTAAGAATGAAATTTTCAGCGAGGAGCTCCAAGGGCCTCCCTGCTCGGAAGGGGACATAACCGACGGAGACACGCTAAATGTCCAGGTCGCCTATTCCCTATACAACATGCCGGTTAACCAGAGCAATTTCAATTTCACATTTCAGGATATGATCCAGAATCACGTTCTCTGTAAGATTATTGTCCCAACAGTCTCTGTCCTTGGGAAATTCGACCTGACCACCGCGGATTTCTTAGTGGAGGCTCCCAAGGATAACGTCTGTTCTCTCATCGTTCAAGGCGTCCAATTCCGGGAATGCGAGCTACCAGCTTGGGAGCCTGCAATTCAAGTCAACGGATGGGTATTTACGGGTCAAAGCGGTCAAATACCAATCAATAGTTACTCGAACAACAACTTTGAGAATGATACCATGAATGGATGCTTCAATGTGAATCCCTCTTTCAAAGGCAACGCTATTCCCTCTCCTTTCATCGGTGGCAACATATGGAATTTGGCGTGGAGGACGAGCGCACAACAAGGCTGGAACAGCTGTGGGTCAGACTTTGACCTTGCCCCGTATCCGAGTCCACTCGTCTTTACAAGTCGGTCCAGCGTCTCTTCAAGAATAGGCGTGAACAGCGTAAACGGCTACATTAGTACTTTGCATTTTACCAGCTCCACGTCTCCCTCGACCGGCCTTACCGTGTCCTGTCCTGAAGACCCCGTCGCGCGAGACTCAGTTGGAGGTGAATTTTGTACCTTTAGCTCCTCGATCCCCGGGATCTACACCGTTACGATCGCGGCAACAGACGGCTCTCTTGCCCACTCAACCACAATGACCGTGATAGTCGGCAACAACTCGTTCACGTCAGCACCTACGGACTCCGCAGATGGAGTAAGTGTAACATTATCGGTTACCCTTTACACAAATGGTGGAAGGTCGTTCGGCGGTTCTAGTTTGACGGCGGCGAGACTTGGCACTGGGGTCGGGTCGTATTCCAGAACTCGGCTCTTGAACTTTACAGGGTCTCGACTCGTTGAAGAAGTTTACAATATTCCCTTTTGGCTTTCCATTAACTGTGAGTTCGGTCAGGGTTGCGTCCTCACCAGAACTCTGGACATAAACCACGACGGATTCATAAACATCGTAGATTTGGCGACTGTTGCTACCTACTTTGGCAAAACGTGCCTTGCAGGATGCCCAATGCCCGTTCAACAAGAGTACGTCTATACCTCATTTTGCTCCCCACAATGCGCAACGTCCCCCGATTTGTCAGGACCCAACGGATACCCTGATGGCTACGT
Source organism: Candidatus Bathyarchaeota archaeon (assembly GCA_005888745.1). GTDB lineage: Archaea > Thermoproteota > Bathyarchaeia > 40CM-2-53-6 > 40CM-2-53-6 > 40CM-2-53-6. The sequence goes on along the minus strand of VBBS01000001.1, from coordinate 6,450 downwards.
GAACATACTCGATCTCACACGAGTCGCCTTGTTTTTCTTCGGCGGATCAAGACCGGTCCTGCCCAA
>VBBS01000001.1:2199-6365 GCA_005888745.1 Candidatus Bathyarchaeota archaeon | reverse complement strand
AAAAGAACACCTGTGTCAGGAGAGTCGTCGATTGGCCGCAACGGAGGCCATTACATCGTGGTGAAATTGGGAAATCTTCACAATTGTCCCGGTTTCACAGTAACAACCTCCCTCTAGAGCTCCAGAAAGTGGGGAAAAATGGACAAACTGAGGGGTAGTGAGATTGGATCGGCCGCTCCAAGACTATCTCCCCAGGCGAACCCTGTGGACTCACAAAAAGCCTCAGAGACTAGAAAAGCGATGCTCAGCCGTCCCCCGAGGGGTAGGAGGTTATTACAGGACAAATGTCAGGGAAATCCCTTCGTAATATAATCTCGAGGCGTCTGCTGGCGGGATCGCTTCCGAGACAATCCATTATCTATCAGGAGCCAAGGAAAACGACCGTCGAGCACGAATGAACCTTTCTCGCGTGGATTAGAAAACGACGGTTCGGGAACTCGTGGAGATAGTCGCAAGATTCAGAGACAGCAGACATTGGAGGAAATATGACACTCCTCGAAACTTGGGTGGATTCGATTTGCATTGAGGCTGCAGAGCTCCTGGAGCACTTTCAATGGAAAACCGACGCGCAGGCCACAGAAATGTTGAGAAGCTCAGAGAAACTGTCGGAGATCTCCAACGAGCTGGCGGACGTAATGATCTACTGTTTGAGTTTCTCTGATATTTTGAGAATTGATGTTTCCAATGCCATTCAGAGAAAGCTCCAGAAAAACGCAGAGAAATATCCTGTCCAAGAGCACAAGATCTACTATGGAAATCTACGCAAACGCGGACACTTGTTGCATGGCATGCGACCATTTTGCGAGTTTCAACCCGTTCACCGTGATTGCGAGCGCCGTGTCCGCCTGAAGCCATCCAAGTCTTGATTTGGGCGACAACGACGGTTTCCGGCCGGAACCCAGGCGCATTGAAGATACGCATGTGAAAGTAGAAAAGCGGATCAATCATTCCAGGCCCAGAACGCAAAAACTGGGCGGAAACTGGGCGGATGGCAAGCATTTCCCTGAGTAACATATAATAGAGTACTGCTGGACTTTGCTGAATCTCTTCGGCTAGAAAGGTAAGATTCGTTGCCCCGTTTCAAGAGTTCAGCGGACATTCTAAAAATCGTCTCTAACAAAGAGCAGATCCGCAACATAGGCATCATCGCACACGTAGACCACGGGAAATGCGTCAGCGGTGACAGCATGGTTACCTTATCCAACGGGCAGATCGAGGAGATTTCCCAGGTATACCAGAGGCTGAAGACAAGTGGCCCCGCACCCGCTCAGGTTGACTCGCTGAATCCCAAGACACTCAGAATGGAAGACAGGAATGTTTCGCATGTCTGGAAGCTGCACAGCGACAAGCTGGTCAGGGTTACGCTTCGAAACGGCTACTCCGTGGAAACGACACCGGAGCATCCATTCTACACACTAGGAAAGAACGGATTGGTTGGGCAGAAGACGGCGGATAGGATTGAGAAGAACGACTTTGTCCTAGTTCCCAACACGCTACGATCTCAGCCAAGTGGATTGGACCAGATAAAATCCGAAATCTTGGAGGAGTTGAGTTCTCATCAATATTACATCGTCTATCTACAAAGGCGGTTCTCTAGGGACCTTGCGAGATTGGTCGAAGAAAAAGGATTGGAGCAAATTTATTCCGGCCTTCACACAGACACTTCCTTTGGGGCCTTCCGGAGCGGACTCGCACTCGGCAGAATTAGACTAGACGACCTTGTGAAGCTATCAGATTCATTTGGCATACGCAGGGAACATGTCTACAACCACATTTCTAGACTCGCGTACAGACTAAGCCACTCGAAACCTGGCAGACTCTCGAACCTCATCAGGCTACCACGGACCCGGAAACAATTCGAGGACCTGGCCTATCTCCTTGGTCTCCTCTGGGGCGATGGTTCCGATCGGGCCAGCTTCAACAATGGGTACACGCCGCTTCTGGAAACCGTTTCCCAGATTTTCCGGAAGGTTTTCGGAGTCAGCACGGCCCTCGTTAAGGACAAAAGAAGAAACACCTACCGACTTGACCACCACGGCGGTTTCAGTCTCATCAGATTCTTCGAAGACGCGTACCAGTATCCCGCGAGACATAAGGCCGTGAACATCGTCTTTCCCAAGCTGGTGCTTAAGATGGGGAACGAGCACGTCGCCGCATTCCTTAGAGGGGATTTTGACACGGATGGCGGGGTCGAAAGCACTAGCGCGGTCATTTCCCTGACAACTGCCAGTCGGAAGTTTGCGAGACAACTGTCAATCGCTCTGCTGAGGTTCTCGATCATTCCAACGATCCGTCAGAAGGGAAAATACTCTGTAATCACAATCTCAGGGGACGATACGCGCAGGTTTGAGACAACAGTCGGATTCACCATTCCAAGGAAACGAAAAGCATTACGGATTCTCGCTCGCAACGCAGTGAGCAACAGAAAAACTGGAATCGTCCCGGTTAACGGGCAGACGCTCCGGGAGATTAGGAACAAACTGGGCGTTCCCTCTGCATATTTGGAAGACAAAGTGCCCTTTTACCGAAGTTACGAGACTGGAAGGCAACGCATCACAAGGCCGATCTTCCAGAGAATCGTTGGGGCCATCGAGGAAGTCTTGGTTTTGAGACCTTCTACCGCTGCAACTGTCAGCCTGGTGCGCGAGTGGCGAAAGCTTCTCGAAGGAGACGTCCGACCTGTTGCAGTAAAGGCGACAGAGGCACGCACCGGCTCTTTCGACGTCTACGACTTGACAGTTCCTGCTAACCACACATTTGTCGCTAACGGCATGGTCGTCCACAACACGACGATGACGGACAGTCTTCTAGCTGGTGCTGGACTTCTTTCGCCGTCCCTGGCAGGGACCGCTTTGGCGATGGATTTTATGGAGGAGGAACAGAAGCGTCAGATGACGATCAAGGCTGCGAACGTCAGCCTCTACTACGAACACAATGATGTTCCCTTCGTCATCAACCTGATTGATACCCCTGGTCATGTAGATTTTTCGGGAAAAGTTACTAGATCGCTCCGGGCTATTGATGGAGCGGTGGTAGTGGTGGACTCGGTTGAGGAGGTGATGGTTCAGACTGAGACGGTGACGCGACAGGCCCTCGAGGAACGTGTGAGGCCGGTCCTTTACATTAACAAGATTGACCGGCTGATTAAGGAACTCAAGCTGAACCCTGAGCAGATACAGGAAAGAGTTGCTAGGATAATCAAGGACTTCAACGCCCTCCTCGACCTCTACGCTGAGCCTGAGTTCCGGGAAAAGTGGAAGGTCAACTTCGCCACCAACACTGTGGCGATGGGCTCGGCTAAGGACAGGTGGGGCTTCAATGCTGTAGTCGCGAAGAAGAAAGGGATCAAGTTTTCTGATGTTGTCGATGCGTATGTAAACGGTAAGGTGGACGAGCTCAAGACCAACGCTCCGATCCACGAGGCCATTCTAGGAATGGCGGTGGAGGTTATGCCGCCGCCCCACAAAGCCCAAGTCTACAGAATTCCCAAGATCTGGCACGGAGATCCGGATAGCGAGTACGGTCAGGCGATGATCAAGTGTGATGACAAGGGCCCGGTTCTGATGTCTGTTACGAATATTGTCGTGGACCCGCAAGCCGGAGTTGTTGCGACGGGTCGCTTGTTCTCGGGCACTGTTTCGGATGGAGAGGCGGTCTTTCTGATCAACTCTCGTGCACAGGGCCGGGTCCAACAGGTGGCTATCTACATGGGTCCACAACGGGAGATTGTCGGGCATCTTAGCGCGGGTAACATTCCGGCTCTTCTTGGGCTGGAGAACGTGAAGGCGGGGGAAACCCTTGCGTCTGTGAAACAATTCGTTCCGTTCGAAGCTGTCCACTATGTCACCGAGCCAGTTGTCACGATAGCGGTTGAACCAAAGTTCAACAGGGATCTTCCAAAGCTAGTTGAGATCCTACGAAAGCTCTCGCTTGAAGACCCGAATCTCGTTACCAGTATCAACGAGGAAACGGGTGAGTATCTGATCTCAGGAATGGGCACACTACACCTTGAGATCGCCAACACTCTCATCACGAAGACCGGGATGGAGATTGTTACCTCCAAACCCATCGTAATCTACAGGGAAGCCGTGCGGAAGAATGCGGGTCCAGTTGAGGGAAAATCGCCTAACAAGCACAACAAGATCTACATCGAAGTCGAACCTCTC
>VBBS01000001.1:0-2167 GCA_005888745.1 Candidatus Bathyarchaeota archaeon | reverse complement strand
CTCCGAGCAGTGGGATGGGCTCCAGAGGAGGCGAAGGGAGTTTGGAGCATAGACGAGCCCTTCAACATGATTCTCGACGTTACTAAGGGAGCACAGTACATGCAAGAGGTCCGGGATATGGTCCTCGCGGGATACCGGTGGGGAATCAAGGAGGGTCCCATTGCATACGAGCAAATCCGAGGGTTGAAAGTAAAGATCACCGACGTCAGTCTTCATGAAGACCCTGTTCACCGCGGTCCGGCGCAGATAATGCCAATGACTCGCCGAGCAATGTTCGTGGCCTTTCTAGAAGCGGCACCGACACTGCTGGAGCCGGTTCAGAAAATTACCACACGTGTTCCAAACGAACTGTTGGGGGCCGTGACGAGCGTTATCACACAGAAGCGAGGAAAGATTGTCTCAGTCGATCAAAAGGGCCACTTGGTCTCGGTGGTTGGAGAGATGCCTACTGCCGAAAGCTTCGATTTATCAGAGGTGATGAGGAGTCAAACTCAAGGACGAGCGTTCTGGGGCTTGGAGTTCGCTCGCTGGTCTCCCGTTCCAACCTCCCTGCTGCAAACAGTGGTTGAAGGAATCAGGAAACGAAAAGGGCTCTCACTTGAGCCGCCGAAGGCTTCCGATTTCATGGAAGCGTAGCAGCCGACCTATCCGTGTGGCGGGACGCTTTGTCTAGGCCAGCTTTCTCTGTTGGAGGGTAGACCTTGCTCTGTTCGTGCTACTTACGATTATCAGCACGAACCCAACAATGAACAGAGCCGTAAAAGTCGCATTGTCGAGCAGGCCGTTAATGGCCAGCAGCGAAGGTGCTACGATCAGGGAGAATCCTCCAATAGCTGTGATCTTACCAATCGTCCTCACAGAGACCGTTAACACACACCTAATTGCGGATAGTTGAACCTACCGTCGGCCGACGAGAACGGTCTAGCCAAGAATTGAAGAAAACGCTAAGAAAGGGTGGCCCTGCCGGAACCTACAAGCGGCCGTGGTCCAGAGTCAGCGCTCAACCGCGAGGGTTGACGGGCAACCTGGTCTATGACACCGGCTTCCCATTACTACATGGAAAGAGCCGGGAACCCGGGTTCGAATCCCGGCGGCCGCACCAATGCCTAACTTTCATAAGACCCTCCGGCAATCTTCGAGGACATATTGGATTCCGCTTATCCAGCCTCTGATGTTATTATGCCAGTTTGTACGGACGACTGTCTGGCCCGACCGCCCTTCCAAACCATTAAGATATCAACGGTGGATACCACAAGTAGAGCCTAATCGGGACGCTTAACAACCTCCAATTCCAGAACTGCGGCGAGAGAAACCAGGGTTAGAAGCGCGAGGATCGCCATCCGATCCCGTCCGTTCCGGAATAGTGTAACGAGTTCAGGCGCCACTAGCTTCTTCTCCTCCAAACTGACAACGTGAGCGAAAGTTGCCCAGGATTATCAGAATTCCTCCGAGGTCCAGCGCGAATAGTGCGGAGGAATAATCCGGGATCCTGGATACTTCGCCTGGAGTTAGGCCTGGAGCTACTACCTCGGCGCCATTGGTTCCGTCAGGTCTTCGGTTGCTTGAGGACTAGACTTGCTCTCATCGACGCCGGGGATTACCGTCGTCGGCGGATTCCCCTTCATTGCTTCACCTGAGAGCCCTTGAGCCTCAGAGATGCGTAGTCTCTTCTTGGCAGTGAACGGTCGAACCTCAACCGCCCCCTTACGCCTGTAGCGTGGTAGCTTGGCCAGTTGCCACGCAAGGATTTTAGTGTGGCCAACCAACCCGCTATCCCAGTTCACGCCTCTCACCTTGGTCGGAGTCACTCCCCTCATCCCATGGTGACAGGTACATACAACGAACCGCCTAACTTGTAACAGGTCATTCTTTGAACATGACCGCTAGAGAAGGCTGAAGCTACAACTAAACATCGACCGGAGAGTTGACAATACCCGGAGACACAGCTTTCATAGTCTCAAATCTCCACCGTGACAGCGATCAAATGGTCTCAATTGGCGTCGGGAAGCTAGATCAACTAACTACGTTCGTTATCGTTGCTCTGGAATTGCTCTGCCACGAGATTGCTTCCGTCTTAAAATCAGAAAAGACGTCGTGAGAATTATTACGCCGATTTGAAGTAAGGACCCTGCAACGAACGTGAGGAATGCCAACGTTAGGGCAGGGT
>VBBS01000035.1 GCA_005888745.1 Candidatus Bathyarchaeota archaeon | reverse complement strand
GTGCCGTCGACAACAACGCCTGCCGGCCCACTGAGCTGACCATTTTCATCGCCCAACGAACTCCAGGCCGCGACGAACGTTCCATCTCCCAGGAACTTCTCCACGCGGTTATTGAAGTAGTTGGCAACGTAGACGCTGCCCTGCGATTCGATCGCGATATCTTCTGGGCCATTGAGCAGTCCGATTCCCCAGGATTTGACAAGAACGCCAGCGCTGGAAATTTTTCGACAAGGTTGGTTGACACATCTGTCACATACGCAAAACCGGAGATGTCCTAATCCGTCCAGCGCGACAGCGTAGGGATCGTCAAATCTGCCGGTGCCAGGAAACCTAGTGTTGCTCTGGTAGCTTCCGTTTGCCGAGAACTTTTGGACGCGATCATTGTAAAAATCGCTTACGTAAATGGTTCCTGATGTATCAACCACAACGTCGGTCGGATTGTAAACTGACCGTTCCCGCTTCCTCGAATCCCGAAGCTGAAGAGCAAGGTGCCTATGGAGGAGAATTTGTCTACTCTATTGTCGACGTTGTCAACCACAGACACATTTCCCGAGAAGTCGACAGCCACTCCATTCGGAGATGGTAGGAAAAATTGACTTGTCCAGAACCGAGCCTGTCAAAACTGGAAACAAAAGCCCCGGTACTTCGAAAGATCTGCACGCGAGCGTTACCCTTGTCAGCAGCATGTACAAAGTCTGTTTTGTTTACAGCTATGTCTTTCGGAGTCAGGAACTGACCCGGACCTGACCCCGCGCCTCCCCAAGAGAACAAGAAAGCTCCAGTGTTAGTGAACTTCCTGAATGTTGTTAGTTATTGAATCACTTACATACACGTTCCCAGAGGTGTCCAGGGCAATTCCCTGAGGTTGCATAAACTGACCTGACCCGGAGCCTTTGGACCCCCAAGCTGTCAGCAGCATTCCGTTGCCGGCAAATTTCTCGACTTGTGAGTTGTGAAAGTCCGCGACGTAGCTGTTGCCTGAAGACTCAACTGTTATCCGTGGGTTGCATTGGCCCTCCCAGGGTTCCCCACTTTATCACAAAGTTGTGGGTATTAGCATGCGCTGAGTGGATCGCTACGGAGCAGAACAAAGACGACAGCGAGCAAAACGCTCGTATGATGAGAATGTTTGCTAAGGGTTCCATTTCGGAGGCGTTTAGTGGGGCAGGCCTTGGAACGTCTCGCCTAGTGAACTAGTCTCAGTTGTTGCGAGGTCTCGTTTGCTCATTCGCTGGTGAGCGATCAGAGGCGGGAGGACTGACATGTGTTTCTCACCCAGCGAGTCATATTGATGGATACACCTTCCTAAATTCCCACCGGTGGAATAATACTCAGCGTATCTGAAGAGATCTAGAGCTTTCTGTTTCTCAGCCCAAGGGTTAGACAATAATCAGTCTGGGATTCTCAGTGATCGGGGAACTCGACTGGTTTGTGAATGCGGTTCCAGCTGACAATTTGTTGGGTGGAGAGGCTGGATCGATTAGTTGTTCCAGTAGGGCCTTGTTGCTATGAATTGGAGCTTCGCGTCGAGAATGTCCTTGTAGAAATCTTCGTCTTTGTCTTGCATTACGGCGAGCACTCTGCTGGCGGTCTGCGGTCCTATTCCATAAACGGACTGAGCGATGACAGCGCGTCTCCCATAGGAAATTACCAGGTCTGCTGACCTTCTAGCCTTAACTAGTGTTTTCCCTTCGTTTTCGTCAAGAATTTCTTTCTCGCGCTTTTTTCTGAGAATGCTTGTTACGTAGTTGCTGGACCAGAAAAGCGGGGCTAGAAGTTTTGACCGACAGGATGTACATTCCGGGTGTTCAGGAAGATCGGCAATCATGATTTCGGAGTTTAGTACTCCGCAGTCGAAGCATAGCAGGTCTATTACACGTCCCTCAATGGATATGCGGAGCCTCGTGAGATTGTCTGCGGCAACATTCTCCGGAGCGATTAGTTCAGGAACGTCCACGTGTCGATAAAGAATGTGATATGCGAGAGGCGTAGGCTTGTCTTTTGACTGGAAAAACTGGATTCTCAAAGATCCGTCCTTGATCTGCCGGAATATCTCTTTGGCCCCATCGAAGTCAGAATGTTCCATTAGTGCTTCCCGGATGGTCTCGTCATAAATGGGAGTGAGTCGAAATCTCAGCATCAGCTCTTTCATTGCATCTCCATACATGAGCCGTCCACGGTTTAGTGCGCCGAACCTTTCAGCAACATGTTTCATGTGGAGTTGCCATGGGAAGTGGCGATGAAGGACTCCGTGGCATGCTCCGCCTAGTACAGCTTCTTCGACTCCGAAGACCTCTTTCCTGAATAGGGTTTCCAAGTCGAGGTCGGAGGTGTCGGCTGTCATTTCGAAGAGTATCCTGTAGGGGTCCGACCACCACATTCGGACGAGACCTTGGCGGCGGAAGAGTTCCTCGATTATTTCTCCAAGGGTGAAGTTGAGTATGTCTCCGAGGTGGGTGTGAATTATGATATACCGATCAAATCCCTCGATGAGGACCCGTTGATCGGTTGGAACGGGTGCACCTGTTGCCTGATGGGCCTCAATCTCTTCAATCAGTCGCCTCAGCCCGTAGGGCTCGCAAGGCCAACGCTCGGATAGGATCTCCACAGCGGTCGACTTTGGAGCGTGCTCAATCAGTAGCTGATCCACAACGGCTCTGTAGGTGCCGACCTTGGTTGCCAGTGCACGAGGCACAGGAAGCATTTGCCCATCCCATCCAGGGATAGCAGCCGTGGGGTCGTTGATGGGAAGGACGTAGACTTTCCCATCGTCTGTAATCTGTTTGATCTGCCAGACTCGTCCTTTAACGATGAAGTTTAGTCCGATGCGGGCTTTGGTGATCATGAATTCTTCGCCGAGAATGCCAACGTTTTGCTGACTCGTGAGATCCACTACTAGGTAGCGGCGTTCGTCGGGGATCATGCTCAGATTTTCGAAATAGTAGAATCGAGTCCTGGAAGTGCGGTATAGGGTGTTGTCGTCTTTCTTGAGGTAGCCCATCTTGCGCATGAATTCGATGACCTTGTCAAGTGCGCCGTCCTCTAGGTCGCGGTATGGGTAGGCTCTCTTGATGATGCTCTTAGCTTGTGAGACCTCGAGGCTTCCCTCTGAGTCCATCAGTACTCCCGCGATCTGATGCGCTACCACATCTAACGCACCAAAGTGAATATTGGTATGTTCTAATCGTCCCTCTTTCGCTAGCTCGATGACTCCGACAGATTCCAGGATGTCCTCGGTCGAGACTGAAACTAAAACTCCCTCAGAAGTTCTAGTGAGAGTGTGACCTGACCGGCCTACACGCTGAACGAGACTGTTTACCTGTCTAGGAGACATGTATTGGACGACTAGGTCAACGGATCCAATGTCTATTCCCAACTCAAGGGTACTCGTGCAGTTATGAGTTACGATACCTCCAACTGCGTAGGTTTGAGTATGTTCGACTTCAAAGTTGACAACGTCCACTCTCCCTTCGACATTCTGGACTGAACGAACCTGCGAAATACCGAAATTCCCTTTGATAAGTCCGTCGAGCAGCGGAGATCTGAGAAGTTCGTTCAGACGAGATAGAAAGTTTGCAGCCATCCCTCTTTTTGGGTTCTCGTATCTTGTGGAATAGCCAATCAGTTTCCAGAGTGTATACGAGGATATTTCTCTCTCAATTCTCTTGGACTTGATGTATGAACCAAGACCGTAGAAGGTTCTTTGCTTTCTCCCAAGAGAAGGAGCGTTCAGTTCTCGGGCCTTAATGGATTGTTCTTTCACAAGTTCGAGCAATCGAGACTTATCGTCGCTATAGACCACACTGACAGTGAAACCCTCACCGGAAACCCCATTCGCCTTCCAAAGCTTGGGCTTCATGCCAAGGGATAGTAGTGAGAAGATCAAGTACTCTCGGTTGACGGGATCGAAAGTCACAAACTGAAGCTGCTCAAGCCGGTTGCCATTCCTGACAACAGCGCATCCGTCTCCATCCAAGTACCCTGCCAAGAAGGAGCTTACAATATCCCTCGGGAGAGGTAGAGTGCTCCAAAGATTGTCAAGAAGATTCGATATGGGCTTTGAATGAGCCTGCAGCACCATTCGAGACTTGTTCCCTCGGAAACTCGAAAGATTTTCCGTAATCTCAGCGTGATACATTGAACCCCCGTAAAGTCCCGAAAGATAGGATTCTACCTGGCCGAGCTTCTTTGGGTCGGTGTTGAAGAATCGCATGTGGTTGTCGCCATCCGACTTGCGGAACCCCAGTAAGTATCCGAGCCGACTGTCCGCCCAAGACGGAATGGTGTACGTCGTTTGTGTAGTGTTGAAAGTTTTGATCTTGACAAGGTCATCCTGACTCATGACCAACTTTACAAGGGATAATCTACTTACCTCTGAACCAGGGTTTCCCGGCGGATCATAGCCGAGTAAACGTATGCTAGAATTCTTGACAAAAAGATTCGGATAATCAATCAAGGTGTGCGTAAGAACTGGCTGCTTTTGTATTCGACCAATCGTGACCAAAGCATCTCCAGCTACAATCTCGCTGGCCGCTTTCCACACCAAGCCACCCGGTCCCAAGCACAGCACAGGATGGTTGGGGGTTACCTTAAGGAGACCTAGCTCATGCCTAACGTGTACCAGGCGGTCAGCTGTCTGCCAAAACTTTCTTGTAACTGGCCTGAAAACCGTTTTGCAAGAGTCAAGATCGTAGGAGACGACACTATCTCCTTCAGTAATCTCTCTCGCGTGTCTCACACCCCGTGAGGTAACGATCAGCTCCTCTTCTGGTATACATACGAGACCTTTGACTTCTCCGGCCTTGAATGCTTCTTCGGCTCGGACTCTTTCTTCTCTGGGGAGTGAGCCGTGGTGGACCATTATTTCTCGGTTCATCATGTTGAACTTGGATCCGAGCAGTTCGGCGTTGACTCGGCTGTTGACGAAGATTAGGGTGGAATCGTGAGCTTCTATCAGATCGTCTACAAGTGTAAGTCTCGCAGCAGCCTCGGGCGTGGTGTATAGTCGTCTAGCGAGGTCTCGATCTTCCTCTCCTGGTGCCGGATACTCTACCTTGTATCTGGTCGACTTGTTGAGTGGAATCTGTACTGTCTTGACAGGCTGATTGGCTCCGAGGAATTGTGCGATTTCTTCGGGGTTGCCGACCGTGGCTGAGAGTCCGACTCTCTGGAAACCGTTGACGCAGATCTCTCTGAGCCGCTCGAGACCGACGGTCAACTGAACTCCTCTACGGTCGCCTGCCAGCTCGTGGATCTCATCGACTACGACAGATTTGACGTGACGAAGATGATCCCTCATCCGTTTGCCAGGCAATATAGCTTGGAGGGTTTCCGGTGTTGTGATGAGAAGGTCGGGGGGTTTGACTGCCATCCGTCTTCTGTCTTTGGCCGGCGTATCCCCGTGTCGAACTTCGACCGAGAAACCGAGTTTGTCGGACCATGTTTGGAGTCGCTTGAGGAGGTCTCGGTTCAGCGCCCTGAGTGGTGTTATGTAGACGAGTGAGATGCCTTGTCTGTCCGGACTCCGGATCATTCTATCGATCAATGGAAGCAGTGCTGCCTCGGTCTTGCCTGAACCTGTGGGGGCAATTATGAGCACGTTGTCGCCCTGGGCTATCAAGGGAATGGCTTCGACCTGTGGTGGCGTTGGCTTTGAGATTCCTGTCTCATGGAGCAATCCTTTCAGTGGGGAAGAAAGGAGGGCGAAGGCTTCTGAGACCATTTTACTTCACTAGTCAGTGGACAGGATTGGAAACTCTCGAAGATAAACGTCCTAGGCGACCAAAAGTGTCGTCCCTTAGGATTCTCATTTCTTCTCGGTTATCTTCTTCAAGAGGTTCTTGTAGTCAGCTGCTTTCATGAGACCGGGCAGTTCTCTCTTCAAATCTTCTGGCTGGATTATCGTAATCCATCCTTCACCGTACGGATTCTTGTTGACTAGTTCGGGGGCATCTGAGAGCGTGTTGTTGACCTCGAGGACTGTGCCTGAGATAGGGGAGTAGACATCGGCGACGGCCTTCACTGATTCGACTGTGCCAATGCTTTGCATCTGGCCTACTTTGAGACCTATTTTTGGAAGGTCGACGTAAACGACTTCGTGCAGCGAGTTCTGGGCGTAGTCGGTTACTCCTACTCTGCACCTCTCTCCTTCGAGCCGGACCCATTCGTGCTCTTTCGTGTAGTAGACATCTTCTGGAACCTTGTAATCGCCTTTCAACGTGGGTCCCTCAGAATTTATGTGATGGTTCGTTTCGGTATAAAGATTCCAGGAAGGACTATTCGTGATCCGACGTGGGCCAGCGTTTCTTCCTTCTAAATCTCTGGGGAATGATTTGTAAGGCCTGGACCTTCTCGCTCGTCTTATTGTTGTATCTGCTCGAGGAGTCTTGGGATTTCCGTCCAACTCTTGACCCTGAAGACATGGCGTAGTTCAGGGACGGTTCGGTTCCATGGCCTGCTGTATAGTATTCCCCACATCATGGGATTGCGCGAGATAAGAGGCATCAACTCTGGTGCATCGTCAATATACACATCATAGTTTAGAGAGATCTTGTCCTTCCAGCCTGGGACCCGTACAAATCGCTCATATGGTATCTTGTGCTCGGCGAGCCAGCTCTTTGCCGCTTTGACGCTCTCCTTGCTGCGACCGGTCACAATGTCGATCCGTCCGGATCGGGATAAATTCCGGACTCTTTCCGCTAATCTTGGTTCCGTTGGAGGTATGCTCTCCCAGTCATCCCATGCCTCATCCAGAAACTGGAAGAACTGTTCTCTGCTGATTCCGAGCTTGCGCCAGGACGCCCAAGTATCTAGATCGGCAAGCCTCAAGCTTGTGCCAAGGAACTCGTTGGCGCGTTTGCACCATGCTTCCATTGTCTCAGCTAAGACCCCGTCAAGATCGACCGCAATTCTCAAGCGGTCAGATTGAGACCTATGCAATTGACGAAAGTCAAATTGGACCGCGAGAGTCTTTAACCTTGAGCGGGTCAACAAGCTGGTATGCCAAGGGAGATCTCTTTACTGGATGGAATCAGCTCTCTTAGATCAGTCCGAAAATTTAAGGTCGACCCGGTTTCTGACGACAAGATCAGGATCATTCTAGAGTCCGCTTCCAAGGCTGCCTCAGGAAGCAACAGTCAGCCCTGGGAGTTTATCGTGGTTCGTGATGTAAAGGTAAAGGCCCGTCTCAAGGAACCTATGCTCAGAGCATGGCTTGAGAGACTCGCTGGTGGTTCAGGAATGTCCCCTCGTATGAGAGACGTATATGATGAGGCTACGGAGATGCTTCGCCACACTGAGAAGGTTCCTGTAATAGTCTATTGCTGCGTCGATCTGAACCGTGTCAGCAAGAGTGAGGAGGTCAGGTATGCGAGCATCTATCCGGCGATCCAGAACCTAATGCTGGCGGCTCACGCGTTGGGCCTTGGAACATGCCTGACAGTTCACGGTTCTACCTCGACCAGAGGTGAGCCAGAGGTCAAAAAGGTCCTCGGGGTCCCGGAACATGTCAAGATTGCCTGCCTGGTATATCTTGGCTATCCGGCTGTCAGCCTCGGTCGTCCCCGAAGAAAGCCTGTCGAAAAATCCACCCACTACGACCACTGGTAGCTGTTACACAACCGGCCCAAGAACTTTCACGGGCGTCCGTTTTTCGGTACGGATATACCGAAGTCTCAGAGACTGTAACTGTCGGAGGCACCTGCCAAGACGGCAATGTTGCGTCCGGACTCGGTGCCGGATACGCAGTCAGCGTTTTCGTCGCAGGCTTAGATTTTCCCTCCTTAACGTATACTATTACAATCTTGTATGACTCGTGGGCAGCTCTTGCATCGTCCGACTTGGACAATTCGTTTGAGCTTGATGGTATGAGTCTTACAGCTGGGACAGTCGATGAAATGGCTTCGTGTAACCGGTTCTTCCCTGTTGACAGTCCTCATCTGCGCAACGCCTCCCACCTGCGAATCTCAACATAGTCATTCTGTAACCCGCCCGGAAAGACTGACCGTGACCTATTGCTGATCTAAAAAGGATGAACATTTTTCGACGGGATCCGCCTATCCGAAAGGTTTGATTATGAAAGTTTGAAAGACAGTAGTCCCGGATTTAGGCTTCAATGGTTTTGACACCCTTAAAAGTAACATAGACTGTGAAATCTGAATGTTAAGGGAAAGGTTCGAAGTTGAGCCAGTCGAGCAACTCATTTTACGAAAGGGCCAAATCTCAGACCAATCTACAAGAGAAAATCATGCTTCTAATTCCGGGATTCCATGGATACAAGGAGAGAGAGATCCGGCGTGAGTCAGACAAGCTTCTCAGAAACCAGATCTACCAGAAACTGTCCAGTGCCGAGGCACAAGCGAAGGACACCTACAGGTCGCTAGTCAACCAGGGAATCAACGACACGTGGGATGACACGGATCATCTCATGGCGCGGCTCGACAGGGTTGTCGAACGTATCAACCACTCAGAATACGGATACGCAGGCTTCTTTGATGTTACAAAGGTCAAAGAGCCAGATTTGGACCGAATGATGGACTATGACATGCAACTCCTGCAGATGACGGATACCGTAACAACGGCCATTCAAGGTCTCAAAGATACTGTGGACAATGGACATGTTCGAGATGCAAAAGGAAAGATCTCCGACGCGATGAAAGCGGTCGACGCGCTCGAGACCGCGTATAACGGCCGCAAAGATGTAATCCTGGGGGTTCAGCAGTAATGCCACAAGTCATAGAGTGGAGAGGAGCAGGCCCAGACGATGTCGTCTGGCGATACCCAGTAGAAGAAATCACGAACGCCGCACAGTTAGTCGTGCATGAATATGAGACGGCGGTCTTTCTCAAAGACGGCAAGGCATATGACGTCTTCCCTCCCGGGAGACATACTCTTACAACTCTCAACCTGCCTCTCATAACTTCGGCATACCGAATATTCTTCGGCGGCAAGACACCCTTCACAGCCACCGTCATATACGTCTCCACGAAACAGTTCGCTGGCAAGTGGGGCGCAAAGGCGCAGACGACAGAGCTGGCTCCCTTGATGGTTCACGGGACAGCATGGTTCAGGGTAACTGACTCCAACTTGTTCGTTAACGAGGTTGTCGGGGGACAAGGAGCCTACAATACTCAGCAAGTGGACGATTTCATCCGAGGCTTCATCAACGAAAGAGTCATCGATGAAATGTCAAAATACGATCTTCAAACCGCATTCACTCAACTCGACAAAGCATCGGTTACCGTGAAAGTCAATATCAATGATGCTCTGAAAAGAATAGGAACCGACCTTGTTGATTTCAAGTTCGAAGGCATCGACACCTCTGATCAGTTCCGAGATAGACTCTTCTGGATCAAACAGAAAGCAGCTACCTCAGACGTGTTGAGGATGGAGACGGCAAAGGACATTGGATCAAGCATCGGCTCGTCTCCAGGCGCGGGCTTCGGAGCAGGAATGGTCCTTATACCCCAAGTCATGAACGCGCAGATGCAGCCATCTGTGCAACCCCAGCCAGCACTCGTCGCATGCCCGAAGTGCGGAAACGGTGTTCAACAAGGAGCCCGATTCTGCCCTAACTGCGGAGCAACCATGTTCGTACCGCCTCCCGCGCAAACTATGATACCTTGTCCCAACTGCGGAAAACCGGTCGCCGCTGGGACCAAATTCTGTCCAGAATGCGGGCAAAAAATGCAATAGGCCACACGATACTAGACTCCAGTCCAGGCCACCCACTCGGTTCCAACGTGTTAGGACTACGGTACGTTATCTCGTTTCAAGACAAGAGTATAAGAATCGGGCAGGCAGAATAGAGCCTTCCTGAAAAGGTTACCAGAACAGCCATGATAAAGAAGCTGGATGGGCAATTCGTTGTTCCAGGGGTAAAGCTTGGCGTTGTCGAAGAGTTCATGCCGGGTCGCGGAACGGTCGAGGTGGAAGGAACAGTATTCTCGTCTCAGACCGGAGTAGCCGCAGTAGATTCCAACCGCCATATAGTTTCGGTAAAAACTTCCGCTGGACCCCCGATCGTCCCTGAGGAAGGGTCTACGATCATCGGTGTTGTTGAGAA
Organism: Candidatus Bathyarchaeota archaeon; assembly: GCA_005888745.1. Taxonomy (GTDB): domain Archaea; phylum Thermoproteota; class Bathyarchaeia; order 40CM-2-53-6; family 40CM-2-53-6; genus 40CM-2-53-6. The sequence continues at coordinate 36,546 of VBBS01000035.1, read as the reverse complement.
GGTCCAGGAGAAAATGGCCATCATCAACATCATCGTAGTTGACGGGCATAAGCTGCAACCACCGTTTACAGGCATGTTGCACATCTCCAACTCTAGCCCAAGATTCGAGCGGTTCATGGGTGACGTCTGCAAACCAAACGACATTATCCGGGGAAAGGTAATCGATGTGAGCCAGCGAATCCCAAAGCTGACAACCGTCGGACGAGACATGGGCGTGATCAAAGCCTACTGCTCAAGGTGCGGAGGCGAGCTTGTACTGTCAGGAAGGATTCTCCGTTGTACGCTGTGTCTAAATGTTGAGAGAAGACGACTGGCCGAGGACTTTGAAGCCGGAGGCAACGTGCCCAGTTGAAGGTTAACGTCTTGAAGAAATCCAAGGGATTCCTCAAGGTTGAGATGGAAGGAGAAGGACACACCTTTGGCCATCTAATGCAGAACGCGCTCCTTGAAGACAAGACAGTGGACTGGGCAGGCTACGACCTTCCACACCCACTTTTCACCAAACCCGTCATAACCTTGAGAATGAAAGGCGAGTCCTCCGCCGAGAAGGCCTTGGAGCGAGCTGCGAAAAAGGTCCACTCGGACACCGAGGAATTCATTGAAAAGTTCAGTGCCGCAGTAACAGCCGAAGCTGAAAGCTAGCCGGAGACCGCCCTCTGCCATCGAGGGGCATCATCTTTGATTTCGATGGCACACTCTATGGAGACTGGAGACTCTGGATTTCGCTGATCGAAGAGACCCTCAGAGAATTCAACCTCGCAGTCACAGCTTACGAAGCTCTCGAGCTGGCCCGAAACCTCATCAAAACTGGGCTAGCACGAGAGACCTTGAAGATAAGCGGACTGGCCGTCTCGCTTGCCCGAGAACAAGGACTCGACCGCGACGAGGAGGTTCGCGCCAGATTCTTCGAGAAACTAGACGCCAAAATGGATGAGACGGGACCCGGAAAAGATCTAGTCGGACTCCTGGAACAACTCCGGCAGAAAGGGTTCATCATGGGCTTAGTGACTTTCGTACGGAAAACACGGCTCACCACACGTTTGGACAGGTGGAAACTAGGAGACTATTTCCGCTGCGCGGTTACTCCTGAACAAGTTGCGGAATTCAAACCATCACCGCAACCCTACCTCAAAGCCATCGATGAGTTCCACCTCCAGCCAAGGGAGTGTTTTGTCGTCGGAGATGAACCCGTGGACATGCTGGGCGGAAAACGGGCCGGAACCAAGACAGTAGGACTGCCACAGGGATTCTATTCACGAGAAGAATTAGAAGAGGCGGGCGCCGAGTCGATAATAACCTCACTAGACGAGTTACAATCCATCCTCTTCAAATGAACACCTTCAATAGCTCATGAAACTATTGTCAGGCTGATCCTGGTTGAACGACGAGGATCTTGGCAAGATTCTCACAGACACCGATCTCGCCCAGTTCGGAGACTCTCTTCTGAACTTCGCTTACTCGATAGCCCTAACAGAAACCACAGGTCGACCCAGAGGAACAAAGGTCCAGGACAAGATCCTCGCAGATGCAGCCGCAAAAGCTGGACTGAGAAAGCGTCTCCCGAGACGAGTGGGCCGAGGAGAGGTTGCTAACAGTTTGGAGGCATTGCTTGGACATGTGTGGCTGCAGAAAATGATCACTCTCGAAGAAATAGTGTTTTGTCTCAAGAAGGAGAATCTTGACCCTAGCAAGAACTTCTCAGACCTAGTGGAAGTAGCTCTCTCCAAGCTTAAACAATCATGACGCGCACTCTTACCGTCAAGAAGGAGATCAGGACTCTCGGGCTCGACCTATGCAACCCTCGACGCCTGATGGGCGCTGTCACGCGAGGTAGCGATTACCTCGACGGAGTTCTCGTCCTACCCTCAAAGCCTACGCTCGAGAGCATACAGGTCGCGTCCGCGATCATCAGAAAGCGGTTTTTTCCCGAGCTAAGACTGATCATGACACACGATCCAGAAAAGCAACTCAACCCCGACGAGATCGAGAGATTGACCAAACTGCCGGTCATCACGGTCAACTCGACAAGAAAGAGACGATCAGACGGGTTCAAATCATACAAGGTTGGACAGAAGCAATTGCAGGTAAAAAGCTACCTTCCTCGAAGGATCCTTCAAGAAATACTTTCCACAACCTGGACAACGGGAATGCTTCCTGAGCCTCTGCGAATCGCCCACTTACTCGCTAGATCGCGATTTTCCCGAAAACACCCGTTTCCAAGCCAACAAATAAATTCGCCTCCTAGGAGCTTGGATAGCGGAACCTGTTTTGCAGTTCTGTCCTAAATGCGGGTCCACGCTCCTACCCGCCAAGAGAGAGAAGAAAGTATTCATGGCCTGCGGAAAGTGCGGCTACACGAGCAGCCGCGGCGACAAGCAAGTTAGCAGGCTGGCCCATGAGAGAGAGAAGATCATCGTGATAGGACGGGAAGAACAGAAAATAAGGACCCTTCCCAAGACAAAGGCTGAATGCCCAAAGTGCAACAATCACGAGGCGTTCTACTGGCTCGTCCAGACAAGGGGCGGCGACGAGTCCTCGACCCAATTCTTTAGATGTACCAATTGCGGAGCAACATGGCGGGAGAATAGCTAGAATTGCTGGAAAGTTCAATAGCGGAAACATCGGCCAAGAAGGAAAAGCCCGCAAACCCCATGTTCAAAGCCACAATGAACGATGCTCGGCTATTCCGCAACCTCATAGGAGCAATCTCAAGCCTCATCGAAGAAGCCGACTTCAACGCCTCGCCCGACGGGATCAAGCTGCGATCTATGGATCCCTCGCACATAGCCATGGTCGACTTCGAGTGGCCCAAGACAGCCTTCGACACTTACGAGTGCACAGCTCCAACGAAGCTTCGTCTAAGCGTCTCAAACCTCCTCAAACTGTTGAAAAGGACGAAGAGTGACGAATCCATCGAGGTTGTCTATGATGATGCGAACAAGAAGCTCAACATCACACTAAAAGGCAACATTGTCAGGAAATTCATAACACCGACCCTCGAACCCTCCACCGAAGAAGTTCCAACGCCGAAGGTCCCGTTCAACGCAAGAGTCAAGATTACCGCAGCAAGCTTGCGAGACATTATCGATGACGCACAATCAATCAGCGACAATGTCAAGCTAGAAGTAAGCCAGGAAAAATTCGTCGTCAGGGCGGCAGGCGAACTGACCAGCGCTCTGATAGAATTGGACAAGGGATCCGATGCCATCCTCGAACTCGATGTGAAAGAACCGGCGAAAGCTACATACAACCTAAACTATCTAGGAGAGATAATCCGGGCCGGCTCAGGAGCCTCGGAAGTCACCTCTCTCGAGTTCTCCACCAACATGCCAATCAAAGTCGAGTTCGAAATGCCCCAGCAAGGAAGGCTTCTTTATTATCTCGCCCCAAGAATAGAGGCTGAATAAGGTTCTGTTGACTTTTCGTCGGTTGAATTTGTTCTAGTGGTGGGTCGTCGTTGAAGACTCAACTGACCTCCATCGACTTTGAGGATTAGGATCGCTTTCTCCGGTTCCCGTTCTTCTACCATTGCTTCACCTGGAGGCCCGTTGGGGCTGAACCTCAGCCCTCCCGCAGCTATGTTTCTACCCGCGTTCTAATCTGTATAGGAACGTTCCACATGTTGGACACCATAGTTGTCGTTGGGTGCTCTCTAGGGTCTTGTACCCGCACATTGAGCACCGCTTAGAAGTGTTCCTAGCAGGAGCATAGATTACCTTCACTCCTTCCCATCGCGCCTTGTACTCTATCTGTCGTTGCAGCTCTCCATAGCCCCAGCTGTTCATCCTCGCTCGATAGCTTCTAGACTGTCCATTGCTTTTACGATAGAGTCTTCTAAGCCCAGTTAGCCTCTCGAGGACAATCCCTTACCGTTTTGATTTTGCCTCATCAACTATTCTCTTGGAGACGTTGTGGAGTAGTGGTTGTACACGGTCCTGCTGCTTCTCTCCATACTTGGAGAAGACTCGTCCTCTTATTCGGGCATCGTTTCTCTTGAACCGGCTCTTGACAAAGCGATAATCGGCCTTGATCCTGTTCGCCTTTGAGAGATCGAATCTTCGATCTGTCCCGTCGGTTGATGCGATTGTCACATTATCTAAGTTCCGGTCTACGCCTGGGTATCCTTCCGGTTCTATCTCGACTATCTCTTTCGAGTAACTGATGCTGACCGAGCCTGGAGTCAGAGTGATCGAGCGAACATTGAGGCCCGAGATAACTTGAAGCGTATGACCGTTGAGCTTGACATAGACGTACTCTCGCGGCTTGACCGGCAGTCTGAGAAGATTGTTCTCTATCTTGAACCCGTAGCATGTTTTCAGCATCAGCTTTCTAGCGTATGGAACCCTCGTCCGAGGGTTCTTCTTCCTAGCCTTCCGATAATTGCGAAGAATCCCGGTGGCCGTGCTTGTCTTCTATCCCGATAAGCGATGCAGACGTTTACATTGCGTCTGAACTCATCCAAGAGCCTTAGGAGATTTTCAGAAGCCTAAGGCTTCTGTCTTACCGACTTGATTGATAGCAATCGCGGGGTTCCTCACTAGAATCTGAGCTCCGATTGATAATCGGTAGAAGAACGAGAATAGGACAGGAGCACCCGACAGTTAATATGCGATCCCATCACCCGCAAGGTTGTCAGAGCCGAATCTAATGTTAACAAGGGCTGACCTAGCCAAATACCCCTTCCTCAACGAAGCCTCTGACTACATCAAAGAACTAGGAATCTCCATCGACGACATCGCGTCCCCAGATTTCAGTCCTGTCCTAGAGAGAGCGGAAAAACGACTGGAGGAAGCCCTCTCAAAGGGAAGAGTGTCGAACGAGTTCAGCAACGAGAATGCTGAGATACTCTCATTCCCAGTCTCAAATCTGATCCTAAGCCTTACCGGCGAGGAGAGAGCGCAGAGAAGGTTCGCGCTGGCCGAATCTAAGAGAGCTTACGAGCTTCTCCGACAGGAGAGCCCAGAGAAGCTCGATTATATCGCCCGAACGACCTTCGGCTGGAAGCTAAACAAGATCGATGCGCAGCTCGGAAAGAGATTCTACGACTTCGCGATCGCACTGGCCGACTACCTAAGGAACTCTGTTCATCTCAAAGAGCCAAAATGGAAGCTCCCCAACCGGATTCTAGACCACGGTTTCGTCTATGCGACCAGAGAAGAACTTGCTCGTCTCCTCGAGGAAGAGGTCAGAACGAAGATTGTAGAGAGGAGCAGTAGGCCTCCCGGTGAGATACCCAAGCTCTTACAGCCTAAGGTCGAACGGACAAGAGGACTCATCACCAAATGGCTAGGCGTTCCATCCCACTATGAGCTCCCCAAAGTACCCTCGCCAGAATCAATGCCTCCCTGCGTCAGACACCTCATCGACAATCTTGCAGAGGGAAAGAATGTACAACACATGGGCCGATTCACCCTCGCATCCTTCCTCGTCAACATCGGAGCAGGAGAGGAAGATATCGTGAAGGCATTCAAGCCTGCCAGCGACTTTTCCGAGAGAATGACCCGCTACCAAGTCGAGCATATAGCCGGCAAGCGAGGCGGGAGGACAAAGTACACTTGCCCAATGTGCACCACACTCAAAACACATGGAGTCTGCTACAAGCCGGACGATATTTGCAGCACAATCCGAAACCCTCTAAGCTACTACAAGAGAAAAGCTAGAATCCTGACAGGAAAAGGGGCCGAAACGTGAACCCGGCTGAACAAGTCATCAGACAGAAATTCCAACAATACTACCTCGACCCGAAGAGACAGCTAGACCCTCCTCCGAACCCGTCAGAAAGAGAATACGGCTTCCTCCTCTTCAATGGAAAGTTCATGGTCAGACATCGATCCTTCAAAGACCCCGTTTCACTCCTGACGGCAGTTAGAGACTTGGTCCCATCACACGTCTACTTCTCCACAGCATACTATCGAGAGCCTACAGCACCAATGGAAGAGAAGGGATGGACAGGTGCCGATCTGGTCTTCGACATCGACGCAGACCATCTCAACACACCATGCAAACCGGACCATGACAATTGGAAATGCAAAGCCTGCGGCACGACTGGAAATGGAGGAGTCCCAAAGCTCTGTCCAAAGTGCAAGAATGACCGTATGGAGGAACAAACCTGGCTATGCGACAGATGCCTCCAAGAAGCAAAAGAGGAAACTGCAAAGCTCCTCGAGATGCTCTACACGGATATTGGAGTAGACCATGAAGCCACCCGACTATTCTTCTCAGGACACCGAGGATACCATGTCCACGTATATTCCAAACAGACCTCGCAGCTTGGGGAAGAAGAACGCAGGGAAATCGCCGACTATCTTCTCGCTCAAGGATTAGAACCGCAACTCCACGAACTGGAGGAGACTAGTGTTGGAGGGACAAAGCTGGCAGAAGGCCCACTCATAGGTCAACCGGGTTGGAGAGGACGAATAGTTGCTGGAATCTACGATATTCTCGGAAGCGAGATGGACCAAATAGGCCTTAGCTCGACTCAAGTCAACGCCTTGAGGTCATGGGACAGGGAAGATCTTCTCCGGAAACCATTCTGGAGCTCAGTGAAGGGTGTTGGAATCTCCACTTGGAAAACCCTGGTGAAAAAAGCCGTCGAGAAAAAATCGGCGAAGATAGACACCGTAGTAACAACAGATATTCACAGACTCATCAGAATGCCGGGAACCCTCAACGGCCACACTGGACTCCTAGCGATGAAGGTTCCCGAAGAAAGACTCGACGAGTTCGACCCATTCAAAGAACCCCTGGCATTCCAAGGTGAAATCAAGGTCAAGGTCAAGGAGTCCCCAGGCTTTAGACTCGGCGAAGAACGCTTCGGACCGTATCACGACGAGACTGTAGTGTTGCCGTCGACCGCTGCCATGCTCCTTCTCTGCAAGCACCGAGCAGAGCCCGTCGCCTAGGCCACTATCAAGATATTATTAGCTCGGTCAAGGGGGCCTGGTCTCGTCCCCCAGGTAGGTGCAGTGCAGTGGCTACTATCTATGATGAAACAATCGAAGCATGGCGACGCGAGTTCCACAGCCCTGAACTCCAGGAACTCAGGCCCGAGTTCTTTCGAGACCTAGCAGCGTACGTCCGAAGATTGAAGGAAACCCAGAGGAACCTAGATCAACGATCCCTCAAAGCCGTCCTTCTAGACGAAGAAACAAAAAGGATAGAACGACTAGTTGTCGAGCTCATCGACCGAAGACTCTCGAAAATCTGGCGAACCTCCCAGACCAACGCCCATGTGACGGCGCACACCTCGGAGAAGTGGGCTCAGGAAGAACTCTCTAGTCTTGCTCGCCATTACCGAAAGTTCAAGGAAGACACGGTTCAAGGAATAGAGCCCTCGAACTTTCCAGAGAAAAAGAAAGACAAACTCCTACTACGATTCGTCAAAGACATGCCCTCTATCATAGGCGTAGACCTTAAGACTCACGGACCATTCCTGAAAGAAGACATCGCCGTCCTTCCATACGAGAATGCTGAGAGCCTAATACGGCAAGGCACCGCGGTCGAGATAAGAGGTTTTGTTAACTCTTCGTTGGTTGAGTTAGCTTCGGGGCATCGACTCCGGGGATTACCGTAGGCGTCGGGTTCCAGTACTGCCAGACAGACTTGAAAGCCAACACGATAAAACGACAACTGCCAAGATCCTAGGTATAAGTCAGAGAGGCATCCGACAATAAGTTAGCAGAGCGCTCAACCACAAGAATATTAACGGCAGGAACGGGAAGCCATCCCCTCGTAACTACTGAAGACTTGTAGAAAGAGAGTGCTAGCTAAAAGTGGAGGTTGAACCTGAAGGCTTTCTCGGTGAGATTCGAGCAGGCCTAACACGAGAGAGTATTTCCTCTCGATTTAGGGCAATCAGGAAGAATCTGGGTCTGATCTCTCGGGCAACATTTCTTCACTATTCAATTCTCTCGCTCACCCTCATATTGGCGTCACTCGTCCGACTGCTTCCTCTCCGCTGGGGAGCTTACATTTCAGAGTTCGATCCTTATTTCAACTTCAACGACATGCGGCAGGTTACAGCCAATGGCTGGCAGTCGTGGTATACGTATGTGAATACTAGCGAATGGTTCCCGTTCGGACGCGCTCCGGTCTCCACGAGTTATCCGGGCACAAGTTTCACCGGGACCTTGATCTACCAGTTCTTCCAATCTATTGGTGTCAACATCAACCTATACGACGCAGCCGTCTATAGCCCCATCTTGCTCGGGGCCTTCGCTGTCTTAGTCACGTACTTTTTCGCGAAGGATCTGTGGGGAAAGAGCGCAGGGCTGTTCGCCGCTTTGTTCACCGCATTCAGCTCGAGTCTCATCAGTCGAACGGAGCTAGGTTTCTTCCGGAATGAGGGTGTTGGTGTCCCTACGATGATCCTGACATTCCTATTCTTCATTCGAGCAGTGAATCCCGGGAGGAGTTTGAAGAGCACGATAATTTACAGTATGATGTCGAGCATCAGCCTCATCTACATGTCGTTCTCATGGGGAAGTTTCCGTTATGCCGCCGAGGTGCTTGGATTGTTCGCCTTGGCCTTGGTGGTTCTGAAACGATACACCCCGCGACTTTTCCTATCCTACGGCATAACCATTGGCTTCATGTTGTACATCGGGACGGAAATCCCGCTTCTCGGACACACGTTTCTGACCGAGAGTACGACCATCGCGTTGCTCGGAGTTATGGGTCTCCTCGTTGTGATGGAGCTTGCAAGGCTTGCCCCTTCCAGCCGTGGAAGACTGGGCGTCTTAGGTCTTGCAATCGCGTCTGCAGCCGTGATAATCTTTGGGCTGGTAAGTACGAAGGTAGTCTCGGGTGCCTTGCTTCAGGGCAAGTTCCTCGCAACGGTGAACCCTTTCGTGCGGAACAGTATTCCGCTTGTTGCATCAGTTGCTGAGAACAGGCCTTCCACATGGGCGAGCCTTTACCTCGAACTAGGCAGCCTCATAATTCTGGGTGTCTTCGGGTTCTTCTTTGCCTTTCAACGGCTTCGCGAGGGCGACGTTCTCTTGATAATATTCGGGGTAACAGGGTTCTACTTCGCAGCCAGCCTTGTCCGGCTAACCCTGATTCTGGCACCGGTGATGTCGACTCTCGCAGCGATAACAGTGGTTGAACTGGGTAAGCCCGCGATGGATATTATTCAGCAGGCGGTTATCTTTCCCCGACGGAAACTACGCTTCACCAGTAGGGTAAGCCGGGAGTTCAGTCTGGGTATCCTTCTCATCATTCTAGTCCTCGTAGTTCCAACCTTCATCAACGCTGTTCAGTCTGCCTACACGCCAACGACAATCGCGTCCGCCAGCCTTCCGGTCCGCGCGTCCGTGCCTGACTGGCTTGAGGCTCTCTCTTGGATGAACAACAATCTACCGCACTCAAGTGTTGTCTTCACCTGGTGGGACTATGGTTACTGGATCACCGTGAACACTGGCCTGTCCACCCTTTCAGATAACGGGACAGGGAACACAACTGCGATCAAGGACATCGCGACTGGTTTCATGCTGAACGAGTCCCTCGCTGTTCAACTGATGCGACAGGAGAGAATTACTCACGTGGCCATCTTTGTCAGTTATAACAACCGTGGGCTCTGCGGCTCAGGTGGACCGCCCTTTTGCGGATACGGTGATGATAGTAAATGGTACTGGATGGTCCGGATAGGCAACAACACATCGATCAATACCCCCATGGGGGTTGCTAGCGTGAGTTTTAGGCAGATCATCACGGACTCCTCGACAGGCGTGTCAGAATACCATCGTATCGTGACGATAGATAACAAGACCACAGACGAGAGGATAACCAGTCAAGTGGGGACACGTCCTAACGTGGTTCAGATCCCAACCAGTAATACAGTTCTTGGACTCCTGATGCGAAATGGTTACCCGGGAGGAAAGCCGACAGATGCCAACGATACGGGACCTGCGTCTCCCAACTTTTTCGTTCAGGACTTTGTCTCTTCCTCATCGTACGTTCTTGTTTACTCACTAAAGTACCCTAACCAGCCGTCTATGACGGCCCAGCTTACCCCGGCGATTGTCAAGCGTACGGGCGGAAACACTACCATTACCGGGACCCTGACGAGCTCGACAGGAAAACCCGTTGACACAACGACTGACAGGATCCCGGTCATCCTGGAATATTCAACCGGTACGGGAAGTAGTTGGAATTTCATAGCGAGAGTCAATGCTACTGCAGGTAATTTCGTCTACAACTGGACTGGACTTCCTGTGGGCCATTCGTATATTCTGGTCCGGGCGAGGTGGCAGGGCGATCCCGCTCAGCTCTTGGACATCGCAGTTACTATGCCTCAGCCTCTGACCTTCATGTGATAACGTTCTCTAGGCTTCTTCTGAAATCGCGCTAGATCCTTCCATTCTCTGCCGGGCGTACTTATCGTCCGGCGAGAACTTTGGAGGGTGGGGATTTCTAGTCGGGGATCCACAAACTGGACAGATTTCTTTCAGGGTGTATCTCGAGCAGTTTGGGCATCGTCTCATCAGCCATTTCATCCAAGCTTCCTTCCTTCGCCGCCAGCCTTCTTGATGGCCCCCAGGGCCTCTTCCACTGCCAGGCTTAGGGTTTTCTCGGCTGCTTCGAAGCTGGAAGCTTGGACTTCTATTCTGTACTTGGGTGATCCTATCGAGTAGATTTTCACTTCGCTTCCGCGGGGTTTACGAATCTTTTTCGCGCTGGTCAGGGCTTGCTTGATCATCTCGACTCCGCCAGGTTTGTGGCAGGTTATCGAGACGGTTCCTCGGACCTTCGATCTTTCAAGTCGGATCTTCGTCTTAGTAACTTCGGCTATTGCCGAGGCCCATTCCGATGATAATCCACCCTTTACAAGGACCTCGGGGCCCTCGTCCAGGGCCTCTTCGAGGGGAGAGTAGAGTCCTCCGAATTTGTCTAGGAGAATCTTTCTAATGTCTTCAGCATCATCTGCTGACTTTTTCAGTTTGTCAGCGGCACTCTTCAGGATCGCTTCGGCCTTTCGCTCCTTCTTCCATTCCAGCATCTTCTCGGACTTTTCTCTGCCTGTGACTCTTCTGAGGGAAAGATCTATCTGGTTCCGTTGTGAGCTTACCCGTAAGACTTTCAGAACTAGCTTCTGGCCTTGTCGCGCGTGTTCCCTAATGTTTCGAACCCACGTGGTTGAGATTTCCGAAATATGAACAAGACCTTCGATCCCGCTAAACTCGTCGAGCTTCACGTATGCACCGTAGTCTTCGACTCTGGTTACGGTTGCAACGACCAGATCCCCAACTTCGGGCATTAGTGGTTGTGAAGCCTGGACACTCAACTCAATTCCTCCCCTAGTTCCCTCTAAGCGAGGGGCTGTAATATTTCTCCTCTAATCTCTGCCTTTCCACCTTTTGGTTGAGCTAGAAGCTCGTCGCAAACTGTGCATTTCACATAGTTGCTAGTTCGCTCAAAAATTACCTGTTCGTTAGCGCATTTGGGACATTTGACGCGTAAGAATATGCTTCGAGGTTTTGGTATTAGCTCCCACCTCATTGTTAGGCTCCGACCTCCAGTTTTCTCAGCCTGATACCCAGCCTCTCAATTGTATAGTTGCAGGTTCGGCATTTCAGTTTGACAAGCGCTTTCTTAGTCGTCTTGGCGGTGCGTTTCAGTTCAGGAAATTTCTGACCGCCGTAGCCATGTTTTCGTCTTTCTTGTCGTCTGGCTCCCCATGATAGAGTCCGCTGCTTGCCCGCCTTGTAGACTGCAACGGCATGTGCTGTGTGGTGTTTGCACTTCGGGCAGTAGGTGTTGATCTCTTTAGGATACTTCATTTTCCTCTCACTGTGGGAAAGACTGGTTTGGGGCGGGGCGTCCTTTTATCCATTATCCCGATGCCTCAGTCAACTTATTGTCGGATGCCTCTCTGACTTATACCTAGGATCTTGGCAGTTGTCGTTTTATCGTGTTGGCTTTCAAGTCTGTCTGGCAGTACTGGAACCCGACGCCTACGGTAATCCCCGGAGTCGATGCCCCGAAGCTAACTCATCCCACGAAGAGTTAACAGAACCCGCAGATGGTTTGGCCATTGATTCTCTCCTTCCAGCTTTCCTCTCAAGGTATGCATAGACAAAGATGAAACACCAGACGACTCCTAGACCAATGACAATCGAGCTCTCAATTTCGGGAAGCAGGTATAGGTGGTTGCAGACGATCAGCCAAAGTGTTCCTAGCAGTCCAAAATAGATGTAGTTGTGCTGGTGTCCAACTGCCCTTCCAGTGTAACTCCAAACCTGGATTGGAAGGCCTACAGGAAACTTTGCAATGGGAGCCACAAGCAAGAATATCCAGCTAATCGGTGCAAGCATGATCAGCCAGTTAATGGTCGTATTCCAAGGTGCTCGAAGCAACTGGAAAGTTCCTATCACGACGTAGACGAAGAAGACGGTTAGACCCAATTGAAAACTGTACCCCAGAAAAAGGCTATCGATCAAGGCCATCGCTGCCATCCAGAAACGACCATTATAACGTCCCAGGCGCACTATTGGCACGTTGATGGCATACCAGATCAGACCATAAGGAACGTAGGAAAACCCAGGATCATATCGAATCATCTTTCGGAGGTTGGAAAGACCTGGCAGAATATAGAATGATATATCTTTGTGAACTGGACGCTTGACTATCCATACCAGGCGGAGGCCAGTCAGGGTTATTATTGCACCGATGATTTCCCAGCTCACGCCTACGCCACGTATACAACGTTCGGATCGGTTTCTAATAGTCTTTCAAGCGGACTAATGATTGAACGGCGACGAGAATTGTGTTTTTGAACCTGATTCTTGGCTTGTTCTCTGTTCGAATATCTGTTGGCTCAAGAAACCGCTGGATTTGCTAGCTTACTCGGCGCTGTGCGCTCGGATTACGAGGGTGGCTTTGAACGAAGGATTTCGACAGCTCCTTCGTAACAGGAAGAACGTTGCCTCCCGTATCTATTTAGCCGAGGTAGGTTTCCACTAGAGTCTTGGCCGAGTTTAAGCAAAGTCATTTAGACGTCAATCCTCCAGTTCTATCGGATTGGCCGTCCGGTTCTCGATGCGGGAACAAATTGAGTATGGAGAATAGGATTGAAGTTTAGGGTTATTGATCTGGGCCGAGATTATCCCGGGCATATTACTGACTTCGCTGATGCTCGTAATTCTTTCGTCAAAGATTTGCTGGATGACGAGTACCTCCTGTTTGTCGACAGCGATGAAGAGGCTCCAAAGATGTTGCTGGACTATATCGGTAGATTAAAGCCCCAGTTCCCTTACTATTGGGTTAGGCGAATAGAGCTGGTGAACAACAAATACGTTCCAGTCTTCAATCCAAACTACAACGGAAGGCTCTGTTCTAATCGAGTTAGGTTTATCGGGAGAGTCCACGAAATGATCATTCCAAGGGAGCCCCATGGCGTGATAGATATTCCCATTATACATAACCACACAGGTCCGGCTTCGTATAGAGGAGGAGCACAGAGTGGGCTGAAGCTCGGACTGTTAAAAGTGCGAGAAGTTGTTCGCGGATGGTAGTAAGAGTGAAGACAGTAGTTGTTAGGTTTCAACCACCTGAGACCTACGGTGGATTCGTGTCCAACATTGTCAATCCCGTCCTTAACGAGTTTAGCCACTTTCTCATCCTTGATAGCGACACTGTGTGCGATTTTTCCGTTGACAATATTGCCGAGCAATTCGGGGTCGCCGACATTGTTGGATTCAACGTAATCTCTTCCTCCAGAACCTTCAGGCTCTGGGAAAAGATGACCTACTGGTTGAAACTGTCGCCTCGCGTAAGAGGATGCGCTATGTTTCTTTCTTCTGATTTTCTTCGGCGTATTGGAGGTTACCCTGCTGGCGAGTTTGTTGATACAGTCCTCCTACAAAAGAGTAAGCGTACAGTGATTGCCCCCTTTACCGTTTATCACTTGCAGCGTTTTGATTTGAAACACTCAGTCATGCGGCAGGTTTCGGATGGAAAGTTCCGGGCAGAACTTCGATATCCATTCTGGAAGACCCTTGTTCACTCCGTATTCAGAGTTCGTCCGTTCGTCCTCCTGTCATATGTTTTTCATAGAATTCCGAAAGAGCGAGACATGTAACTTCAGTCACTCCTGTCGACCGATCCGACTGGTGTACAGATTCAGGAGAGGTCAAAGATTTCTCTCCAAGAAATAACTTTTCGGATCAACCTATGGAATCGACGAACCTACGGGACACTCTGACGGATAACGGGGCCGAAAATTCGCGGTTGGAAGCGCTCGGAAATTTGAGTTCTCCTATCGGGGCTTAAGGCTGGCGAACAGGTGTCTGTCGCTGAGCCATCGGGTGTCATAGTTCTTCTCTTGTAGGTAATTCTCGAACTCCCTTTTGGCTCCTTTATCGTGCACTTCGATGATCCATCTCAAGATTCTTCCAGTTTCAATGCTTGTTTCGGCGCCCTGGATCACTCTCCACTCGGCTCCTTCGACATCTACTTTCACGAGGTCTACACTCTGCTCTACTAAGGAGTCGAGTTTGATGGTTCGAACAGGCAGGCTCGTGACCGTGCGAACTTCTGTTCCGCCTAGGTCATGAGCGAAAACCGGTTCGCTGAATTCTAGTGAATGTCGACCCCTTACAGTCTTGACATAGAGGATTGCCGTCCCATCGTGGTCCGAGACAGATTCGTCCAGCGGGGTTACATTTCGCAGCTTTCCCGCTGCAATCGTGAGGTTGAGTCTCCGGAAGGATGCTGGATTGGGTTCGAAGGCCATAATCGCATCAAAGTTTCTTGATAGAAGCACAGAATAGTAGCCGTCGTCAGATCCCACATCTAGAAACAAGTTTCCCTTGATCGCCAACGCTGTCTTCACGACTTCTTTCTCGAAGCCGAATCTGGTTCTGACATCTATCCATGTTCTTACGAGTTCTGGGATCTTGAATTTTTCAAGATAGTCGGTTGTTGAGGCGAGGCCTGCAGTTAGAAAAATCTCATAATTCTTCAATCTGCCAAAAAGTACTCTGAACACTCTTCTAACAGCTAGATATGGCATTACAAGGATCATGAAAGCGATGTTGACTCGCAAAATCGTCTTTCTTTGAAGTGGTTCAGGTTGTTGAATATTTCGATACGTCCTTAGCTATATGGGACAGTACTCAAAATCTGCTTTAGGCTTCGTGGAGTTCAACCTGAGACCCCTCACAGCGCTCGGGTCAAGGATGATAGCGGGACTCGAGGGATGGAAATCGCTAGAAAATGGCCTCACGTGGGTTGTTAGTTCTACAGGCTCCGCACTCATTCCTGCCGGACGGCGCTCTGGGAATAGTAAAGGTCTTGCTCTCTCCGGAGTCGAGGTTGAACCTGTCTCCTCGGGTACATAGGAACTTTGAGACGCGGTATTGTTGAAATCTCCACTCGCGCGCTGGTGCACTAGATACCTCAAGTCCGCATTTAGGACAGCTTATGCTCATAGATTCCCCGAGCATTTTTCAGGCGGATATTCAAGGTGAGACTTGAACTAGGCCCGTAGGGATCGCCTTCGCCGTAAGACTTCTCAATCTGACGATTCTTGTCTCGATCGAATTCTCCGGCTCCGGACAGCCACGAGCATCTCCCGGACTGAGATCTCCCGTCAATCGTGACTTTGCAGGATGCCGACGATGAGTTGGCCAGCTCTTATCCCTCACTTGGCCATTTGAGTGGATGAGGGATTCGATCTCTTTCGTGAGTTCGGGTCGTTAATGGTTGTGGCGCCGGGGGTGGGATTTGAACCCACGAGGGCCTAAGGCCCATCGGATCTTTGCAACCAGCAATGTGGCTTAGCAATCCGACGCCCTACCAGGCTAGGCGACCCCGGCCTACCAAGCTGGGACAAAATGCTCGTCTAAATAACTGTTCAGGAAAAACGATCATCAAGCGACAAGTCAGTAAAGTTCTCTTCTTCTAGCCGTCAGGTTTATGGTCATCTCTGCAACATCTTCGCCGTACTCGGAGATGCGTTTCAAACTCTCGAGGGCCAACCTTACGGCGACGACGGTCTTTTGGTTGAGACGAAAATCAAAAAGCTTGTCCATCACACTCTCTGCGTCTTTCTCAATTCTCTGAGCGGATTTGATTGAAGCGTTCGCGACAGTTCCGTCCACTTTCGTCAACGACTTCAAGGCATCCTCTAAGACCGAGCTGGTCAAGTCACTTACCTTACCCAAGTCGTCGACAAGTCGCTGTGGAAGAGGGGCATCGATCTCTGAGGCCATGATTATCGACATGGGCAAACTCTCAGACAGCACCGTCTCGACGGCTATTGATGCCTACGTTCAAGGGAAAGACATGCGGGATCGAATTTACGGTTGGTCCGAGGAGTTGCGCATGCTTCAAGATGAGGTGAGCGAACTCGCCGTCGAGCTGTTGGCGAGGTATCAACCTGTCGCCACTGACCTTCGGTTCATCAAGTCTTGCATGGAAATAGCGTACGGGTTTTCTCGATTCGGAAGATATGCTCACGATATTTCTGATGTTTTCGGAATCTTCGGAGACCTATCTAGTTGTGACAAGTCCTCAATTCAAGAAGCAGGAGAGCATACAAAAACTATGATACACATGAGTATCAAAGCGTTCAACGAGAGAGACGTAGAACTCGCGAACCGGGTCCGGAAAATGGATGATATTGTTGATAATATCTACCTCAGCTTCGTCAAGAGGGCGGCTCACGGTACCGGCACTGATCTAAAATGTACGGTATCAGGGACCCTTATCCTGAGATACTTGGAGAGGATAGCCGATCACGCCACTTATGTAAGTGAGTCAGTTCTATACATAACGTCCGGCGAGCGTAGCCCCCGAAAATAGCTCCCGCAATTCCTGTTGGAGCGTACTTCAATCGATTGATGCTTATGGAAAAGACTACTGTGAGCACAGTGAACTACTTACCCCGTCAGTAGTATCAGTTGGATGAGCAATTATTCACGGAAAATCATCTTTCTGTAGCGGAAGAATGATTCAATCAGACTCGATAGAACGCTCTGAACCAAGACCTGTCCGAGTTCGTCAGAACGCTTACTGGAATAAGCGAACGTCATTTTTTTCTGCTTCACTCTTTCTTGGAATGTCCAGATATCTCACTATTTTCTTGCGAACAATAACCAATTGGAAAGAGAAAAATCGTTACATTGACACGGGTAAGAGTGGAGAAACCTATGACGCGGAGATGGAGGCAGCTGCCGGAATCTGGTAGCAAGTAATCATTAAACCCCTCTGGACTATTGCTTTCGAAATATCAAGCAATACTGGTGCGAGCGGTTCCCGACCCAGGCGTTGTATATTCCAAGTGGAAGTAACCGCTTGTCATCGTGCAACCAGATCCTTTCGTCCTTCGGGACCCATGTCTTGGCCAAGGTTGTCAATGTTTCAAACGCGAGTGGGTAAAGTCGACCCTCTGAGAAAACGTTGTTTGTCACAACCACCAAGTATCCACCTACCTTCATGATCTCATATACCTCGTCGAAGATTCGCTTTTGAGCATCTAGGAACTCCTCGTAATTACTAATGTTTCCAATGTCCTCCGGATCGTCACTATAGTTAGTGTCTAGCCCCTTCTGCTTGCGTTCTCTTTGCCGGAGGCTAGCACGTTTCAGCTGATTCCAGTACGGAGGTGATGTGATACAAAAATCGAACTGCTGAAACTCGTTCTCATCCAACACCTCTCGCAAATTTCGGGAGTTCCCCTGGAGTACCAGTTGCCGGGTTTCATTAGAGGGGGGAGCATCTTCGAGCCTCGACATGGCCATTGAAGCGTAGCGTGGATTGATCTCAATTCCAACCGCGTTTCGCCTTGCTGCTCTTGCTGCGAGAAGTGTACTCCCGGTTCCCATGAAAGGGTCGAGGACCCACATGCTGGGTTTGGTGAAGAATTCCACAAACTCTCGAACAAGAGTCTCGGGAAAACCGGCGGGATGGACTAGCTTGGTTCTGTCCCGGCGCGGTGGGCTATGCTTGAACCATGATTTTGTAAACTTGATCCAATCCTTGCCAGTGAGATCGTTCAGTCGATTCGTTGGTTTGCGATTCGTGTGAAGTTCGTCTTTTGCTAGCAAGGGCTTTATCGTCGGTCTCTCGTCAGAAACTAGGTTTATTAACGGGTTTCCGCCGGGTGTATTTTTCACCTGTGGTAGGTCGGACTCTAAGCCGTCCCCCGCTCCCGAGGTAGCTACTAATAATTGGTAAAGAAGCAAGACAAGGAGAAGGAACTCTCTTACGACGTATTCAAGCACGAACTTGTTCCCAAACACGTCCTCCTCAAGTCTGAAGAAGCAAGAGAAATCCTAGGCCGCTATCACATTAAGCCCTTCCAGCTTCCATACATAAAATCTAGCGACCCAGCGGCGAGGACCATTGGTGCCAAGCCGGGGGACATAATCAAGGTCATCCGGAAGAGCGCAACCGCAGGCGAGTCCGACTTTTACAGATATGTCGTGGAAGATTTTTGAATATATTTATCGGAGAAAATTGAAATGGCCGTAACAACCCAACAACTTTGGAACCTGTCTAAGGAGTTCATCAAGGACAGCGGGCTCGTTCGTCAACACATCGACTCGTACAACGACTTCGTTGAGAGAGGACTTCAAGCAATCGTAGACGAAGTCGGAGAATTGCCCATCGAAATCGGAGATTATCCGTTAAGGATCAAACTAGGTAAGATAGAGATTGGAACGCCCCGAGTGATCGAGGTAGATGGCACTGAGAGGTCAATCTATCCTGCTGAGGCCAGAATTCGAAATCTGACTTACGCAGCGCCACTCCACATGGAAATGATTCCTGTGATCGGCGAGCGAGAAGGTCAACCGGAAATGGTCTACATCGGTGATCTACCAGTCATGCTCAAATCCCGAATCTGTCTGCTCTCCAAACTGTCACCTGACGATCTTGTGGGCGTCGGAGAAGACCCACTTGATCCTGGTGGATACTTCATTGTAAACGGATCCGAGCGAGTTATAGTCGCTTTGGAGGATCTCGCCGCGAACCGGATTCTCGTAGATGTCGAGCACACTGGCGTCAATCCAACCTATAAGGCCAAAATATTCTCCACCACCGTTGGTTTTCGGGCACGTATTGAGGTAGCTCTGAAGAGCGACGCGGGAATCTACGTGACAATGCCGGGAATCCCCAGCGACATACCCCTTATGATCCTCATGCGCGCACTCGGATTCGAGGAAGACGCCAAGATCGCAGAACTCGTGAGCACTGACCCCGACATACAAGACGAACTTGAAGCCTCGTACGAGAAATCTCTAGAGGCCAATAACAGTCACGATGCCCTCCTGTATCTCGGCAACCGTCTTGCTCCCGGACAGGTGGACGAGTACCGACTGAAGAAAGCCGAGTCTGTACTGGATCGAAACTTTCTGCCACACCTCGGCAGGCTCCCCGCGGAACGAAGGGAGAAAGGGCTCTTCCTGACGGAGATTGCTGCTCGAATAATAGAAGTCAAGCTCGGACGACGGACTTCTGACGACAAGGATCATTATGCGAACAAACGACTGAAACTGGCCGGTTCCCTCTTAGCTGAACTGTTCCGAATATCCTTCCGAAACCTCACTCGGGATCTCAAGTATCAGCTTGAGAGAATAACCATCAGACGACACATAGAATTTTCGATCGCCAATGCGATTAGGCCTGGAATAATCACCGAGAGGGTTCAGCATGCAATTGCCACCGGAAACTGGGTTAGGGGAAGAATCGGCGTAACACAATTACTAGACCGGACAAATTTCGTCAGCACTCTCAGCCATCTGAGAAGGCTGCAGTCTCCCCTCAGTCGTAGCCAGCCGAACCTCGAAGCTAGAGACCTTCACCCAACGCATTATGGAAGGCTTTGCCCCGATGAGACACCAGAAGGATCGAACTGCGGACTCGTCAAGAACCTCGCACTCTCCAGCAGCATATCAGTCGGAATCGATCCCAGAGAAATGGTCGACAAGCTGCGGAGGTCGGGTGTAATCCCGATTGAAGACTCCGACAAGAAACTCAGATCGACAGGCGGCAAAGTCATAGTAGACGGGATACTAGCGGGATACTCCAAAGATCCCGCCGCACTCGCCGGAGAGCTGCGAGAACTCAGGCGTGAAGGAAAGCTGAGCTCGGAGGTTAATTTCTCATTCCATCCTCCAGAGGCGAGGGGAGGAAGAGCCGATTTACATGTGAACTGTGACGCTGGAAGAGTCCGGCGTCCACTGATCGTGGTTGACAGCAGCCGACCACGACTAACCGAGGACCATCTTATCCAACTCGAACAGGGACGAATCGCCTGGCAAGACCTGGTCAGATCAGGAGTCGTAGAGATGCTAGACGCAGACGAGGAAGAAAACGCCCTAATCGCCATGTACGAACACGACCTCAGAAAGGACCACACTCACCTAGAAATCGCGCCCTACGTTATGCTCGGAATAGCCGCGAGCCTCATCCCATTCCCCGAACACAACCAATCTCCACGAAACGCCTACGAATCGGCTATGGCGAAACAAGCCTTGGGCGTTTTCTCGACCAACTTCTTCACTAGGGTCGACTCCCGATCCCATCTCCTCCACTATGCACAGACACCCATCGTCCAGACGAAACCCATGGAGGTCTTCAACTATCTCGAACGCCCCTCCGGGCAAAACGTGGTCGTCGCAATCCTCTCCTTCCAAGGCTACAACATGGAAGACGCGATCATCATCAACAAATCCTCCGTCGACAGAGGCCTCTTCCGCTCAACCTTCTACCGAATCTACGAAGCCGAAAGCAGACAGTACCTCGGAGGACTGCGGGACAAGTTTGAGATACCAGAAGCCGGCATCAGAGGATATCGCGGGGACCGCTACTACCGACTCATCGAAGAAGACGGAATGATTTCCCCCGAAGCAGAAGCCACAGGCAACACTGTTCTTGTCGGACGAACAAGTCCGCCAAGATTCATGGAAGAATACCGCGAGTTCGAAGCCAAAGGCCCTACCAAGCGAGACTCCTCAGTTACGATGAGACCCTCGGAACAGGGAACCATCGATCAAGTTTTCGTAACTGAATCTATCGAAGGAAGCAAACTTGTCAAGGTAAAAGTAAGAGACCTACGCGTCCCCGAACTAGGCGACAAGTTCGCGTCTCGTCACGGACAGAAAGGAGTCATCGGACTCCTTGTACCGCAAGAAGACATGCCCTTCACAGTCGATGGAGTCGTTCCCGACGTTATCATCAATCCCCATGCGATACCATCAAGAATGACAATCGGCCAGTTCGTAGAAACACTCGGCGGAAAACTAGCATCCCAAATGGGAGAAATCATGGACGGGACAGCCTTCGAAAACATCGGACCCCAGGCCATCGGCGACATGTTGACCAAGCTGGGCTTCGAGAAGAGTGGACGGGAACCCCTTTACAACGGGATTACCGGTGAACGGCTCGCAGCCGACCTGTTCATAGGCGTCGTGTACTACCAGAAACTCCACCACATGGTAGCCGACAAGATGCACGCCCGAGCCAGAGGCCAAGTCCAAATGCTCACACGTCAACCCACCGAGGGCAGAGCTAGAGGGGGAGGATTACGATTTGGGGAAATGGAGAGAGACTGCCTCATCGGACACGGAGCATCCGCTCTACTTCGCGACAGACTGCTAGAAGAATCTGACAAGTACATCGCCTACGTATGCGAGACCTGCGGCACCCTCGCTTATCACGATATCAAGCAAAACAAGTACATCTGCCGCATCGACGCAGAGAAAGCCGTCATATCCCCCGTCGCAATATCCTACGCTTTCAAGCTGTTAGTACAAGAGCTCATGGCTCTCGGAATCGCACCCCGACTGAACCTAGAGGAGAGGGCATAACCATGTCTCTCGCGACAATGGAAGAAGCTCACAAAGTAATCCAGAGCATCCGATTCACACTATTATCGCCATCAGAACTTCGAAAACTATCAGCAGTGGAGGTCCAGGCAGCGGACACCTACGATGAGGATGGAGTCCCGATTGTATCAGGTCTGATGGACGGCAGACTCGGGACCCTTGAACCTCGCCAAAAATGCAAGACATGCGGCAACACCGCCTCCGCCTGCCCCGGCCACTTCGGTCACATTGAGCTGGCAGAACCCGTTATCCATGTCAGCTTCGCAAAACTCATCCATCGACTCCTCTCAATCACCTGCAGAAACTGCGGCAGAATACTGCTGAGTGAAGAGAAGATCGAGAAATTCAAAGTACGCCACGCCGATCTCAAACAACGACTCAACACTATACCTGACGCCTTCCTTGACGAGATAATCAAAGACGCCAAGAAAGCCCAACAGTGTCCCCACTGCGGGCAGAAACAGTACCCGATCGAACATGGCAAACCCACCACCTTCCACGAGATAGTGGCCGAAGGAGGCGCGGTGCGCCTAACTCCCAGCACGGTCCGGGAGAGACTTGAGAGAATTCCTGACGATGACCTGATTCTCCTCGGAATGGATCCCAAAGCTGCGCGCCCAGAGTGGGCTGTCCTCCAAGTCATGCCGGTCCCTCCCGTCTCGGTCAGACCCTCCATAACTCTAGAGTCCGGCATCAGGTCCGAGGACGATCTAACCCACAAGCTCGTCGACATCATCAGAATCAACCAGAAACTGCGTGAGGCGCTTGAATCCGGAGTTCCCATCAACATCATTCAAGAACTCCACGAACTACTCCAATACCACGTAACCACCTACTTCGACAACGAGGTCTCAGGCCTCCCCCCTGCGAGACACAGATCTGGAAGGGCGCTGAAGACACTGGTTCAACGATTGAAAGGAAAAGAAGGAAGATTCAGAGGCAACCTATCAGGCAAACGGGTCGACTTCTCGGCTCGAACAGTCGTTTCCCCTGACCCGAACCTAGACATCAACGAAGTAGGAGTACCCCTCGACGTTGCAAGCCGCCTAACGATTCCCGAGAAGGCTACTGATTACAATCTCGAAGAGATGAAGCGGCTTATCAGCAACGGCCCCGATACCTACCCAGGGTCACTGTACATCGTTCGTCCCGATGGCCGACGGGTCCGGCTCGAATTCGTTACGGATAGAAAGGTGGTCGCGGAAGCGCTTCAGCCCGGCTTCGTCGTCGAGAGACATCTTAGAGATGGCGACATTGTGCTCTTCAACCGGCAACCGAGCCTCCACAGAATGTCCATCATGGCACACCGTGTCCGAGTCCTCCCCTACAAGACCTTCAGGCTCAACCCAACCGTCTGTCCGCCCTACAACGCCGACTTTGACGGTGACGAGATGAACCTTCACGTTCCACAAGGGGAAGAAGCTCGCACCGAGGCTCGCCTCCTCATGCAGGTCCAGGACCAGATCCTCTCCCCAAGGTACGGAGGGCCGATCATCGGAGCAATCCGAGACTCCCTGACAGCAGCGTTCCTTCTAACGCAGAAATCAACACTCCTTGACCGTCCAACTGTCTCGAGGCTACTTGCGGCGGCCGGCTTCGAGGGACCTATGCCAGAGCCGGCAGTAACAAAACCTGAAGAGAAGTGGACTGGGAAACAGATTTTCAGTATCGTCATTCCGAAGGGCTTCAATTTCGTGTCGAAATCCAACCTTTCAAGCTACTACAAGTGCGCGGACTGCGACAAAGGAGTTCTTCACGACTGCCCCTATGATGCCTTCATCGTGATCAAAGATGGCGTCCTTGAGCAAGGCGTGATCGACAAGGCGTCTATCGGCGCCGAAAAATCAGAGAGCCTCTTCCACCGAATAGTCAAAGACTACGGAGCGGAAGATGCGAGGACCTTTCTCAACGCTGTTACGAAACTTCTCGATCGATACATGGTTCTTCGAGGTTTCACATACGCGTTTGACGAACTCGAGATCCCTCCAGCCACCAAGGAAAAGATCGCTAAAGCCATCGCCAAGGCCGAAGAGAAAGTCAACGAGTACATCGACAGCTACCGCAAAGAGACGCTAGAACGGTTGCCGGGACAGTCATTGGAAGAATCATTGGAGCTCTATATCATGAACGAGCTCTCTAGAGCCCGAGATGTAGCGGGCGAGTTCGCGGACCAGTACTTCCAGATGGACAACAGCGGCGTAATCATGAGCAGGGCAGGGGCTCGAGGCTCGACACTCAACATATCCCAGATGACCGCAAGCGTCGGCCAACAATCGATCCGAGGAAAAAGAATCCTCCGAGGATATCGGGGCAGAGCACTATCATTCTTCAAACCTGGAGACGCCGGAGCAGCAGCTCGAGGCTTCGTCTACAACTCCTACCGAGACGGGCTTGAACCCATCGAATTCTTCTTCCATGCGATGGGGGGTAGAGAGGGACTAGTCGATACAGCGGTCAGAACCCAGCAGAGCGGATACATGCAACGACGCCTAATCAACGCCCTGGAGCATCTCAGAGTCGAATACGACTCAACCGTCAGAGATTCCCGAGGTAACATTATCCAGGTCCGTTATGGCGAAGACGGTGTTGACACGGCGAAGAGCGATCACGGGAAGGCTGTCAACATTGACCGTTTGATAGAACGCATCCGTCTTACAATGAAGAAGGGAACTGCCGCGACCAAGGAGTACGTTGAGGATGAAGTTGACAAGGCGAACAACACTCTCTCGCCCTTGATACTGAACAAGCTGCGCCAGAGCCTGGTAAACGCGAAACTGCCCAAACCGGCTGTTGACGAGACCGTACTTGAGGCTATAGAGAATTACAAACGTGCTCTCGTGGAGCCTGGCGAGGCCGCAGGAATAGTCTCCGCCCAGTCCATCGGCGAACCTGGTACACAGATGACGCTCAGAACCTTCCACTTCGCAGGAGTCCGAGAGCAAAACGTGACCTTGGGACTTCCAAGACTCATAGAGATCGTTGATGCAAGAAAGATCCCCTCAACTCCAAACATGACAGTTTACCTGGATCCGAAACACAGAGCGAGCAGAGAGAAAGCCCAGGAAGTGGCCACACAGCTCACCCACGCGACACTAGGAGACATAGCCAGCACATTCGAGTCTGATGTTACACGGATGAGAATCGATGTAAAACTGAACCCGCAAGCGATGCGTGAGAGAGAGATCACCGTCCAGGACGTGCGGGATGCGGTGAAACCGCCGAACTGCGAGGTGAAAGTCGAGGGGTACCATGTGGAGATCAAGTCGAAGGAGCTTGAGATCCCCCAGTTCAGACGCCTAGCGAGCAAACTCCTAGTCCATCACGTCAAGGGTTTACCTGCAGTCCGAAGAGCTCTCGTCATAGAGGAGAAAGGTGAATGGATAGTTAGAACCGAAGGGTCCAGTCTCGCGTTGGCCTTCGAGGTTCCGGGCGTTGATACAAGCCGGACGGTAAGCAACAACATCAACGAAACAGCCGTAGTTCTAGGGATCGAAGCCGCTCGCAACGTGATAGTCAAAGAGGCTCTAGGAGTGCTCGAGGAACAAGGTCTCGACGTAGACATTCGACACGTGATGCTTGTCGCGGACATGATGACCTCATCTGGCGAAGTCCTCCAAGTCGGACGCCATGGCGTAAGCGGAGAGAAAGCGAGCACGCTTGCCAAAGCAGCATTCGAGATCACAATTCCCACAATCGTAGACGCTGCAGTAAAAGGAATCGTTGACACGCTAAGGGGCGTCGCCGAGAACGTGATCGTCGGTCAACAAGTACCGATGGGCACGGGTCTCATAGAGGTCTCGATGTCCATGTCGCGGAAAGGGAGCAAGTAAGGCCAGATGGACGTGAACAAACAGATCCGCATGGCCGTCAAGACCGGCAAGGTAGAATTCGGAAGCAAAGTCACGCTATCAAGCGCCTCCCTCGGCAGAGCCAAACTCTTGATCCTCGCGAGCAACTGCCCAGCAGATTTTCGCGAAAACATAGTCTACGACGCAAAACAGTCAGAGGTTCCAGTCTACGTCTTTCAGGGCAACAGTCTCGACCTGGGAGCGCTCTGCGAGAAACCCTTCCCCGTTGCATCGATGGTCGTTAGAGAACCCGGGGACTCAGAGGTCTTGAAACTAGCTGAGAAGCATAATGAGTAATCTCTCTTATCTTGAATTGGTTTTGAAGGCAGATGGACATCTGATGAATGCAAGGAATATTTTTCATCATTTCTCTGGGAGGATTCAGAACAAGTGATGCTTCAGCCCAAGATCAAACTAACCAGCGAAGAAATGAAATACATGGCTCTCTTCGAGAGCACCACAGGTGCCACCACACAAGACTGCGTGATCGATGAGAAACTAGGACGCATCATTTTCGTCGCAAAACCAGGCGACATGGGCCTCGCAATCGGCAAGGGCGGGAAGAACATTAACCAGTTGCGCCGCATGACAAGTCGGCAGATCGAGGTTGTGGAGTACGCGGACACCCCTGAAGGCTTGATTCGTAACAGCCTCTCACCTGCAAGAATCAAAGAGATCCGAGTAACCGAGAGGCCCGACAAGAAGATCGTGGTCGTGGAAGTAGACGCTCAGGATAAGGCAATCGCAATCGGAAAAAACGGTCGGACTATTGACAAGACCCGTTTGCTTGTGAAGAGATACTTCGACATCGACCACGTAGTGGTCCAATAACCACAACTATCTAGGACACTGGATTTTCAAAATCACTCTACGTCCATGAGCCTCACATTAGAAAGTGTTTGGCGGCGGGACTCGAGAAAAGAAAACCCCCTAGAGATCACCGATCCGGGATCAGCGTAAATGAACAAGAGGAAGGATCTCGACCAAGAAGTTGACCCATCCGGCGTTAATCTAAAAAGCAACCCAGGGAGCCCACTTGCTCACCTGTAAACGGTGGATGAATGGCCAAGGCCTCAAGGGGGCTGTTCGCAGCCCAGAAACTTCGGAAGAGACGGAAGGAGTTCAGGTGGGCCTACGCACCGTACAAACGACGAATGCTTGGTTTAGACTACAAGTCAGACCCGCTCCAAGGGGCGCCGCAGGGAAAAGCCATCGTTCTAGAAAAGGTCGGAGTGGAATGCCGACAACCCAACAGCGCAGTCCGAAAATGTGTAGCCCCCGGTACGAGTGTATTATTGGCGGATGGCAACTCATCCGCAATTGAGAAGCTTGAGCAGTACTGGCGAATCAGCGAAATTGCAACGTTCAATCCGCAGACGAGAGTTGTAGAACGGTCGCCAATCGTAGATTTCTTCGCTCTCACTGAGACGGAAGCCAGACAAACTGGAGCTCTAGAAGTTGTCGCAGAAGAGACTGGACGTAGGATCGTCTGTAGTGCTGATCATCCCTTCTTCACTTCGGTCGGAGTCGTTGAGGCCCGAAGGCTGAAGTTGGGAGACAAGGTCATTGTCATGCCCGTTCCAGGTGTTGAGAAGCAGCCGTCGCGAGGAGGTGTCCTTACCGACAAGGATATCCTGGAAAACATTCCTCCTTCTTCAAGATCTAACCGTATTGTTTCGGAACTCTATTCCAGAAGCCTCCTTCCCTTAACCTACGACAACGCGAAGGTCGTTCAACTCGCACGAGTTGTCGGCCATGTTTTCGGTGACGGAACCCTCAGCTATTCGAAGGGTGGGAACGGCTGGACCGGAAAATTCGTCGCATCAGGTAATCCAGATGATCTGGAAACCATCGCCGCAGACCTGAGCTCGCTAGGATTTCATTCAAGCCCTGTTTACGAGGGAGAATCTACGAGCATAATCAACCTGTACAATGGCACCCAGCAAGTAATTTCTGGACACTATCACATCGTAGCTTCCACCTCAATCGTCCTGTTTACTCTGTTGAAATCACTCGGGGCACCGGTGGGTCGAAAATCTGATCTTGCCTACAATGTCCCGCAGTGGATAATGAAAGCGCCTTTATGGGTAAAGAGAGAATTCTTGGCATCTTTCTTCGGAAGCGAGCTGGAGAAGCCTCGAGCCCGCGGAAGGAATGGAACCACTCTTCAAGCTCCGAGTTTCACCATCTGCAAGTCGGAGAGCAACATTGAGAGCGGCAAGAGACTCATTAACAGCATACGGCGGCTTCTCAGGGAATTCGGCGTTGAATCCTCTGAGTGTTCGATGAGACCTTCGGTCATACGATGCAACGGCGTGAAATTGTTCCGACTCACAACCTACATTGATTCAGGCTTCGAGAATCTTCTCTCGCTCTTTGGAAAGATAGGCTACAGGTATCAGAAGACCCGAGAAACTTTCTCCCGATATGCCTACGAATACCTTCTAATGAGAAAGCGTCGAATAGAACGCGCCAAGGAAGCTTACAGTCGCGCCCTCAAACTGAGAGCCAAGGCTCTCACCATCAAGCAGGTTTGTGAAAGGCTACGAGGCGAAGGATACGATTTTGGGAGAAGCGTTGTCAATTCCTGGGCTTCAGTTGGAGTCAGAAGAATCGAAAGGCTGGGCTCCACGGCTCATATCGGTCCTCCCTTCGCGGAGTTCGTCCGGCAACAGTCAGACTTACCCGACGGTCTCGTATGGGAAACAATCGCAAAAGTCAAGCCCTCCAACGAAAATCGGTTACTGGACATTACAACTGCCAGCAAGAACCACAACTTCTTCGCCAACGGCTTCCTCACCTCCAACTGCGTTAGGGCTCAGATTATCAAGAACGGGAAGACAGTGACGGCCTTTCTTCCGGGCGATGGGGCGTTGAACTTCATAGACGAACATGATGAGGTTGAGATCGAGGGCATTGGCGGTGCCGAGGGTAAGGCGTATGGTGACCTTCCAGGAACACGCTATCGCGTTTTCACAGTCAACGGTGTTAGCCTTGATGCCTTGCTAAAGGGGAAGAAAGAGAAGCCCCGACGTTAGCCTTATTCGTAAAGAAAGATTACGGATGATAGCTGTACCAGTTATGCTTGTCCTTGTAGGTTCGGTACCGGCTTACTTATCTTTTGGAGTAGGAAATGTCCAAATTGTTTAGTAACCATCACTAATACGGTGAGAACCCCCGGAGAAATGAAAAATGGCACTCATATGGGGCGCAGTATGCACCGACTGCCAAATACTGGCAGTAGAAAACTGTCCCCATTGCAGCAGAGACCTGTGCGAAAAGCACAGCACGCAGCACGAATGCGACCGGCTCAAAGCCCGAAACTTCGAAGTGGCCGGCTAAACCATAATCCGCTTACATGTTGAGCTCGAACAAGGATTCTACCGTCAGGAGAAATAGCTCGCAATATCGACTCAATGGGTTGCGGTCGCGACCGCGGGCTGACCAGACGAGCTGTATTTTTTCCTGAAATCCTTCAACCCCATCTCTTCACCAAGCACCACAACCTGATCCCCTGATTTTCGTTGATAGAAAGGAAGCTTGACGACCTCGGCCTGGACCCTCCGATCTCTGATTCCAACACTAAATCTCTCCCCGATCGCCGCTAACGACGGTGGGACGTATCCCATTCCAATCCCAAGACTGAGAGTTGGAGAAAACGTTCCGCTCGACACCTTCCCAACTATATCAGTATCCGCAAAAATGTCTTGGCCCTGCCGCGGAATCCCCTTATCCCTCATCTTGAAACCAGCTCTCACTCGACTCGGTCCTTTTTCCTTCAAGCGCATGATTGAATTTTTACCCACAAAATCATGCTTCTCCAAACGAACAACCCAGTTGAGCCTCGCCTCGACCGGGGAAGTGTTCTCATCAATATCATTTCCATAGAGACACATTCCCGCCTCAAGTCTCAAAACATCTCTAGCACCCAACCCGACCGGAGAAATCCCTACCTCTCTCCCACCCGACAACAGCTTCTCCCAGACCTTTACCGCGTTTGATGGTTCCTTCACACTAGTATTCCACACGTAGATCTCGAAACCATCCTCGCCAGTGTATCCGCTACGCGTCAGGAGGCACGGAATCCCAGCCATCTTCACATCCTTCGTCCCATACTTCTCCACCTCGTCGAGCTTGACACCGGACAAGTTCCAGAGGACTATACTCGCTCGAGGACCCTGAACCGCGAACATAGCAACATTATCAGAAACATCGGAAACAGTCACATCGGTCCGAGTCTTGTTCTTGAGAAGCCAGCTCCAGTTCTTGTCACGGTTCCCGGCGTTGTAGACGACAAGATATCGCAGGTTATCGATTCTGAAGATAGTCAGATCATCCATTATCCCTCCCTTGGCATTGCAAAAGAGAGAATACTGCCCTCTTCTTACGGCAAGCCTGGACACATCGTTCGTTGTGAGCTCGTTGAGGAACGACTCGGCGCCTTTTCCTTCCGCAAGAACTCGTCCCATATGGGAGACATCAAATATTCCACAGTTGTTTCTAACACTGCGACATTCCGGGATTATGCCTTCGAACCACACTGGAAGGTCAAAACCCGCATACTCGACAATGTTACCATGCTTCCTGTGGTACTCGTAGACGTGGGTTCTTCTCGCCAAAGTCGACTTCCTATAATCCGCTGGCTAGTTGAGTGGTGGTAGAAAAAAGAATGCGAGGAACTAAGGGCCAGGAACAGGGGTCTCAGGAATGATCTTCAGGTTCTCAGTGTCAAATCCCAGTTTCTTACCACACTTCGGGCAATAGCCTCCGTTGCGCTGAATGATCTCACCAGGAGTCTCCAGTTCAAGCCCAGTGTAGAGAAGTTCGCCGCACTTGGAGCATAAGATTCTCTGCGGACACAAATCGGTGCGGAAGCCTCGTGAGGTCTCATGACCGAAAGGCGCTATAAAAACGGTTTCAGACCCGCACATGCACTTGGGAAAGCAGGCACTGTCAACTCTTCGGTTGTTGTTTGGTGGTAGCTTCGGTCATCTCTAACCGTTATGTTCGAGGAGTGACCGACTATTCGTTAGGGGCGTTCGTCAAATGAGCCTGTTACGCTGGGGAGGTGACTCTGATCACGTGAAGGGTCTCAACTGGGATACCTGGTTGGTTGGCCACCGTAAAATCCCCGCCCGGCAACGGGCCAAGCTACCACGCTACGGGCGTGAGGGGCGGTTGAGGTTCGACCGTTCACTGCCAAAATGAGGTTACGTGTCTCTGAGGCGCAAGGGCTCTCAGGTGAAGCAATGAAGGGGAACCCGACGACGACGGCAATCCTCTGAGTCGATGAGAGCAAGTCTAGTCCTCGAACAACCGAAGACTTGACAGAACCGGAAAGCAGGGCTTATAATCGGCGATGGCCCTTGCCTCACTTAACAACGTGGACCAGCTATGGGTTTCAGAACAGGACTCTTCAAACTGAAGAGATCCCTCAACAACCTAGCATTCCGAATGAGTTTCGTTAAACTGGCACCCGGATCCAGCAGACCGCTATTACCTGTAGCCTCCTTCCTGATCCTCGCCTTCACGGTCTTTGTTCTCGCAGGCGGACTGTTCATCCTAGTCGGCGCCGGCACCTCGGTGAGTCTCTTGAATGTCCAGCAAGGTCTCGGCTTTGTCTACCCGCACGACATCAACAACCAGACTCCCGCCGAAGGAGTGTTCGTAGCACTGCTCTATGCGCTGGGAATCGTAGGATTGTACATGATGTTCACGAGCACACGGAACGCATATCGGCCCAACCGGGCATACGGCTTTCTAGGGTTCGGCATGCTGCTAACCTTCGTCTTCATGGCCACAGCATACTTCGTGCTATACCAGAAACTGATGTAGCAGCTACCCACTAATTCTATTTCAAGAGGAGCCGAACTCTCAACTCTGTTGTATTCTAGCAGCAGGCTGAGCGGAGTGTCTGCCCCGATCACGGACAGCCGAATAGCCTAACACTGCCGTTGCGATTATTGAGAAAGTGATCGCGAGGATTATGGGAATGGAATTGGGCGTCGCTGAGACTGGCGGTTGAATGTCGTAAGCGTAAAATCCGTTTGGAGCGGTGAAGTAAAGTTTTCCGTTGGGTCCCATTTCAACCGCGATGATTCCTCCACTCTGCGTGTAAACCTGGCTCATCGAAACTACAGTTCCGTTTGTAGAGAGTTCTAGGCGTTCGAGGTTTCCCGTGTTCCATTCTCCAAAATAGTAGACGTTCGGGGCTGCTGTCGCGATCCCGGTGGGCGTGACGACTGGGTTGAAGTCGACGATTGGATCTGTGAAGGACGGATTGTGGCAGATTCCGAGGCATGTTGGCCAACCATAGTTTCCGCCCTTCACGATGATGTTGATCTCATCGTCGGTGCTGGGACCAGCTTCGGTGGCGATGAGTCTTCCATTTGAGGGGTCGAAGTCAAAGCCGAAAGCATTGCGTATGCCCAAAGCATAGACAAGACTTCCCGGGAAGGGATTGTCAGAAGGAACGGACCCGTCCGGGTTCATGCGAAGCATCTTACCAGTTGTAGACGATGGGTCTTGTGCTGGCGAACCTTGGTGGAATTCGCCAACTTGCGTGTATAGCTTGCCATCAGGTCCGAACTTGATGTAGCCTCCGTTGTGATAAGGAGGCGTGTTCGGAGCTGCACTGACAACGTCGAAGACATCGATCGGGGCCGTTCCTATGTTACCTATTGCTGTATAGCGTACAATGTGGCCGTGTGTGTAGGATAGGCCGTCGCGATAGGTGAAGTAGACGTAGACGTATCCGTTGGTAGCGAAGGATGGATCCAAAGCCATGCCTAAGAGTCCTGATTCATCGTCCGTGAATATCGTCGAAATGGTGGCAAAGGGAGATGACAAGATTGTTCCGTTCTGTTGAATGATTCGGATGTTGCCCGTGTTTTTTTCATTGAAGAAGATTCGTCCGTCTGGGGCAAACTCAAGAGAGATTGGGAAGCTAAGACCCGTAAGAATGGCTGTCACCGTAGCAGAAGATGATGACTGAGCCTCCGAGAATATCCAAGGACCGATCGAGAGTATGATCAAAATGACGATTTTCATCAGCAACCGTAGAGACGAAACCTTGAGAGGCATGTCGATTAACCACTCCGGAGAATTCCGAAACGATTCCGAAAAGGTTTGTGAAGCCGTATGTCGTAACTCAATTTCAAAGCGGAAGCAGGGAGGCCTTTTTCTGCTTATGTCGTCGATTCGCTAGTTAAGACGCAGACCATCCCTCTTTAGGAACCTCAGAGCTCGAACTCACTGGAATCTGCTGTAGGCTGAGTTGTTTGTTTGAATGAGAGCTAGATTGAGCCTCAGAACATTTACGTAGGGAGTGCCGAAGATCCAGAACTTGCCCTCCTCGTTCTGGTTGACGAGTTGTTGTAGCAAGTCCACTGAAAGATCGGTGGCAGCACTTATCCTAGGGATCTGAGAATACGCGTCTTGGACTGTGATGTCCGGGTCAACCCCTGAAGCAGAACCGTTTCGGGGATGGAAAAAGATTGGGAGGCTGAAACTCTGCGCGATAAGACTTGACCCTACGCCCTTGTTGTGAAACTGAACTAGGCTTCCATTTGCCTGGGATGGAAAGATTAGCTGGGCAACGCCTGTCATGACGAGGGGAAACACTAGCCCGCATAGTATTAGTGATATTGCTGCTAACCTGATCGCTGGGCCGCAGTTTTGCAGGAGTTGTCGGGTGATTTTCATCATGGTTTCCCTCCTAGAGCAACGATATTCCCACGTCTATCAGCTTGATTCCTACAAAGGGAATGATAACTCCGCCAACTCCATAGATCAGTGTGTTCTTCAGGAAAAGGGTCATGGTTCCTGAAGGCTTGAACGCGACTCCTCTCATTGCCAAGGGAATCAAGAGGGGGATGATGATTGCGTTGAAGATAAGCGCCGAGAGAACGGCAGTGTTCAATCCGAGACCGAGAACATTTAACGCCTTCAGCTCTGGGACAGTTGATGCAAACAAAACAGGCATGATCGCGAAATATTTCGCTACATCGTTCGCAATGCTAAATGTTGTCACAGCGCCTCGGGTCATAAGCAATTGTTTTCCTAGCATCACTACTTCTATGATCTTGGCCGGGTTCGACTCGAGGTCGACCATGTTTGCAGCTTCCTTCGCTGCTTGGGTCCCAGAATTCATCGCCAAACCCACGTCGGCCATTGCTAGGGCAGGGGCGTCATTGGTCCCGTCTCCTATCATTGCAACAATTCTGGTATCGGCCTGTTCCCGCTTGACGATGTGATACTTGTCTTCGGGTTTCGCCTCTGGTTGGTACTCGTCAATTCCCACCTCCGTCGCTATGCTCTTGGCGGTGAGCGGTTGGTCACCGGTTATCATGACCGGTCTGATGCCCATCACCTTGACCGCCATGATCTTTTCCCTGATATCGGGTTTGAGAACGTCTCTCAATCTTACAATCCCGATCGCCTCTCGATTTCTCGAAAGTGCCATAGCTGTGTCTCCAGCTGAGGATATGTTCTGAACGATCTTGTCGTAGTCTGCGGGAACAGATTTGACAATTTTCTTGATGGCATCAGGAGCGCCTTTGATGATTTCTATCTCATCGGATCCGATTGGGACACCGCCTTCCACGTGGGGTTCGAATTTTCTCCTGAGCCTTCCTCTCTCTCGGCCGGTCCCTCCGCTCTTTGGCAACATGAATCCAGTGCCTCCAGCCAGTTTGACGCCGCTGGTTCTGGTGCTGGCGCTGAACTCGTAGACCTCGGATGCGTCCAGAGAGTTCATTTCTTTTGGAACGAACCCATTCTCGTAGGCTAGCCTGATCAGGCTTCTACCTTCGGGAGTATCATCATGCCACGAGGATAGGAAGGCGGCTTCACCCACATCCTTCTCGGTGAATCCGGGAAAGGGTAGAAACTCGACCGCCTGCCTGTTACCGACCGTGATGGTCCCAGTTTTGTCGAGGAGAATAACGTCAGTGTCTCCAGCAGTCTCGACTGCCCGACCGGACTTTGCAACGATCTTTTCCTTGTAGAGCCTAGAAATACCGGACAGCCCTATCGAGGGTAGAAGTGCTCCTATCGTCGTAGGCAAGAGGCAGACGTAGAGCGCTATCAGGACTGAAAGATCCGCTGCGAGACTCAGAACCAGAGATACCCCTAGCAAAGCCCCGATAAGGATCGTGAAGATCCCCGTGAGTCCTATCAGGACAATTGTTACGGCTTGCTCGTTCGGGGTCTTAGGCCTCTTGGAGGACTCCACCATTCTAATCATCTGGTTGATGAAAGTCTCATCAGGGTTGACCGTGACCTTCGCCGTAAGCGTGTCGCTGAGAACCTGCGAGCCCCCGATCACATCATCTCCCGGCGCCTTTCGAACCGCAGTTGACTCTCCCGTTAGGAGAGACTCGTCAACCATCGCGATTCCCTCCAGAACCTGTGCGTCAATGGGAACCGTGTCACTCTTCTCGAGAAGAATTAGGTCACCTTTGCGAAGCTCTCTTGAGGGAGTCAGAACGATCCGTCTAGATCCTTCTTCGATGAGAATCTTCTTGCTAGATACCTCCATCTCGAGTCTTCGAAGGCTGTTCGCAGTGTTCTTCGCCTGACTCTCTGCGAGTGCATCTGACAGAGTGCTGAACCAGACTGTGATTAGGAGGATCAAGGCAACCTCCACGTAGAATGACTGGAGGGAGGGGCTTGCAACCCTAGGAAATCCCGGGGGGTAGATTGCCATGGCCGCTACGATGAAGAAGGTGATTTCCACGATCAACATTACCGGGTTAGCGACTAGTCTAAGCGGGTTCAGGCGAACCAGCGAATCAATAAACACCCTTCTCGAAACCAGCGCCGGTCGCCGGACAGACAACATCCTGCTGAATCTTGTTGCCATGATTCTGTCCCTAGAACCCGTTTGCATGTCCTTGGAAGAACTCTCGAATTGGGCCTAGCGCTAGAAACGGGAAGAAGGTGAGAAGGACGAGGACAAGTATGCTTCCCACAATGACGATGGAGAAGAGGAAGCTGTCCGTCCTCACGCCGACATCTGTTGTGAGTCTCTTTCTATTGATCATAGATCCGCCTAGAGCGAGCAATAGCCCGATGGGTGCGAAGCGTCCCAGAAACATGACGATGGCTGTTGCGACGTTGAAGAATGGCGTGTTGGCTGATGCCCCGAGAAAATCGCTCCCGTTGTTCGCAGCAGCGGAGGTGAACTCGAACAAAATCTTGGTGAACCCGATAGAATCCGTCCCGACGCCGATAGCGCTGGCAGCCCCGGTCGAGTAGGCGAGGACCGTCGGAATAAGGACGATCACCGGGTGGACCAGAAATGCAATCATTACCAGCTTTACATCTCTGGCAGTTATTTTCATTCCCAAGTACTCCGGTGTTCGGCCGGACATGAGGCCGACGATGAAGACTGTGAGGACGATGAACATGACCATGTACATCACTCCAACTCCCTTCCCACCAGGGGTTGCTTGGATCAGCATTCCATTGAACGCGGAGAGTATGACCAGTGGGTTCACACTTGATAGGGATGCGTTGACTGAGCCGGTTGTCACCGCTGTCGTGACAACCGTCCAGAAAACCGAGAAGAAATCACCAAAGCGGACTTCCATTCCCGGACCCATAACTGGGAAGCTAGGGGTGAAAGCGATCAAGAGATCCAGAGCAAAGAGTGCATAGGCACCCCAGAGAATGGGGCGGCTTTCCCGTTTCTTGCCTATCAGCTGGCCGAATACGAAACAGAGTGACGTGGGGATCAGTAGCATCAAGAAGATCTGGAAGATGTCGGATGCAGGGTTGGGGTTCTGGAATGGATAGGCGGAATTTGTCCCATAGTATCCTCCTCCATTTGTGCCTAGCTGCATGATGCCGACGAGCGAAGC
>VBBS01000034.1 GCA_005888745.1 Candidatus Bathyarchaeota archaeon | reverse complement strand
GCTGGACAATCATGGCAAGCCCCGAGAGCCCGACAGGCTTCTCGTTTCAGATAACCGCGTCCTCCATGGAATGCACCGGACCCGGAGCCAGTCTTCCTCCAGGCCCATTCTCTGGCTGCACCCTTCCACCTGGCGGAGACACAGGCATTCCACCAGTTGCAGGTCACTACTCGTTCAGCCCATTCCCCGGCTACAAAATCAACATCCAAGTCAACCAACTACCATAAGACGATCCTGGTCTGGAAAACGGGCCAGGAAACCCCCTTTTCCATGCAACGTTTCCAGTGAAATGTGGGGTGGGCTGTGAGCGAAGGCGAGTATCTAGTCCCAATGCATAACGTAGCATGACCCAAGCGCCCGGGTGGCTTTTTCCGTCGTACGAGACACTTCAGACATCTTTTTCATTCCCCAGATAGCACAACTGTGAAATAGCGATTGACTGGGAAGAGTCGTTTTTGCGTTCGGCGAATGATCCATGGTGTTCGACGCAGCCGCCATGGGCCTACCTTCGATCTCTGATCGAATCTCAAATATGCGATAGAATGCTTCGCTCCCACAGACCCGAAAACCGCTGGGTCCCTTGGTAGGGATGGACTATGATGGAGGTGTTTACATCGGAATGAAAAGACTGGTCTTAATTCCCGCTGTCCTAGCCGTCATGGTATTGGCCGCGTTTCCTGTAGTATTCGCGTCCCATTCAACACCCTTCAACGGAAGTTTCTCGGGCACATTCACTTTGGCATCACAAACCAAAGCCACCATAACCGGCCCCGGCCATATGCAACACATGGGAGAAACCTCTTTTGCGGCTTCAGCATCCATTACCGGCTCAGCATCATGCCAAGGAGGATCTACCGCGACCGAACAAGAAACCTTCACAGCAGCAAATGGTGATAAGGTGTTCACATCATCAAATGATGTCTTGTGTCCAACTTCAACAAACACTTTCCACATTACCGGATCTTGGACTGTCACAGGGGGCACCGGACGCTTTGAGGACGCCTCAGGCACAGGGTCTCTCGATGCTTCTGGCGTTATGACTTCATCGACATCGGGAACCTTCTCACTCACCGCGACCGGAACCATAACCTACTGATTCCCGAAACCAAAGATCGAAGATCCAACCCCCATTTTTCTTAGTCCTTATACCACAAGGTCGGTCATCCATGACCAAAATTGCTACTGCGAGAGCCGCGATTTCACTCATTGACTCGTTCGTTATCGAAGCATTCCAGTCGCTAGTTTGAAGACCCCGAAAAATAGGGGGTCGTGTCGAGTTTTCGGGCTTGTCCTAGTTCTTGGTGATGGACGAGCAGAATGCGTTGAGGTCCGTCACTTCGAGGATAGTCATCAAGAAGTTGGCTTCACTAGCCGTGCCGTAGTGCACGCCGGGATCTACAGTCCCATTGAAGTGTTCCCCGAAGGGTCCCATGCCGTTGAACTGGCCCTGGGCGCTCTGGCTTCGAAGAGGACCGAGACAACCATGGTCGGTCGCAGCGAACGTATTTGCCGGAGTGGTCTTTCCGACAACCTGGGGGCAAATTAAGCCCATAATCGTCTCATCGCTCAGAGGCTATTGCCGTTCAATCAGATGTGAGGGCCAGCAATGCGACTGGTATGACGACGAGGATTCTATCTTGCGGCTTGTACCCGCGGGCGGCCGTATCTGTAGCGGGGGTAGAGCACTTGTAGGCCAACGCCTATCATCACGAATAGGCCTCCAACCATCAAGGCTGCCAGGCTGTTGTTCGCAAGCCCCCACAGCATGAGAGCGGCGGCAACAACGAACGCAACCCCTGGTGGGGTACCGCCTCGAATGTCCAACATTTTTCCTCAACCCACTAGGGAGGCTCCTGCCACTCTTAAGCAGGGTGAAACCCACGCTACTACCAGCAATACTGTGGTACGGTTACACGTTCAGGGTTTAGGAGACATGCCATCACAGCTAAGTGGAAAGCCGTAAGAAACTCCGACAGTGAGCGCTGAGATCTTCGTCTTGCTATTTCGATCTAACACCGTGCCGTCCCGGTATGTCCTGGTTAGTACTGTCGAACCAGTCCTCCTTCGCGTCATCTCCTTCGTGTGAAGGAGAGATTGGAGTAGACCTGTTGTGCTTTCCTTTACGAGCTGGCTGTGTCTCTGGTTTCTCGGGTTCCTTGTGATTAACCTGCTTCTTAGTCTTCTGAGGTAAAGGCGGAGCCTGCTTCTTCGACTCCTTTGTTAATGGCGCGGCCTGCTTCTTTGTTTTTTCTGCTACGTTCTTCTTGGGCTCGGGCGGGATCATTTCTGGTCCCGATAGTTTCGCTCCACAGTTCGGACAGGTCTTCAATTGTTCGTCCTTGCTGTCGAAAGCTCTGTTGCAACCAAAGCAGACTATGAGGCCGAAGGTCGCTTTCGCATTATCCGCAAGTTGTTTCAGCTCGCTGTTATCCGCAAGGTTCTGCTCCAAAGGAATCTCAGCAACCATGTGCTCTACGAGAAGTCCGGCGTCGAGAATCTTCTTCGCCAGCTCGTCCTGCCCGGCGTTGTCGGCGTCAAGCCACTTCTCCAAGGTTATGTCCTCAATGTCCGTGAAGAGTCTAACTCTCTCAAATGTCCCGCTTGTCAAATCTCAACAAATCCAACGATCAGTTGCGTTCTCAGCTTTAGGAATAAGGCTCTGTTACCCCTTCGTAGGATGCGAGGGACTGCTAACGCTCATTCGGAATAATATTGGTTCTGGTTGAGGGCTGAGGTTCAGCCCCAACGGGCCTCCAGGTGAAACAATGGTAGAGGAACGGGAACCGGAGAAAGCGATCCTAATCCTCAAAGTCGATGGAGGCAAGTTAAGTCAACAAACCATAGACAATCCATCCGACGAAGACTTAACAGAACCGAACAGAGTAACCCGACCTGTCCCATGATAGGCCGGCCCTTTCTTGCTCTTCTTTTCCAGGGACGAAAATAGTTGCCCGGTAAAGCGCTCGCAACTAGCCGGAAAGGGTGTCCGTGGGCTCTGTTTCAGACGAGCTCTTAACCGCTTTCCGCCACTCTCTCGCCTTGTCCCCAAGTCTGTGAAGTAACCTATCCTCGTCGCTCGTAAGCAGCTCGCCCTTTCCTATCTTTCTCCTCAACGAAGATATTGTCATCTCGTCCTCCTCTATCGGATAACCTGACTCTTCGATAGAATGGAGAAGCGATCTCGCTTGGTCATCCCCTGTCCGAGCAGCATGTCTATCCATTGTTCCGCCCTCACTGCTCGTCTTGCTTGGCCTCGCAGAGGTCGGCTTGAATGCAAGAATATCGGTGAGAGCACCCGTACGTTCTGACAAGTTCTTGAGAGATGGCGTTACCTTCATCCCAATCGATACTCGCTCAGAATCGTCCACGTCAAGCAGGTGGACTATCCCTCCCTTAACACCTTCAAATTTCACAACACCAACAGTAATGGGCAATTCTGTGTCAGTGCCGGATCTGTCTCGATTGACCGAGGTGAAGCTGTAGACATAACCGGGCTTGTCGATCGGGAACTGGTCCTTCATCTCAATGAAACAACTTGGACAGTACATTCTGGCCGGAATGTATGTGCTCTTACACTTGGAGCATTTCGAGACTAGAAATCGACCGTTATCCCGGAGCTCACGACGGAATTCTTCGCCTGCAACTCCTGCAGTGTAGTGGAACTCTAGAGGTATGCTGTCCGTCCAGTGGCGAGCTTGACCGGGTTGAGTTAGTTTCTCTAAGATCGGCATCTCTTACTCGGCTCCGATCGGTTTGAAGTAGCGGATATCTGTGATCGATCCTTGCCGCTCGCTGGGTGATTTCCATACGGCTTTGACTTTCATGTCCACTTTGATCTTCGAGGGCTCAACTTCTCCTAGATTGTGGAGGATTCCCATTCCAGGAGTCGCGCCGTCAAGATCGACGACAGCAACAAGTATGGGTGTTTTCAGTCGTCTCGCATCAGTTCCAACGTGGGATATCGAATAGGTGTTGATCGTCCCAGTATCTTTTATGTGGACCCATTCGTCGGTGGGCCTGAAGCACTGCTCGCAATACA
The DNA here is from genome assembly GCA_005888745.1 of Candidatus Bathyarchaeota archaeon. Classification (GTDB taxonomy): domain Archaea; phylum Thermoproteota; class Bathyarchaeia; order 40CM-2-53-6; family 40CM-2-53-6; genus 40CM-2-53-6. Next base: position 65,182 of record VBBS01000034.1, on the reverse strand, counting down.
TTCGCGGTGGCACAAGGATCCGTTTACAGTTCATACACTTCCTAGCGATGATCCTTCCTTCTTTCAGCTCGGCAAGGAAGCGACTGATCGCCACCCCTGCAGCCCAGCTGTACTTGGGCTCAAACTTGTAGACCACGTCGAGGTACTTTCCCCCTTTCACATCCTCCGGAGTAATTTCGTGGCCCGGATAACTCGTGATCTTCTGGGACATTTTCATCTTGCTCCTTTAAGACCTCATCACAGCAACCGTTCCAACCTGCATCAGGTCTCCCCAAGCCTGGGCTAGACCCGTCCGCGCGTCCTTCTTGACCTGTCTCTTGCCTGCTTCTCCGCGAAGCTGCCAGAATACCTCACAGATCTTCATCATCCCAGCCGCCGCGATCGGATTACCAACGCCTAATAGTCCTCCTGAGGGACAGACAGGCAGATCACCGTCCCGCTGCGTAACACCGTCAACGGCCATCTGGGGAGCTTCCCCCTTTCCTGCCAATTGCAGACCTTCCATATGGTGAAGCTCCTTGTAATCGAACGGGTCGTAGACTTCTGCTATATCGATCTCTTTTCTGGGCTTCTTGATCCCGGCCATTTTGTAGGCCATCCATGCAGCCTTCTCGACATATTCTGGATAGGCCAAGTCACGGTTCGTCCAGTGTGTCGAGTCAAGGGTCCAGCCTACACCGTCCAGCCAGACGGGCTGGTCTGTTAGTTTCTTTGCAACTTTTTCAGAGGCAAGGACTATCGCTGCGGCCCCGTCGCTGGGAGGACTCACGTCCAATCGTTTGACAGGCCAGCAGATAGGCTCGGAGTTCATAACATCCTCAACAGTAATCTTGGCCCCTAGCTGAGCACAAGGATGATCAACAGCGTTTCCCTTGTTCTTCACCGCAACGCTCGCGATTTCTTCCTCCTTGATTCCATACTTGTGCATGTATCTCCTCATCTCCAACGAGAAAATCCACAACAACGTAGTGCCGAGCGGTCTCTCCAAGATCTGATCAAAGATGCTCCAGAACGCATACTGAGGATGAGGATGCAAAGGCGACATCTTCTCTTCGGCAACGCAGAGACAAGTATCGTACATTCCCGAGGCAACGTTCCACCATCCACCGATAGGCGTGAAGACCCCGGTTCCACCTCCAACGTAGACGCGCTGGTTGGGCTTGCCTATCCCGCCTGTCCCGTCTAGAAGGTATTCTCCTTTCATGTGCATACCGTCAAACGCATCGGGTGCCGATCCGGATACCACCGATTCGATGTCTTTCAGTTCAAGCCCTGCAGAGTCGAGAGCCATTCTCGTCGCTTCAAAAGAGAGTTCCTTCGGGCTTTCTAGCATTCGGCGTCGGAACAGGGTCATGCCTGCTCCAACAATCGCTACTCGATTCTTCATTTCTAGATACCTCCTAGTTTCCTAACACCGCTACGGCTCCGGTCGCGGTTGGTATTCCTCTCCAACTCTGAACGACAGCTTTCTTCACCTTTGGAATCTGCAAGCGTCCCGCTTGTCCTCGGAGTTGTAGAACCGCCTCAAGCATTCTGTGAAGACCAGTTGCCTCTAGCAGGTGTCCAACCCCAAGTGATCCGCCCGACGCGTTTACAGGCAAGCGACCATCCCTGTCGAAGGTGCCTGACTCAACCATCTTGCCCGCTTTGCCTTTCGCTGCAAGTTTGAGGGCTTCGAGGCTCTGAAGTTCCTTGTACGAATAAGTATCATCCACCTCCGCGAGATCAAAGTAGGTCGCTGGGTTCCGCACTCCTGCCATCTTGTACGCGCGAGCGGCTGACTGTTCCGCGTACGCGGCCCTCGCCATGTCGCGATCCTCTATCCAGGGCGTATCAGAACTCCAACCTATGCCGTTTATCCAGATAGTATTGTTTCCTAGCTTCTTGGCCTTCTGGGCTGAGGCTAGCACGAAAACAATGCTACCATCGATAGCCTTGCTTGATTCCAATTCAGTGAGTGGTGAAGACGCAACCTTGGAATTGAGCACCGCGTCTTTGTCCAGACTCGCCCCGTGAACTCCGCGAGGGTTCAGCAAGCCGTTCTTCTTGTTCTTGACGGCAACCTGCGCGCAGTACTCTCTCTTTGTTCCAGTGTCTTTCAAGTAGCGAGTCATTTCCAGGCCAGCCACAAATCTCGGGTCCGCGTTAACATGATGATCGTAGATTGGGTCTAGGGCGAAGCTTGAGATCTCGTCCGGGTTCAGAACATCTGAGATCTTGCTGTGAGACTCAACAACCGCAACGTCTGCTATCCCGGACATGATGTGCATGTAAGCCGTTGCAAGACCGATAATTCCGTCGGACGATATGGTGCACAATGGCTTGAGGACAGCCCCGAGCTGGTCGGGCATGTACTCGTCAGTTATGCTGATTCCCTCCCAGAAGTCCTCGGTGCAACAGATGAAGCTCTGAACTTCCTTTCGCGGATCTACGCCAGCGTCCTCATAGGATCGGCTTGCGGCCTCGAACATTAACTCCCGGGTTGAGAGACCAGGAGTCATCGAGTCAAAGCCCGAATATCCGACTCCGACAATTCCCACTTTCAAAGGCAAGAATCGATCGGAAGCGACGGCACGAACGCGTTTACTATAAGACTTCCGGGAAAAAAACTCACTGCGGTGGCGGAGGTGGGGCTGATGATGAAGCAGGCAGTTGCTGTGGGGCCGAGGGTTGCGGAGACCTAGCTCTGGGCGTTCCACAGGTCGTGCAGAAGAATTCTGCTGGACTGAGAGGTTTTCCACAAACTCCGCAATAGGCTGCAGGGGTTGCAGTTGGGTAGGGTAGAGTAGTTGGCAGGGCGGCTCGGCGAGCGTGTTCTCTCTTCAAGGCCACGAGTACGACTCCGATAGCGACGGCGATCGGAGGCATGATTATTGTGAGAAGTTCTGCGATGCTGAAGACGGGGATCGAGATGTTGACTGGTCCTAGAACACTGGTACTAACGACGGATCGTACTCCGTAGGGGACTGTTACGCGCAAGTTGTAGCTGCTTGGGGGTAATTGTGCAAGAGTCGCGTTTCCTTCAGGACCAGTTTTTACCGTCTGATTCGTCGAGTCAGGGAGGAAGGTGAGAACGGTAGCTCCGCTAACGGGCAGAGAGTAGAATCGACCGACTACCCGGACGGGAATTGAGAAGACATTTCCCTGAATTGTCTGGCTCGATGCCGAGCCGGAGACCAAGGAACTATTTACGACATTCACGCCGTGCCAGTACTCGTAGTTGATTTCGTAGGAGCTGGATTGAGGAATGTTCTGAGATCGGTAACTGGTAAGGTATAGGAAGTTGCCGTTGCCGGGAGCTTGCATCGAAATCCAATCGGGTGTGAAGGGATTTCTACTGTGGTCGATGAAGTTGAGAGTGACTTGCGTAGGGAACAGAATCGACGTTGGCCAAAGAGGTGTGGAAGAGGCCGGTTGGTGAATGTTGCTTCCCGCGAGGAAATCATCATCGTGCCCTTCAACCTCCTGTATTCCATACGCGATCGGTAGACTCGTCTGACTGCCGTAGCCTGTACAGCAGTAGCTGCTAGCAGACGGCATTTGGTTCCATGCTCCACCTTGGCGGATCTCGATGTCCTTGAACTCCGCGGGTCCGATGATGTCCTTGTTATCGATGGCTTGAGCGACCTCAGCGACCCCGGCCGGTGCATGGCTGCCGGAGCTAGTTGCCCCGGCTCCGAGGTAGTTTGGATCTGTTGATGGCGGTGAGCTTCCAAGTAGGTTGTCGTCCATGTAGAATGACCAGATGCCGTTCCCATTGTGAACCATTGAGTATGTGTGCCATGACCCAATGGGGCCAGCTGATCCTTCGGGGCCGATTATGGGTGGACAGTCACAGTTCGGGGTGTTGAAGGTTTCGAAGAACCAGGCGCAACAATAGGCTTGGCCGGTTGTACTTAGACCGTTGAGATATCCTACTTGGACAAAACCGCCTGTTGACAGGGAGGTGCCAATCCAATAAGAGTGGGCATCGTTCCGGACTTGATCGTAGACGGTTCGGATTGTGACATTGCTGCCGTCGGAGTTGTGGCTGCTCGCGTCACCAATGGCGCCGATTTGATACCAATAATATCCGTTGGGGGCGAACGTGGTTTCCAGAGGACCTTGCCTGACTAGCTGAGGGACAGCAGCAGAGGTAGAAACCGCATCGGAAGAGTTGTAGTTGAGAAGAGCGTTCGATTGAAGGCCTAGCGCGATCCCAAGAGCGACTATTATGATCCGCAGATTTCTCGTCTTCAGAGTCTATCCGCCTTTAACCATTTGGAGTAAGGTATGTTTCGGATTTTAGGAGTATGAAACCTTCCTATCGCTCTCAATCGTTGGCTGTTTCTCGGCTAAGGTATAAACCGAAGCTTCCAAAAAAGGAATCTCCTAGAGGAGAATCGCTTGGGTTTCTTCGGGAACGAGCAGAAAGAACTCATCCAGATGATGTACGGGTCCGGCTCCGAAGACTATCTTCTCCTTCTAGACTCTCTCGGGGATTTTATCGAGAAAGAGATCGAGCCTACTGCGCGAGAGATCGACGTGAACGCTCGGTTTCCACGCGAGAACATTACCAGAATGTTCGAACAAGGCTTCACAAGCATGGGTTTTCCCAAAGAGTACGGAGGGCTTGAGCTTCCTTGGCCGGTTTACGTTGCCGCGATGGAGATGGTCGGCAAGGCTTGCGCCAGCACTGCTCTCTCCCTAGCGATTCATGGAACTTGTTGCGAAGGGGTACGCCAGTTCAGTAGTCCGGAGCAAAAGAACCAGTTTCTTCCCGGAATGATCAGCGGGAAAACTTTCGCCGCTTTTTCTCTAACGGAGCCCGGTGCGGGGTCGGACGCGCGAAACATGCAGACGCAGGCTCGATTGGAGGGCAACGAGTGGGTGATTAATGGAACGAAGATGTTCACTACAAACGGTGGTTACTGCGACCTGTATTTTCTCTTCGCCAAGACCGCCAAGGGTCCGTCGGCATTTCTGGTCGATTCGAAGAGGGCAAAGTCGAGCAAGGATATTGAGAAGCTTGGTGTGAGAGGGTCAGTGACCTCTGAGGTGGTGTTCGAAAACGCAAAGGTTCCGAAAGAAAACTTGGTAGGAACAGAGGGAGAAGGGTTCGAGTATGCTAAGAGGATGCTGTGGGGTGGACGTGTGACGATCGGAGCGCTCTCAACTGGAATTGCTCAAGCGGCCTTCGAGAAGGCGGTGAAGTATAGCAAGGAGCGGACTGCCTTTGGAAAGACGATTTCCGAGTTTGAAATGACCCAGGCCAAGCTGGCGGACATGTTGACAATGATCAACTCGTCACGCATGATGGTTTACCGGGCGGCGCACCTGAAGAGTCAGGGGAAGCCGTTCGAGTCAGAAGCTGCTCAAGGCAAGCTCTTGGCCACCGAGGGTGCGCTGAAGGTGTGTGATGAAGCCATTCAGATCTACGGCGGCTACGGGTATGCTGACGAGTTTGATGTCCACCGGCATTGGCGAGACGCGAGGCTAATGACTGTCGGCGAGGGGACTTCGGAGATCATGAGGCTAATCATCTCGAAGAATATTCTCCATCCATCGTAAAGTCAGAGCTTCTTCTCGTAGAGGCTAGCTTTCCAGCCCGGTTCCAGCGTATCTCTAACATGGACGAATCCGATTTTCTCGTAATATTCACGAATTGTCTTGTTGCTGGCGAGACAATCCAGTCGCAGGTATCTCTTTCCCTCGGCTCGTGTCTTGGTCTCAGCCCATTGAAGCATTCGAAGTCCTAAATGTTGACCGCTATAGGCGTGTTTGATGGCTAGCTTGTGAATGTATCCCGCCTCAAGTGGAAGATCGCCCCAGAACTTCCTATCGCTCCACTGGAGGGTGATTGTCCCTACGATCCCTTCTCCCCCTTTCACGACGTATACTTCGCCGCGGACAATATTGTCCTTGATGGTTTGGCGGAAAGCCGGGTTGGGCCGCCACTGGCTTTCAAGGCCCTTCGATGACAACCATCGAGAAGCTTCCTCTAGAATTTCCAGAACCGAATCAAGATCGCCTTGTTGCGCTCGGGTGATTCTGACATCCGATCCAACGTCGACCAAATGGCTGGCCCTATCTTCAACCGTTAACCTCGTAAGATTTGGACGTTACCAGCACTTAGACAGGCACGTGGAGCGTATTCCTGATGGCCCTGTGTGTCGAGAGTCGGACTAGTGTTACCTGATTCCTATCGTCAGGGTTAGACTCTGGCTATCACTGACCTTACCAACGGGCCTAGCGACTCAACAATGAAAGCGAAGCACAAAGCCAAGGCGAAGACAAGGTCGAAACCTAAGACCAGAGCGAAATCCAAGACGCGTCGAACAACCCGGGCAAGGCCGGCCACGAGGCCGACCCCGGTTCCAACTCCAACCCTCAGTCGCGATTTCAAGACATGTGAAGAGGTAGAAGTTGGAGATATCGGCGGCTTCGGAATCACTAGCGAGGAACGGATGGAGCGAGAGACGCGATGCTCTCAGCGTGCAACACAATTCTGCACGAGCTGCGATAGAAACCTATGCAATACCCATTACGAACTTCTTCACAAAGACCACGACAATACTGTACACCACGATTCAGGGCCGAGCCCAGTTCAAATGTAGACCTATGGTGGGACATCCGGTCCCATCTTCTCCTTTTTTCGGGATGATTTGGATCTTCATGTTTCAAGCTAGATCATGGAAACAAAGCGTGGATTATGCCCTAGTCCTCATAGTTCAAGGCCGTACTCGCTTGAATAACGGTGTTTCCACGGTTGTCTCCCGCGTCCTCTTGAATCGGTCGAAATAGAGTTTCGATTGGGAAAGGGGGTTCGTTTCAGCCGAATTATGAATAGCTCCTGAGGTGCCGATTGTCTCAGACGCCTTTTCGGGAACGGAAGCTTATTACTCGGTGCGTTCAACCGGCCTCCAGCTATTACCTACATTCCCGAACAAGAGTTGGAACCCAGCTAATGAGAACACTTATCGTTGGAGCGGGACGAATTGGAATGCACCTGATTGGCTACTTATCTTCGAGCGATGAGAACCAGCTTACGGTTATCGAGAAGAAGGGAGAACGATGCAAGGATGTCGCCGACAAATACGACGCTATCATTCTAAACGAAGATGGGTCGAAGCTAGACATTCTGAAAAAAGCTGATGCCTCTCAAGCCGACTTGTTGCTCGCGGCTACAGATGATGATCGAGCGAACCTTGCCGCTACGAGAGCTGCAAAGAAAGAGTTCGGCATCCCGCGGGTCATTGCGGTTGCAAACAGCCCCAAGAACAAGGAGCGTCTTATGCAAGCAGGAGCCGACGTGGTAATCTGTCCTGTTGACCTAGCCCTCCGCGACTTTGAGAACGTCCTCTCGAAAGACCATTCTATCACGCTCATGTACCGGTCTGCCGAGAATCTACGGGTGGCCGAGGCGATTATCCCACTGAACGCCTCGCTCATAGGCAAGAAAATTCATGAGATACAATTGCCAGAGAAGTGCAGGGTTGGCCTCGTTTGCCGGGAGAACGGTTTCGTCTTTCCCGAACCAGAGCTTGAGTTGAAATCAGGTGACAAGGTATTGCTCCTTGGCGACGCGCCATCGGTGGCACGAACCGTGGAACTCTTAAGATCGAGTGAATCAGCCTAGGCTCGATCATAAGAAAGGTCTTGCCCAATTACTATGGCTATTCCAACAATCTACGACCTCTTGACGAGCGACTTCGCGATCGGCCTCCTCCGAGTCGTCGTAACCCTCCTCATCACCCTCTTGGTCGTCCGTTTTTACCGGATCATCATCCAGAGAGCAGCAGGATCCGTCCCTTCCGGGCTAGTAGCCAGTCTTCAGCAGATCGGGTCTTGGGCCATCTGGATTCTCGGAATAATCATCGTCCTCAGCCAGCTCGCCGTAGCGATCAATGTGCTACTCCTCATATTGTTCCTTGGAGGGATTGCAATAATCGTCGCTTACAGGAATATTCTCACAGACATGGCCGCGTCCCAGTTCATCTCAACCTACCAATCGTTCAAAGTGGGAGAGTGGATAGAAATCCAGGACTACTATGGCAGGGTCCTTGAGAGAAACCTGATCCAGACGAAGATTCTGACCACGGACAACGAGATCGTTATAGTCCCCAATTCAACCTTGTTGAAGAGGTCCGTCGTGAACAGAAGCCGATCCGGCGGCTTGCGGGTCCAGATTCCAGTGACCGTCGACAGCAAGTTTGACCTGAAAGATGTGGAGAAGAACCTGCTGGAAATTGGCCAAGGGATGAAAACCGACCTCGTCCCCGACGCTCCTCCCCAAGTAAGGGTTACGCAGTTGACTTCCCAGCAAGCCCACCTCGTCCTAATGCTCCGGATAAGCAACCCGGCCAAGCGCGACCAGCTCATATCAGATGTTCAAGAGAAATTCTACGAACTCCTCCCTGAACTCAACGCTCGAAAGTAGCCAGTGAACGTTAAGCCATATTAGCGCGGGGTTTCGGGAACCGGCTTCTACAGTTCGCGGAATCGTAGAGGAAACCCTTTCCTTGACACAGCCTGAGAAGCCAGCTCGACGGAGGGGACTGAAGAGAACTATTGGAATCGGCGGATTGTTCTCGATCGGATATGCCGATGTGGGGGCTGGAATATACCTCGCGCTAAGCCTGGTCGCCCTGCATGCAGGCTATGCAACGCCAATAGCGATTGGAATAGCCGCTATCGCGTATTTTCTAACTGGACTCACGTATGCGGAACTGTCTTCAACCTATCCTACCGCGGGCGGGTCCGCGGCTTTCGGACAGGCAGCATTCGGAGACACCGTAAGCTTTCTCGCGGGGTGGATGCTCTGCCTAGACTACGTCGTCACTGCAGCAATCTTCTCCATCCCAGCCATCGGTTACCTATCCTATTTCACGCCGCTCCTCAAAGAGCCTATCTGGCTGGGTACAGGAGCGATCGTTCTCCTAGTTAGTCTCCTTCTCCTCAACGTAGTCGGAATCAAAGAGTCCGCGAATTTCACCCTTGGGCTTAGTATTCTTAGCCTCCTCAGCGAGATCGCACTGATTATCCTCGGACTCGCGCTCATAATACCCAACGGCAGCCTCTTCCATTGGCCGCAGACGTTCAACCTCGGCACTACTCCCACTTGGTCCCAGCTCATTCAGGGGATAACCCTGGCTATGGTCTCCTATCTTGGAATAGAAGCGTTGGCCCAGGCAGCAGAGGAAACGAAGATTGCGGGAAAGACGATTCCTCGGGCAACGATGTTGACCCTACTAATTGTAATTGCACTCTATCTCGCAATTTCCTTGGTTGCGGTCAATGTGGTTCCGCCGACCATTTTGTCGAGCAAATGGAAGAATGATCCTCTTTCAGGAGTTGCAAGTAATCTTCCTGGAACGGGGGCACTCATCACGGGTTGGATCGCGTTATTGGGAAGCGCCATAAGCATCATTGGAGCGAACGCTGGGATCATCGGGTCTTCGAGAACTCTCTTCGCGCTGTCTCGATACAGGTTACTTCCGAGACGATTCGGTCAGATACATCCAAAGTTCAGAACGCCTCACATTGCCGTACTGACGTTCGGCTTCGGAAGCATACTCTTGGTCTTGTTCAGCACGTTTGTCTATCTAACAGGAGGCGAGGACCCTCTCGTCTTACTTGGAAGCCTCTACAATGTAGGAGCCCTGGTCGCATACGTCTCCGCGCACGCGAGTCTCATCGTCACCCGCAACAATGACAAGCCAAGGTTCAGACCCTTCCGGGTCCCGCTAACTCTTCGTTTCAAGAGGGGATCGGGGATGCTGGAACTTCCTATTTTGCCGCTGCTCGGATTGCTGGCCACTAGTGCGATATGGATTGCGGTGATCGTGACGCACGAGCTTGGAAGGGAACTAGGAATTGTTTGGGTCATAATGGGAATGGGACTGTTCGTCTACTTCAGGCGCAAGAATCATTTGCCTCTCCGTGGACGTGCGCCTCCCGAACCGCGGGAAACCTTAGGTCCTGAAAAAGGAGAAGGGCCTATTCTGTCTGCTTGAGCTTCTTCTCTATGAAGTCTACTTGTTTTGTTAGGAATTTCTTGTAGGTTCTGAGAAGTCTTGCCTTCTGGGGCTTAGTCTGCTTGTCAATCGTAGTCATGGTTCTGCGGAAGGTCTCCACAGTCTCATCTAGTCCGGCTGACACCTTTGGACCCGTGTCTTGTACAAACTTCTCTGTAGAAGTTTTCAGTGTCTTGCTTGCGGCAACTAGATCCTTGCTCAATAGCTGAAGGTCTTTTCGCATCGCCTCGAGAGCTTCCCTGGCCTCGCGACGAACCTCATCTCGCACATTCTTCTTTTCTGACATCTCTGACCTTAGAGAAGCATCCTTTGAAGATAAAGCTTCGAATTTGAACAACTTCGTCTGAACTCATATTATACCCGTTGATAGACCGGGAATGGTATGAGAGGGGTCCGGGACAAGGTCTACTCAGCATGGAAAGCGGGCAAGCCTCCTAGCCCGGCCATCGGGACGCTGGGGATTAGAGTTAGCAGTATAGGAGAGAGCAGAGCGGTTCTCGAAATGGACGTGGACGAGAATCTGCACAACTTGTCCGGGACGATGCATGGCGGAGTTATGGTGGATATTGCGGATGCTGCGATGGGGATTGCGGTGGCGTCCACGTTGAAGGAGAATGAGGATATGACCACTATCGAGTTGAAGATAAGTTTCATGCGTCCTCACATCAAAGGGCGGTTGGTTGCCGAGGGGACGATTGCAAAGAGGGGCCGACGTATCGCTTTCACCGAGGCGGTTCTCACGAACATGAAGAAGGAGATTGTAGCGAAGTGCAGTGGGACGTGGCTGATAATGTCCGCTTAGCTTGGTCTATGTCATGTCGTCAAAACGTCCCGTTGAGCTCGGTAGAGACGTGAGGCTCTTCCTTCTCTTCCTCTCAGAAATCAACCTTGTCATGGGCGGGCTGTTCTTTGTCTATCCGAGCTTGGTGGTAAGTCTGTGGCCTTGGTCTGTGAAGGCTCTGGCCGTACGGTTCATTGGGGCAATCTTTCTCGCGATCGCGTTTGGCTGCTGGTCCGCTCTCAGGGCTAAGATCTGGCAAAGAGCGAAGATTCTCGTCCTGGTCGGAGGAACGTTCTTCGGAATAACATCGCTTGTCTCGGTAGTCCTCGCTGCCTCAGAGGGTGGCGGATACGTCGTCTCCGCTTGGGCGGGATATTTCCTTATTGCAAGTCTCGGGAATTTCTACCTGTTGAACAGGTATGGTTGGGCTCGGAAGCCTCAGGATAGATTGGGCTCTGATCGACCTTGGAAGACTGCCCGTTGGTTCTTTCGCATCCAAACCGTCATTGTTGGAATATTCGGCATTATGATGCTCTTGCTGCCAGATGTCGCCCAGCACCAGTTCTGGCCATGGCTGGTAGCGACTCCGACTCTGCAAATGTTCGCAGGCTTGTTCCTGGCAACGTGTCTCGCGACTGGCTGGGCTTCCTTGCAGACGGATTTGGGTAGAATCAGAGTTCTACTGCCGCTCGACGTGATCTTTCCAAGCCTTGCGCTATTAGCTGTCGCGATTCACTGGGACGTGATATCATCTCAGAGCCCAAGCACCTTGGTGACAGGTGTGTGGGTCTTCATCTACGCTTTCGTTGCAGTTGGCTCGGTTTTCCTCTACTTTTCGTCTCGAAAGATAGCGACAACTTAGGACCGCTTCCTATGCTGGAGGTATAGAGCTCCCAATAGAATCGATGCTGCCGCGGCGCCGAACAGGATTGGATTCGAAGACACCAGCTGAACGCCTACCTTCACTACTGGGCTCTCGGTGATCCCTCGTAAGTACGGTATTTCATAGGCTGCTGTAACATATCCGTATAGCCACACGGCGAGGAAGCCGCCGAGAAAGATTACTAGTGCACCACGAGCGGAACCTCGGTTTCGGGCTCGGGCGGGATCAGTGGTCTGGTTTGTTTCCTGGAATTGAACGGCGTTTTCTGTCTCAGGACCTGTTTCTTCGGATTCTAGTGGATGAGCATGTTTTGTCAGGCTATTCAAAATATCACCTTTTGTAACGTTAGCGGTGCGAGGCGTAGCGGAACCTTCAGATTGCTTGCTCTGACCGGAAAAACTGAACCGGTGCTTTGGCCTCGGGGGTTTCTTCGAATCAGACCCCAAATTTGCTAGTCCCCCATCATTCTCTGGGCCGAACGGCGATTTGGGCATGGGAGTACTCTCTAGGGATAGGGGTTAGGACTCGGACAAGGTTGGAGACACGTTCGCTGTAGGAAATGCTCGAGAATTTCTACTCTATCAGATGTGAGGGTTGAAATTTGATTGGTCGAGGAGGTCTTGTTCGTAATTCGTAAGTATGGTGACTTAAGCCGATCTCCTCGCTGCGGTCGATAGTTGCGATCAACAAGGTCAAGCGATCCAGCTCTTGTATTCCTGGGGACTGGTGGTGCAGATTGCACTCGGCGTGTGGGATGTCTGTGCGAGATTTGCACGGAAGCGCGTCAGAAACGTGGAAGATATTCACGTAACGGACCGAGTGTTTTCTTCACGGGTGCCGACTTGCTGTACGTAGTATCCTTTTAATCGCCTGGGGAATGCGAGTGGGTCGACGATAAGAATTCGGCGTTGCCGAAGCCTCCGGAGAGAGCTAGCTTGGCGGGGGACCGGAGTCTCTTCCCGGAAATTCCAGTGCTGTGTCTATGGTTAAGACATGGGTGGCCACGTTTGGGGATTTCGCTCGATGGGTCGATGACCAATAGTAGACTTTGCTTCCAGCAGTGCTGCTATGCGGCGAGACTCGACCGCGCAATGAGGTCTTCCAGGAAGAGCACAGCGACCGGTGGCGGGTTCTTCTTCACCTCCGCGTTGACATCTCTTTCATGGTGGGCAAAGACGGCTGCGCCTCGGATGTTCTTTGCCAGAGCAAGGACGTAGCAATCTGCTAGGGAAATCCTGCGGGCACATTTTTGCATCCCAGCTTCATAGTCAAGCTGGGTGGAATCGTAGAACTTAACGAAGCCTGTTTTCTCGAGGGTCTCGAGAGCGTCCAGAGCGAACTGATGGTCCCGTGCTCTGCAGAGGATGTAGAAGGTCTCGGAGAGAGTTACGTGGCTGCAATAGGTGGCTCTACGCTGTCCTAGAATCTCCCTTTTAGCAAGTTCCCCGGTAGGTTCGCCGAGGAAGTATGCTATCAGGACGCTTGAATCAATAGCGAGCTTGCTAGGCAGATCTGGCGAGCCTTTCATGTCTCTTATTCTCCGATGCCCTCAACCGCCGGAGATCTTGCCAGACTCCTTTCTCTCCGCGCAGAGCCCCGAAGAGCTTCCCGAAACGGTCTCTTGCCTCCCGAGTTCCCTGGGCTTGCTCCATCAGGAAGGCAATCGCTTCATCGTAGCTGACCCTTCGCCCCGTTTCCGACTGCAGCCGGGCGACCAGTTGGAATAGCTTGCCCTGGGTTTCCTCACTTAGCTGAATCGTTGTGGCCAAAGAGCGTTCCTATAGCCGCTATAGCCCCTATGGCATATATACATTCCGGGCCAGCGACTCCTCGGGGAAGACGCTGCATCATCTAGTTCCCAACCCTATTCCAGGCACAGAGAAAGGTTACCTTACAGGATAAGAATATTCGGTAAAATAGTTCTCCAGGACATCTTTGTGAGTAGTCATCAGTCGATGAGGCCCAGTCCAGAGGCGAAATGTGGGCTGTGGCCCGTAGGAGCCGACTGGACGATGCTGGGCTAGAAGGTTGCCATGACCAGGCGTAAAACTCTGACATGCAAAATGGTCTAGCTGGCAATCCTGAAAGTCGATACAGATGAGTCAACAACCGAAGAGTTGACAGAATCTCGAAAGCCGATCCTACTCTTCTTTCTCTCCCCCCTGATCGGCTCTCTTTCTGTAACAATTCTTTCTCTCTGACTTTTCTGCTAACTATCTGTGACCCCCGGGGGGTCTATTTTTCCCGCGGCCCGCCCTTCGCGAAGACGAGAGCACCTCTCCGAGATTGCGATCAGGTCCGTAGCTAAACGGCTTCAAAACTTGGAAAGCTCCTTAAAACCGGTGATAATTGACTAAATTCGGCGAGAATGTAAATGTGTTATATATCATGACCGCGAGCCTGGTTGCGACACGGCATGGGCGATAAACCAACAGCCGCAATGGTCTTGTCTCTGATCGGTGGAATATGCGTGATCCTTGGAGGGGCGTTAATAGCATTCGTTGGCTCCCTGGTCTCGTCTTTCGGCTATCTAGCCAACGGCGGCACAACGGGCGGCACTCTGGTAACCGCCTTCGGAGTCGTTGGAATTATCATGGGTCTCATCATGATCATCGGCGGCTTCATGATGTACTCTAAACCCGGTAGCGCAAAGATGTGGGGAGTCATCATATTGATTCTCTCAATTCTCAGCTGGATCACTGCTATCGGCGGCCTCGTCATAGGATTCATACTAGGCTTGGTCGGAGGCATCATGGCAATCGTGTTCAAGCCGTCTGCTTCCCCAGCCGCAACCTCTCCAACGCCGACGGGCTCCTAGACTTTCAAGGCTACTGCAACACCGCTAGACAGCTTCAAAACCGGAAAAGCCTCCCAAATTTCGCAAGAATCGCCGAAATTCGGTGAGAGCGGAATATGTTAAATATATACTGTCTGAGCGTCGCTCAGACTGATCTGAAATGGGCGATAAACCAACAGCCGCAATGGTACTATCCCTGATAGGCGGACTATTCGTTATCTTCGGGGGAGCCGCCCTTGCCTTCGCTGGATCGATAATTGGCTCATTCAACGTTACAGGTGCAGCTTCCGCTAGCAATACCGTGTTGGCACTAGGAATCGTAGGCGTCATCATGGGACTAATCATGGTTGTTGGAGGATTCATGCTGTATTCCAAACCAACCAGCGCCAAGATGTGGGGCGTAATCGTCTTAGTACTATCAATAATCAGCTGGGTTACCGCACTCGGAGGCTTCTTCATCGGCTTCCTTCTCGGACTAATCGGCGGCATACTCGCACTAACCTTCAAGCCAACAATTGTTCCAGGCGCGACGCCTCCGCCTATGATGAGCTCGTCAATGCCAATGGGCTCAGCACCGATGGGATCGATGGGCATGACCTGCAAGAACTGTGGAGCAAGTATTCCTGCTGGGGCAACACGTTGCCCTAGTTGCGGAGCGGGTCTCTAGCAACTATGCAACCGAAGCCGCCGCGACCAACAGGCGTAACAGTTCTAGCCGTACTAGCAATTCTAGGAGCAATAGTGCTACTGTTTAGCGGAGCAGTGCTCATCGGACTTGGGCTCCTCCTTGGTACGCTAACCGCGTCTGTTGATATTACAAGCGCAATTACAAATGCTGGCTATCCCGGACTGAGCTCGCTCGGCGTAGGAACCATATCGGCATTAATAATCGGTCTTGGCGCAGCAATCTTGATTCTCGGAATCCTGTATCTAGCCGTCGGAATTGGGTTCCTCGGTGGAAAAAGATGGGCGTGGAACCTAGGGATCATAGTCAGTGTCATCGGAATAATTCTCGACGTAATTCAGATGATTGGAGGCAACTACGGTAGTATCCTCTCGCTGATAATCTCGCTACTGATAATCTACTATCTAATGAGACCGCACGTCAAAGTCTTCTTCGGCAAGGGAACCCCGATGGCATCACCCTCTACTGTGCCAGGAACGGGTTCCTCGAAACCCTAGTCGAGCCGATATCTCAAGCAATCAGGAGCAGGCTTTCTCTCCGTTCTGCCTACCCATTCCGAACTAGCTCACATTCCGGGAAGGAGTTTGGTAACAGTCCGCTTAACATCTTCCGGTGAGACTCGATTTTCCCATGATGCAGAGGCCTCCGCGGCCGATCGGAATTACAATCCTTGGAATAATCGAGATCCTAATCGGGGTCCTTGGATTTCTGGTTAGCATCGCGATAATTGGCGTGTCGGCCCTCTTCTCAACCCTTCCCACGGTCGGAACCCTAATCGGTACTGTGGGACTCGTCATTGGCGGAGTCTTTCTCTTCTTTAGCCTCGTCTGGCTGGCCACAGGCGTGGGATTTCTCCACGGAAAGGGCTGGGCGTGGACCCTAGGAATGATCTTCACAGTTCTCTCAATTCTCGGCGCCGCCTACGTCGCGTTTACCGGGCTTTACCAAGCAGGCTACGCCCTAGGCTTCTGGGTTCTGATGATAATCTACCTCACCAGGTCACGCGTCAAGGCCTTCTTCGGCAAAGGAAATCTTCCAACCTACATGCCCGCAATGAACATGCAACCTACAATGAGAACCGCCCCAGCGCTCCAATCGCAAACTCAGTACGCTCCAGCAGCGCAACCATCTCTCCAGTACACTCCTGTCTCCTCTACACCAGCACCAGTGCTAGCTATAGCAACGGGGAAGTGTCGTTCCTGCGGTGTCCCTCTCGCTCCAGGCAACACGTTCTGCACTAACTGCGGCGCGAAACAGTAGCCCTTTTCGTTCTCAGAATCCCAGGCTGGGCTATGCCCAAGGCGGATGCGGTGGGAGAATGGACAATCTCACCACGCCACAACCGCTTGTAAACATCCCGCAATCCGAGGGTCTTGACCTCCATGCCAAACTCGTACGGCTCTCGACTCAAGACTCCTTTCTTCAGATTACGCGCAAGGAAGGCGTGGGCTCTCTGAGAGGACATTCCCGGGGAGGGATGGAACCATCCTATCTTCTTCCACGAGCCGGCAGAATACCCGGTCTCTTCTTCTAACTCGCGCCTAGCGCAATCTTCGGGGTTCTCGCCATTCTCGATGTGGCCCGCTGGCAGTTCCAGCTCCCAGCCTTGGATAGCATGTCGATAGTTCCAGACCATCACAAGCTTGTCCCGTCCAAGAACCGGGATCACTATTGAGAAATCGTCGACGAATAATCGTGGATGGACCATTTGGAAACCGGTTTTGGAGACGATCCGGTCGCGGTGAAGCTTCAAGTCACCCAGCGACGCGATCCTTCTGCTCTCCACTGTCTTCCAGGGTGTCGGCGTCCTACGAAACTTCAGGTTCTCTCTTGACGACATGGGACACTCTACGCTAACGTCTTGCACATGAGCAAGTGTTTCTCGCCCAGCTTTGCTTGTGCTTTGAAGCCTTCCCTCTCAAACATGGCTACAGTTCCAAACCAAAGAGACCATGTTCCACCATCCTTGGAAGTGGACGGGTAGGCCTCGACTATTCCTCCGCCCTGCTCCCGTATCGAATCTAGCGCTGCCTTCAGCGCAACTCCTGCTACGCCCTTTTTCCGGAAATCCCTGTCTACGAAGAAGCATGTGAGACGCCAGAGTTTTCGGCCTCGTTCACCCGGTAGGTCTAGATTGCTGTAGTTGCGGCCTGAATCGATCCGGGGCAGTTCCTCCTTTGGACCATATTGGCACCATCCGACAGCTTGACCGCCTGTGTAGACGAGAATTCCATGAGATCGGCCTTTGGTGACTAGAGTCTTCTTTTCCTTTCGATTGAAGGCGATCGCGTCTTTCCGTTCCAAGCCTTCTTTCAGTAAACGGCCTTCTGGGTGGTGATAGAAGGTGCACCAACAACCGCCCTGAACCCCGTTGTGTTTAGCGAAGAACTTCTCGAAGTCAGGCCAGGTTTTGGAGTCTAGCTCTTTGATTGTGTAGTGGAGCCGCTCCGGCTCTGGCTTAGTTGTTGTCTTCGTTGTCGGATTTCCTCTCTGCTTAGAGGATCGGCGGCTCTTTGTAATCTCCGAAAACCTTCCGTCCCACATCCATGATTTCCCCTAGTGTGGCGTAGGCTTTGACGGCTCTAACCATAGGATACATGGAGTTCGCTTTCTCATCCTTGAACGTCTTCCGTAGCTCATCCAACGCTTGCTCAACTTTGCCGTTGTCCCGTGTTTCCCGGACCATGTTTATCCTTGCAACCTGTCGTCGTTGTGCCTCCTCGTTGATCTTCAAAGTGTCAATTGGTTTCTTCTCTTCGATCTGGTACTTGTTCACGCCGACGACAACCCTGTCCCCTCTCTCAAGTTCCTGCTGGAAACGGTAGGAGTTCTCAGCGATCTCTCTCTGGATGAAGCCGGTCTTGATCGCGTCCAACAATCCGCCAGCTCTTTCTATCTTGTCGAAGTACTGGAAGGCGCGTTCCTCCATTTCATCAGTCAGCCATTCCAGATAGTACGACCCAGCGAGCGGGTCGATCGTATCAGCAACGCCGGTCTCTTCCGCGATTATCTGCTGGGTTCTCAACGCGACCGTTGCCGCAGCCTCAGACGGCAACGCCCAAGCCTCATCATAGGAGTTCGTGTGAAGAGATTGTGTTCCACCGAGTACAGTCGCGAGTGCTTCGATGGTGGTTCGTACGATGTTGTTGAGGGGTTGTTGCCAGGTGAGGGATGCACCTGAGTTCTGAGCGTGAGTCCTGAGTAATAGTGACCTTGGGTCTTTGACCTTGTACTTGTCTCTCAACACCCTGGCCCAGATTCGCCGGGCAGCCCGGAACTTTGCGACTTCTTCGAAAAAGTCCATTCCGCAGTTGAAGAAGAAGGAGAGGCGGGGCGCGAAATCCTCGACTTTGAGCCCTGCTTCGATACCAAGGTCAACGTACGCAAAGCCATCGGCGAGTGTGAATGCGAGTTCCTGGACTGCGCTGGAGCCTGCTTCACGGATGTGGTAGCCGCTGATGCTGATATAGTTCCATTGAGGCATTTCTTTCGTACAATACACCATCATGTCACGGATGATCCTGAGATGCGCCTCAGGAGGGAAGGCCCACTCCTTCTGAGCGATGTACTCTTTGAGAATGTCCGCTTGAACTGTCCCTCTAAGCTCCTTGGGTTTCACACCCTGTCTCTCAGCAACGCCAACATACATCGCGGTTAGAACCGACGCAGGAGCATTGATCGTCATACTAGTACTCACTTTCTCCAACGGTATACCTTCGAGAATGACCTCCATGTCCTTCAACGAGCCCACCGACACACCGCAACGTCCCACCTCTCCCTCGGCACGCTGGCTGTCGGGGTCATACCCGTAGAGCGTCGGCATGTCGAATGCAATGCTCAGACCAGTCTCTCCATGTTCCAGCAAGTAGTGTAGACGTTTGTTTGTGTCTTCAGGGGTTCCGAAGCCGGAGAACATGCGCATCGTCCACGGTCGTCCCCTGTACATCGTCGGGTAGACCCCACGGATATAGGGATACTCGCCTGGAAGCCCGATCTGCTCAGACTCGTTGAGGTATGACACATCCTCTGGAGTGTAGACTCTTTTCACCGGAATATTCGATAGGTTTCTGAACTCCTCCTTTTGTTCAGGGCTAGCGCGAGTCCATGGTTTCAGCGTCTTGCCCTCCCACCGGACCCTCTCTCGCCTGATCTTCGCAAGTTGCTTCTTGTCAAAGGTAGTCGGTGGAGCCCTTCGTTCCTGCTTGATCTCGTCTAGAACTTTCTTCCAGTAACCCTTTGCCAAAACACGATCACGAAACAATAGATGATGCCTGGAGGTTCCTATTTTTCTATTATCCTGACGCCCTTCATCGCCGAATCTTGAAATACGCTCTGGAGGCGAGAACAGAACCGAGAATTTCACTTGGCTCGGGAGCTATCTTCTCAAGTGCTCAAAGGGGACCATAGAGCCGTAGCCAAAGCGATTTCGATAATCGAAGCTGGCGGTGAACCTAGCCGAAAGCTCATTCAAGAATTGTATCCGCATACGGGCAACGCATTCACCATCGGCGTTACCGGTCCAACCGGGACCGGTAAGAGCACTCTAGTCGACAAGATGGTTGGAGAGTATCGCGAGAGGGAACGAAGCGTTGGAGTTTTGGCAATCGACCCGTCCAGCGCATTCACGGGTGGTGCGTTGTTGGGAGACCGGGTAAGGATGATGGACCATAGCCTGGAGAAGAAAGTCTACATTCGAAGCATGGCGTCCCGAGGTGACCTAGGAGGACTTGCTAGAGCTGCAAGAAACACAATACGAGTATTGGATGCAGCTGGGATGAACGTTGTCATCGTGGAGACTGTGGGAGCGGGCCAGACGGAAGTACAGATCGCGTCTACGGTGGACGCGACAATAGTCGTTTTGATGCCTCAGCTAGGCGATGAGGTTCAAGCGTTCAAGGCAGGCTTCGCTGAGATTGGTGACTTGTTCGTCATCAACAAGTCAGACTTAGTCAACCCAGCAAAGACGATCTACAACATCGCAAGCGGTCTGCAAGAGAGAGATGGATGGAGGCCACCAGTTCTGAAGACAGTAGCAATCAAAGGAGTGGGTGTCTCAGCGGTTGTTGATGCAATCGAAAAATTCCAGAAGCATTTGGATACCGGAAGCCTCAGGGAGAAGAGATTGAGCAAGAGGATCCAGTCCGAGCTGGTGGATGCTGCTTTCTCAGATTTCTATCATCAAACCGTTAAGCGTCTCGGAGATCAGAAAGAACTCGACTCTCTGGTTGGACGAGTTGTCAGACGCGAACTGGATCCGGAGACAGCTGCCTTGAGGCTTGTAGGAATTATCTCTAAGATAGGAGAAAACGATTGACTGATCCTGTAACAACAGACTCTGGGATACCTGTCAAGAAAGTTTACGAGAACAAAGATGTTCCACTGAACTGGACAAGGTCACTGAGGAAACCAGGGCAATTCCCATACACGCGTGGCATCTACGATGGAATGTACTCGGACCGGTTGTGGACCATGCGTCAATACACAGGTTTCGGGTCCGCGAAAGAAACCAATCGCCGCTTCAAGTATCTGATATCTCACGGTGAGACAGGGCTCAGTACAGCATTCGACCTGCCAACACAGCTCGGTCTCGACTCTGATCATCCGAGGGCGGCGGGGGAAGTTGGGAGGGTTGGGGTCGCAGTCAGCAGCGTACATGACATGAGGCGTCTCTTCGAGGGCATCGACCTCGGAAGGGTCAGCACCAGCATGACGATCAACGCTACCGCTCCGATTCTGCTTTCTCTCTACGTTGCCGTTGGAATGGAACAAGGGATTCCTCAGAACAAGTTGAGGGGAACGACTCAGAATGATATTCTGAAGGAGTATATTGCGAGGAACACGTACATCTATCCTCCAGAAGCATCGCTGAAACTCTCCATCGACCTCATAGAATACTGCGCCCACAAAATGCCTCGCTGGCACCCGATCAGCATCAGCGGCTATCATATCCGCGAGTCAGGGGCGAACGCGATCCAGGAACTGGGCTTCTGTTTTGCAAACGCGATCGAATACGTTAAGGCCGCTTTAGATCGAGGGCTCAGGATAGACCAGTTCGCGCCCCAACTTTCTTTCTTCTTTGCTTGCAGGAACGATTTCTTGGAGGAGATCGCGAAATTCAGAGCTGCGCGTAGAATCTGGGCCCGCATCATGAAGGACCATTTCAAGGCCCGGGATCCTGAATCTTGCAAGCTACGATTTCACACCCAGACGAGTGGTGAAACCTTGACCGCGCAACAGCCTGACAACAACATTGTCCGGGTCGCAATCCAAGCCCTTGCAGGAGTCCTCGGTGGAACACAATCTCTCCATACTAATTCCAGAGTCGAGGCACTCTCTCTGCCTACCGAAGAATCGGTTCAGATTGCCTTGCGTACCCAGCAGATCATCGCTCACGAATCAGGAGTGACAAAGACAGCGGATCCGCTAGCTGGTAGCTACTATCTGGAATCCTTAACAAGAAATCTAGAGGCCGACGCGACTCGTCTCTTAGAGAAAGTAGAAGATTTAGGCGGCGCTAGAAAGGCGATAGAATCCGGATTTGTCCATCGCGAGATACAGGAAAGCGCATACAGGTTCCAGAAGTCCGTTGACGAAGGTCGGACGATTATCGTCGGAGTCAACAAGTTTACTGAAGGAAGTAGCGGACCAAGAATCCAGCGGATCGACCCGGAGCTTGAGGGAGTTCAGATAAGACAGGTGAAGAAGATGAGGCAGGCCAGAAACAATTCTAGCGTAAGGAGTGCCCTTGGACAGCTGAGCAGGTCGGCACGACATCATCAGAACTTGGTGGCTGACATATTGCGCGCGGTCCGAGCCGACTGCACCGTGGGCGAGATCAGCGACGTCCTAAGAGACTCGTTCGGCGAATACCGGGTAAGGCTCGAAGTGTGACGTTACCTGTAAAGAATCATATGTCTAGGAATCGCCCAATCAACCCTGTTCTCGAATTTGGGACCGAGGTCCAATCTTGCCCACAAATCGTTCGGGAATGACGTTGACTCCCAGTCTTCTTGCCATCACTTAAGCCCGTATCGTACCCTGAATCACAAGACTCGCCGACTATCCATGCCAGACGGGAAATTGTTTTTGGAAAAATGGGGGTCTTAGCGATCGCGTCTCGCGCCGCAAGAGTGGGAGAAGTGAGTACACCGAATATTCTATCCGATGCAGTCTTCGGTCAGTCTTGGTTTGCTTCTATTCGAAGCTGGTGCAGTTCGCCGTCCGTTTTCATTACCGTGATGATGACGAGTTTGCGTTCTATGTCGACCTTTAGGATTCGACCGCAACGTAAGATGTGTCTTGCTTCTCTTGGGATGCCAGAGCCTGGCTTGGCCTTAGGCTTCGGTTGCTTTTCCAGTATCTTCTTGATACCATCGTAGAGGCTGATCACAGCCTCATTGTCAGTGTCCAGCTCTCTAGGCTCTTCCCAGGTCGCCAAGATCCCCGCATTCCCCGCCCTAGTATTCCATACAAGGCTGACATAGTTAGCCAATTTGCTGGTCGTTACCGGAGCCTCAGCCTCGAAGTGACTTGTTTCTCGGAGTACCTACTCCGTCGACGACGCAAAGAGGTAAAAAACGGATCCGGAAACGTCTTCCTTACGTTAAGCGAGGTTCTTTTCCAGCGTTATCCAGCCGACTTCTCGCTTGAAGCCGAGCTTTGTGTTGACCGCTAGCATAGGCGCGTTATCGGATGCGTTCCACGTCTTCACCTTATCGTACCCGTTCCGTCTCGCGAAATCGATGACCCCGAGCTTCAATGCGACGGCTATTCCCCTTCCACGATACTCACGTCTAACACCCGTATTTCCCTGCACGAGGCCTCTAGGCTCCCTATCGATCCTCCAGACGGTGCTGAGTCCAACATACTTGGAACCATCCTTCGCTATCATGTAACCCTCAGGCAGGAGGTTCGGATTCTTGAGCTCGAACGCGTCCCACTGCTCATACGAGGTCGGCGTGAAAGACGCGACGCTGGGCATGTCAGCAGAGATGATCTGAACAAGCTCGTGTAGCTTTTTCAGCGATTCTTGGCCATCTCTGCGTTCATTGGCGAGATTTGTGAGTGTAATTCCCTGCCTCTGCATTTTCTCAGGATACTCTCGGAATTGCTCAAAGTCCACCCTGGACACCTCAAGACGTGACTCCCACGCAATCTGCTTTTCCATGAAACCTCGCCGCTGATAGAAACCGGTGAGTCTCGGCAGATCTTCTCTGCCTCCAGCCCACCCTGTAATAGCGTTCAGCTTCTTCAGTTCATCATCCAGTCTCTCGTATATCGCTCCCCCGACCCCTCTACCCTGCGACACTGGATCGACAAGAATCTCGATCCAGAATTTGCGCGGATGAAACATGTCAGTAATATGCGACACGACCCCGAATCCGACAATCGTATCATTCTCGAGAAAGGAGTATCTTTGAAGATAGTACTTCGACCTGTCCAAACTCTCATCTCTAGAACGCCACTCGCCAGCGCTGCGAGCATAGCCTGGATAGTTTGCATTGTAGATCTCGACCAGGCTAGCATAGTCGGCGGGATCGAACTCCCTCGTCGCAAGGGAGAGAGTCCTCTGTCCAGACATGCCATCCCAAAACTAGCAGGCGTTATGTTAACATTCCCAGCGCTAAACCCGCTTTTTCGCTCAAGCCCGGAGAGTCAAGATTCCGACCTCTCGACTAACCTCAGAGTGAGACTCGAAACCCATCATACGCAAAGCGGAGTCTGTATTTCCTGAATCTCTTCTCAAGTTCAAGATAGTCTGCGTATGAGCGACCGTTCAACTCTTCGATATGCGTTGCAATCGCCAGCCGCGGATTCACCTTCTGAACAAGTTCGAGAGTCTCATCGAAAGAGGCCTCTGACTTGCGAATCCAGTGACCCACTGGGATAATCTGCTTGCCTTGCTTATCTTTTTCGAACCAGCCTGTCTCTAGGACCAGCACATCCGGCTCCAACAATTCACTCCCAGGATTCCACTCCTTGATCTCATCAAGGGCAAGCACGACCCGTTTCCCGTTCCAGTGAAATAGGTAGGATGCGAGACCGGGCTGAGTCATACGGAACGCCTTCACTGTTGTGTTGCCAAGCTTGATCGCTTCATCCTCACCGAACTCGTGAATCCGCACGATCCCCATCTTCTCAAAGAACTGGAAGTGATCCTCTAGACCCAGCATTTTTCGAAAGTCCTCGCGGATCCAAGACGGTAGCCAGACGTCGGTGATCGTTTTCGTCCTCTCTCGGAGGTTCAGATCGAGCTGTTCTAGAACTCGACGACCCATTGTATGATCTGGATGCCAGTGACTCTAGACGAGGTGGGACACGGGTTCCAGTACTGCCAGACAGACTTGAAAGCCAACACAACAAACCACAAGAGCCAAAGTCCTAGGCATAAGTCAGAGAGGCATCCGACGACAAGTTAACAGAGCCCTGTACAGTAATCTATTTACCGATAGGTGAATGAAAGTGATCGACAATTGGGTTTTCGATAGACTTTCGTGAGGTTTGACGATTCCAGTGTCGGACCCTTTGAAGAGGGTCGGTATGAGGCGAAAAAGGGGAGTTTGATACTCTGCGCTAGGCTAGCGCGTGACGAGGAACGCTGGCGCGCGTTGAATGGTTACTTTTTGCTCCAGAGGCCAATGACGTTGCCGTGCGGGTCGCCGATGGTTCCCCAGTAGCCCATTCCACCGCCGATAGACTTGCGCCTCTTCAGGATTCGTCCGCCGAGGCTTTTTGCCTTCTGCTGGGTTGCTGGTATTGTGTCGACGTTGACGTAGAATGTTGTTGAGCCGGGTTTGACTTTCTTGCCTAGTTGGAAGCCGCCGCCGACGCCTTTCTGCGAGGTCTTGAACATTGCGTAGCCGTCACCGAACATCTCGAATTTCCAGCCGAAGAGTTTGGAGTAGAACTTCTTTGTCGCCATGAGGTCCTTGGATGTCAGTTCTATGTGGCCGATTTCCTTTCCCATAGTAGCTGTATATTGCCAAATATTGAGTTTAAAAGTTCTCACACGAGGCTCAGAAACGGTCGTTTTGACGTATCGACCGCTCAGGCCCCGGTCAAGCGATCTAGAAAGAGCCGTTTGAAACCTCTAGAATCTACACTCTTGCAAATCTTCATTCTTTTGTCTGGTGTCTTGCCTTCCGGTGGCGATTCACGCCTGTCTGCAACGGTCATGCCTGCAGTGATCTCGCCTCTTGTCTCGACCTGGACTTTGTAGCTGGCATATTCGAAGAGTGAGGGCTTGATCTTGGTGGCGACGGTCATTGGATCGTGCAACGCGAAGATTCGATGTTTATGTATGTTCTTGTTTAGGATGGTCGCGGCGAAGGTGGTAACTCGGGCCTTTCTCTTCCTGATATCGGCATAATCTGTTAGTGTCAACTGGTTCTTGGGAATCGTTGTCACATCGAGGCCGATCGCCGTTAACGGGACTCGAGATTCGAACACGATCTTTGCGGCTTCCGGGTCCGCGTAGATGTTAAACTCGGCCACGGGAGTCACGTTGCCAATGCCATATTCTGTTACTTCGTAGGCCCCGCCCATAATCACAAGTTCCTTGATGATTTTGGCGGACTCGGGGAAACCTGTTAGGAGAGCGGCGATGTTAGTTAGAGGGCCTGTGCAGATTATGGTTAGGTCGCGACGCTTTGAGATAGCTAGCTCGTCGGAGATCGTGTCTATAGCATTCTTCTCCGCAGGAGGAATCCTTGAACGTGGAAGACTGGAATCGCCTAGCCCATTTTTTCCGTGGAAACTAGTAGCTCGAACTGCGTCTCGTACAAGCGGGTTTCCCAGTCCTCTAGCAACCGGCACGTCTCCTCTATTGAGAAGATCAACGACTCGCAATCCATTCAGTGTCGCCTGTTCTACTGTTACGTTGCCGGAGACTGCTGTTATTGCTGTGACTTCAAGCTCCGGGGATCTTAGTGCGAGGATGAGGGCGAGAGCATCATCTATTCCTCCATCTTGATCGATGATGACACGGGTGGGCTTCTTCGAGCCCGAGCCCCTTCCTAGAATAATTTCGTAACTTTCTTTGTCGGCAGCACGTCCGTCAGATACCAGAATTTGATGTACTGTAATCCGGTCCTGTATTGCAGTTCTGTAAAGGAATTGACGGCGTCCTCCGCAACGATTGTCTCGTATCCCTTGAAGAAGGCGTCTGCGCAAGTATGTCTTACGCAACAGTCCGCGTGGAGCCCTGCGAGTATCAAGGTGTTTGCGCCCTTGCCGTCGTAGGCCTTCTTCAGGTTCTTTTCCAATCTCGTGTCGTGAAAGCTGCTGTACGTGGTCTTCGGGATCTCAACATCCTTCTTTCTTGGTCTAAGCGCGCTGATCACTTTTGCGCCCTTTGTGCCTCTCATGGCATGTTCTCCCCAGCGCTGGATCTCGAAATCTCGACGGGTATGTGAATCGTTAGGATAGAAGACAGGGATGTCCGCGCTGCGTGCCGCATCCGCTAGCTCTCCAGACTTCGGGATTATCGGCAACGCACGATCGGTCTTGATCTTTCCATAAACAAAGTCGTAGAGCATGTCAACGACAAGGATAGCATATCGTCGGTCGCTGTTGTAGACGTGAGGCGCGACCGACATGCCTGGATCATAGAGCCTTAACTTCTCGGTGGAACCCTGGCCATGAATTCTACTCAAGAAAACTCTGCTCGAACAATGGTTTCCAGCATGATTTTAAGGCTGGTGGGGGTGAATGCCGACTTAGCGGGCAAGCTATTCAGGTTCGACTTTGCGAAAAGGCGGTTCCCAGATTCGTTCTTTCGCCCATTTCCTTGCTAGTTCGCCAATTTCCAGAACGATCCTCGTCGTCACCCTGTTGAACGCCCTTTCGTCTGAGGTTATCCTCAATGAACCTCGCCCAGCTCTGCCCAACTAAGACCTTCATCGGTAACCGCTCCTTCTCTTTTACGTAGAAAGACCTCCATGGAGACCGTTTCGCTATGAGTGTGAGTTTGGCACCGAAGATTGTTTTCTTGAGGGCTGAGTCGCTTCCAATAGAGTGCCTCGTAGGATAGTCTGGACGTGCTGTCAATCCCATAGAACGTAGCCAGCCCCAGGCCACCGTTCGTAGGCCCATGGACGTTTAGTAAGTGCGGTAGCGAAGTTACGCAGCTAACTGCAGCTCGATGAGGTTCCATAACGTCGTCGTCCATGACAAGGCCGCGCAAAGATCTTGCTCGATGACCCTTTCCTGCATCCCGAATGAACTCTTCCAACCCATACCATAAAATCCCAGCGTTCCCTAGAGGCTAATAATCACCTAGGGACCGGTCGAAATGGGAGGGAAAGAATTGCCCGGGAAGGCCGATGTCGCGGTAGTAGGAGCAGGAATCGCTGCTCTGGCACTTGCAGTGGAATTGCAGAACAAGGGAATCTCAACAATCCTTCTTGAGCGGCAGAAGAGTCCGGAAGGGATTCCGCGGGGGTTGACGTTTCAGCCTAATGGCTTGGCTGTTCTAGAAAAGCTTGGAGCGCTCGACAGAGCGAAAGAGGTTGGTTCTGCTTCTCAGATCTTGGAGGTAAAGAGCTGGCAGGGAGAAATTTTGTTAGAAGCGGATTATGGCTTGTTGGAGCATCCTCAGAACTATCTCTTGACGGCCAACGCGACCGAGATAGAACGGTTGCTGGTCTATCTGGCCGAAAAGGCGGGGGCGAAGGTTCTCTGGGGGTCATCCTTCCATGACCTAACAATGACCGACGGCAAAGTAGATGGAGTGGTCTTTGAAACGGATGGTGTGACCGACCAGATTCAAGCTTCGGTCATTGTGGGGGCTGATGGACCGCAATCACGAATTCGCACTAGTATTGGCGTGGAGGTGAAGACGAAAAAGTATCCTGACTCGTTTCTCGTCGGACTCGCCGGCCCGATCTCGGGCTCGGAAGGCAGGGCTCGTCAATACCAGCATCCGGGGAAGATGTTGGGAATCATGCCTTCTGGTCCCGAGGCCACGTACTTCTTCTACTGTGTCGGACCTCGCAGCTTTGACATGGTGAAGAAGGAGGGCTTGGCCTCTTTCAGAGCTGAGGTTGTCCAGGCGGCGCCGGAGATGGCGGACGCGTTTACCGGCGTGGAGGCGTGGACCAGGATGGCCTACTTCACACCGTCCTTCATACATGTGAACAGGTGGGTTGGGAACGGGGTTGCGTTGCTCGGCGATTCAGCGCATACTATTCATCCGCATGCGGGACAGGGAGTGAACCTTGCTTTGGAGGATGCCGTGGCCTTGGCGGAGACGATTGACAAGTGTAAGGTGGCGGGGGACTTCTCGCAGGCTTCGTTGCTAGAGTACGAGAAGGAGCGCAAGATGCGTGCGGAAGTGATCGGAAAGCACGCGAACTACACGGTGACTTATGCGTTGAGCGATAACTGGCTGATAAAACGATTGAACAGGAGAGCGCTTCGGAAGCTGAACAAGGACAAGAAGCTGCAGAAGAAGGCGTTGGAGATTACTGCCGGAATCTTCGAGAAGAAGCCTGGACTAGTGACCTTGGCGAAGATCGGCGGAATAATTCCCTGAGTCTCGGCTCAGACCTTATCGCATACAATGCGAAAGAGGTCTTGCCCGTTTGGAGACGCCGCTCTTGCGTCGCGAGTTGCTCTGCTCTTATCCCCTCCCTTTTGACGAGGAGATTTGCTGTCTAGCATCGATTCTGGGCGAGATAGGCGATTCAGGGGTACTCATGGCCTAGATGGCAAGGCGAAGGACGGATGTCTTCAACGATTTCCGAACGATTTACGGGTCCTGTGGGGGAGGGGTCTCAGATTCGAGATCGGGGGGCTTGAAATGGGCGAATCATGTCTGGAAGCGAGTGAGATGCTTGGCAGTCTCACTTGTCGTCCTTTTCCTTGTTCACCTGACCCTTAACTGATTTGAAGAAATCGGTATTTTCTATTCGTCCAGCTTCCGACCGGACCGCGTCCAGGTCAATTTTTAACCTGGCATGTGTTACCTTGCGTCGTCTGAACGCGAAGAATACCGCGACTAGTAGCGAGGCTAGTAGGGCGGCTATTATACCGAAATAGTAGAGAGGGAAAGACGCATTCCCGCCAGACGCATTCTGAACAGTGATAGCTCGCGTCGCAGAGCCAGTGTTGGGAGGTGTCGGGGAGTCTGATGCCTTGACGACTAGGGACCACAGTCCACCGGTGTCCGAGGGCCGCACTGTGTAAGTTCCGATCCACAGTCCGAAGGTTGTGTCGAAAACAACCGGGACCGTGTCGTTAACCACCGGCGTTCCACTGTACAGAAGGTAGGCTTTCACAGTACCCGGCTGGAAAACTGTTCCATCAGGGTACGTAACTGTCGCGTTGAACTTGAGCTGTTGACCAACAGCTATGGTCGAGTTGGTAGTTACGCTAACTGTTAGAGGGAGACTTGTAAGCTGCGAGCTAGTGCTGACTTTTGTTCCGGGACCATTGTTCCCGTACGCGTCGCTATAGGCATGTCCCCCTAAGCTTGCAGTCCAAGTCCCAGTCTGATTATCCAACGAAGTCTGGTAAGACGCATCGAAAGTCTGAGACATACTATCGTATGTAGCCGTCAGAGTGACGCTATTACCACCGTTTCCCGATAGGCTCAGAAGAGCGACTCCCGTCGAGGGAATGGACCCGTCTGGATAAGCAGGCTGAAAGAAGAAGTCCATGATCTCAGTCCTCTGATAGACTGATTTGATGGACGTGATCGAGCCGATGATCATAATCGCACGTCCGAGAGAGAAAGACTGCGAATCAACTGGATTCTTGACGGTGCTGGTCCCGGTCAAGGTAACGATGTAAGTGTCTATTGTGGCGTTCCTCGGTGTCTTCCAACTTGTCGCCACGATTCCCGTGCCGGTCGCTAGTACGGTTTGGGAGAAGACGAGGGTTGAGGTTGTCTGGGTCCTGATGTTTGCTGTAACGCTCTCTGAAGCGCTGTATCCGCTTGCCTGTATGAACACAGTCTGCGTTCTCTGATATGATGAACCATCCGTGATGCTGAGTATGAACGAAGTCCCAGCTATACCTGGTGCTGCGGTAGGCCATAGTTCATCGACTTTGGCGGTGTATTGGCCTACTAGCGTGTTCGATCCCTGGAATGAAGGACTTGGGTAGACGACTATCAGGGTAAACGTGTACTGGCCGGATGCGGTCGTATAGTTCGCCAGCGTTTGAGCAGTCTTCCCTGAGGGGTCGGTTACGGAGAACCTGAACCTGTATTGGAGGTTGGGAGCGGCACCGTTTGCAGATAGGACAAGGCTGACAGTGTTTCCCTCTGACGTCGCGGCCGGAACGGAGTTCAGAGAAAAGGGAGGATCAGCATGAACTATAGGAACGATGTTGATCGATAGAAGAGGGACAGAGACAACGAGCGCCAGCAGAAGCGTGCATTTGCTGATTCTAGAGTATCGCGTGGCTTGTCCTCTCTAAGCGTCGATGTTGAGCGAGGATAGTTCTGTCAGCGACTAAAGTGGGTCGTAACTTCTGGCTCTAAGTCGAAGTATCGAAGAAAGATCTGAAAATTACGATTAGGGTTGAGTTGGTGCGAATCGTCAGTCCTGAGTTAGGTTGCGGCAGGATCAATATCTGCGACTGTGCCAAAACCCGTTCTTCGGGTAGTTTGACGTTTTTGAATGAACGCCAGAAGTGATCGCAACCAATGCGCTGGGCCAATGTCGAGCAACTGCTTCTCTAGCTGATTTGACCGGGAGAGGTGCTGGTGGCTCTAAAGGATTAGTTTTGGAATAGGCGACTTGGCAACGCTTCTCCGTTGACGAATCTTGGTTTGAAGAGATTTTCTGAGTCTCCTAGCTCCTCCTCTCTCTTCGATAACGAAATTCTCTACTCCGAGTTTTTTCCTTATGACTCGTTTTAGTTCGAGGTCAATTTCATATCCGATAGCTTTCCTCCCAAGCTCCACAGCGACTTTCAGGGTCGTTCCTGACCCTGCGAAAGGGTCGAACACCGTCTCTCCATACATCGTGAACAGTTTGATTAATCGTCTGGGAATTTCTTCGGGAAAGGCGGCGATTCCTTCCTCGACACGGCCGGGGATTGGTAGAACGTTGGTTATGTTCCAGACCGTCAGATTCCATCTCTCCTTGTTGAGTTGAACAGTGTCTATTTTGGACGACTTCAATATTTTCTTTGGTGCATCCCTCAAGAGGCCATAGTCGAAATCGCCGCTCTGGAATAGGAGAATAGATTCCTGAATGTTATCAGGGTAGAAGTACATCGGGTATGGATGCTGAAGGACGACGCCGCTCCGCCTGCTGATTCTAGTGTAACCCGCTGGCTTTACCCAAGTTATCTTGTCGCGATAAAGAAACCTCTCATCCAAGAAGATTCTGGTCGTGTCGGCTACAAGGGGATATTTTCGTGCGCGACTCCCACCTCCCTCTTTCACCAGCATATCATCGGTGACTATGGCGCAGATTCTACCTTTTCTTAGGACTCTTCTGCTCTGAGAGGCGAAGGTCCTGATCAAGCCGAGGTAGTCTTCGTAGCTCGGAAAAAGATCTGGATAATCGAAAGGGGCATTGAAGTACGGAGGAGATGTGACGATCAGAGAGACTTCGCCATTCGCGACCTCCGTCGAAGTCATCTTTCTGAAATCGCCGAAGAAAACCCGGACACTTGGGGCATCCTTAGAACTCTCGCGCTCTAGACTCATGGCACAGCACCGTTATTCAGGATAATTCCGTAAATCCGCGGCAGTGAGTATATACGATGTCGTCGCATTAGATCGAAGTATGCTGGACCCCGAGAAGGTTCCTATTGAACAGTCGGCTTTGCTGGTGATAGATGCTCAAGACTCGTTCAAAGTCGGCCCTCGATGGGCAAGGCGTAACAACCCTGCTTTTGAAAAGAATGTTAGTACTCTAGTCGAAGCTTATCGTGCTGCCCATCTGCCTGTCGTGTTCTTCTTACATACTGACATCGACGAGGCGTTCGGTAAGGACAGCCCGTCGTTCAGGCTGATGGACTTTCTCAAGCCAAGAAAAGATGAGCCTGTAATGGTCAAGAATACGCGGAACTGCTTCACGAGCACGACTTTGCAACCGTACCTGATCGAAAAAGGCGTGCGACGCCTCGGTATCGCTGGTATCCAGATGGAGCAGTGCTGCGAGACGACCGCGAGGATCGCAGCAGACCTCGGTTATGCAGTAGACTTTGTTACCGAAGCCACGATGACTTTTCCAATTCCGAACTGGGACAAACCAGGGGAAGAACTTGGAGTCGAAGCTATACGGGAACGAACAGAATATGCTCTGCGACGACGCTTCGCACGTATTACCACAGTAAACCAGTTACAAAAGGAACTGGAAGGAATGCGGCCGAGCAGTTGAGCTCCAAACCAGGACCTTAGGCTCATGTGGTGCCTGGGGTTGCTTGCATTTGTTCCCATGGGAAGGATTTGTGCCTTTTGTAATACTCGACGAGGCCTCCTTCCCGCATGAGTCCTCGAAGGAACTCTGGAACCTTCAACGCATGATACTCGGTTCCATCTTTGGTCGTGACCGACCAGTCTTGAAGATTGATGGATATTTCGTCGAATTGGTTGACCTGTTTGGTTATTCCTGGGACCTCTAGTGCTGGTAGGCCTATGGCGAAGCTATTCCGATAGAATATTCTTGCGAAGCTCTCTGCGATCACTGCTGCTACTCCTGAGTATTTGATGGCGACTGGTGCTTGTTCGCGGCTGGATCCTCCTCCGAAGTTTCTTCCGGCAACGAACAGGTCTCCTGGCCTGACTTTCTTGTAGAACTCGGGGTCGAATCCGTACATGGCGTATTTCGCCATTTCGACCGGGTCGTTGGTGCGGGCTTTGAACCGGAACGGTATGATGATGTCAGTGTTCACATCGTCAGGCCAAACCCAAGCTCTGCCCCGGATTATCGTGGACGGTGCTGGGACGCTCATAGGTATCTCCTAGGGTCGGCGATATGTCCTTCCAAGGCTGATGCGGCTGCTGTTGCTGGGGATGAGAGGTAGATTTTGGCGGTTGTTGCTCCCATTCGTCCCACGTAGTTTCGTGGAGAAGTGGAGAGACATGTTTCATTCTCGCCGAGGACTCCGAGGTGTGTTCCGACGCATGCGCCGCATGTAGCATTGGTGAATACTGCTCCTGATTCGAGAAACGTTTCCGCTAGGCCACCCTGGATTGCTTTTTCGAATACATTTCTGGAGGCGGGGGTGATTATGCAGCGGGTCCCGGCCTTGACCTTGTGACCTTTCAGTATCTTGCTAGCAACTTGCAAGTCTTCGTATCGTCCGTTGGTGGAGGAGCCGATGAAAACCTCGTCTAGGTGACCGTCACCAAATTCGCTAGCACTGCGCACTTTGCTCTCGTTCCCCGGACCCCAAACCTGGGGCTCAAGATTTGCCAGGTCTATATCGTATTCTTCTTTGTAGTGGGCTTTTTGTCCCGCGTGGATCTCGAAGATCGCTTTCCGGTTTGCCGTTTTGAAATAGTCCTGGGTTACGGGGTCGACTTCGAAGATGGAGAGTTTGCAGCCGCACTCCATCGAGTTGTTGCTGATACAAGCTCGTGAAGCGATGGAGAGATTCTTGACCGCGGGACCGTTCCACTCAAGCGACTTGTAGTTCCCGCCGTCCTCGCCGACCATTCCGATGAAGTGGGTTATGATGTCCCGGGCATAGACTCCTTTCTTGAGCTGGCCAGTCAGATTGATCTTAACCGATTCTGGGACTCGGACCCAGAGCCTGCCGCTCGCCCAGACAGCGGCCATCTCCGAACTGCCAATACCTGTAGCAAAGGCACCGATTGCGCCGGCCTGACAGGTGTGAGAGTCAGCGCCAAAGAGAACCATACCCGGCACGACATGATTTTCAAGGAGATGCTGGTGGGATATGCTTCCCTCGACAAGCCGAACACCGTGTTGCTTGACGAATTCTCGAATCAGAATATGGAGATTAGCGATCTTCTCGTCAGGCGCAGGAAAGCTATGATCGATCACAAGATGGATTTTCTTCGGGTCCCAGACCTTCTGAACGCCCATTTCACGAAAGACCTTGATTGCCAAAGGTCCAGTGCTGTCCTGGGCCATCGCCATGTCAGCACCAATGACGGCAATCTCTCCAGCACGGTGGACTTTCCCACCTCCGTCGGACTTGACGCTGATGATTTTCTCAGCAAAAGTAAGCGAATCATCGTTAAGGATCGCTTGAGGCAAAGCCGATCGCGAGGCGGGACCAAAACTGTCGTTATTAAAGATGAAGCTTGAGCATTCCTACCTAGACACTTGTCGTTTGATTCCTGAGATTGCAACACTTCGAATCTCGGAACTTTGGCCACTGCAGCATTCGTTGCCACATGCTTCTTCGTTTACGGCCTGAACATCTTCGAACCCAGCTTGTTTCAGTAGTTGCAAGTATTCGGTTTCGGGTACGGCGCCCCCGACACAAGCCGCCCAGGACTCAGCGCGCACTTTGCTTCGCGGAACCGGGTTCGAGGTGACGAGGTCTGATATCCGGATTCTACCACCGGACTTTAGAACTCGAAATATTTCTTGAAAGCCCATGAGCTTGTCTGGTAGAAGATTCAACACACAGTTGCTGACGGCCAAGTCTATTGAATCTCGTTCAACAGGCAGGTGCTCTACTTCTCCTAGCCGAAACTCTACGTTCTCTAAGGCCTGTTTCGAGGCTAGATCTCGGGCCTTCCAGATCATCTCGGGAGTCGCATCGATACCGATTACTTTGCCCGTAGGTCCGACCAGTTTCGCAGCCTGAAAAGCATCCGCACCGGCACCGGACCCGAGATCCAGCACGACTTCTCCTGGTTTGATATTCGCTTCGTTTACCGGGTGCCCGCAGCCTGCCCGGAGCGATTCTGCTTCATTGGATCCTTCAATTTCTGTGTTCGAGCAGCACGAGCAGCCGCAAACGCCGGGGGTTCTAGTGGCTATCTTTGAATAGGTGTCTCGGATAGCCTCACGAATACTGTTCTCTGGTTCCACGGTTATCGGGCTCGCTCACAGATGGTTTTTGTCGTTGTTATTGGAAGGCCGAATTGAGTAGGTGTCGGAACGCGCGTGGTTGTGAGTTTGCAAATGCCTTCGGCCAAGCACCAAGATCCGCAATTGTTACTTGCCAGAAACAATCCGAGCTTTCTAGCAAAAGATTTTCCTATCATATGTTCTCTACTACGCTCCAGTAGTAGAAAACTATTTAAGCGATCTCTTCCTACCTCACCGAAGAAGAAGGTAGAACATAGAACGTCGAGACCAACAACAGTTTACGAGCCAAGCCCCCTCAAGCAAGATCTTGTAACGAAGTTATCGGAGCTAGGCGTCGCAGGCTATCCCGCCCGGGTCCTCACCGCGCTGATCGAAAATCCGGGAGCCTCGGCCAGCCAACTTTGCAAGCTTACCGGCATACCCGACTCTAAGATCTATCAGGCGCTCGACGATCTTGAGAGAAAATGGAATCTCATACATGTAAGCAGAGGAAATCCTAGCATGTACCGAGCCCTAGATCCTGATCAGATAGTTGACAGTCTGAAAAAGAATGCAGAGAGGGAACATGTTGAAAAGCTCAAGACGCTGGCAAGCGTCAAGAGATCTATCGAGCCTCTAGCGAAGAGAGCTGCGACTCCCGGAGAGCTGGAGATCGCCTACATAGTCAAGGGGAAGCCCAACGTGATCCAGAGACTGCGAAGTGCGATCGAAGATTCCAAGAAACAAATTCTCTTCTTAACATTCGACAAAGACCTTCTCGAAGCAGTACATCCAGCACTACTCGAGGCTAGAGCCAGAAAGGTGAAGGTACGCTCAGCAGTGACACCGGAACTTGTGGAAACGGCCGAAACCATGGGCCACGTCAAAGAACTGATCTGTAAATGCAACCTCCTACTCTCTGATGATTCGAAACTTGTCACTGTGTCAAATTGGGGCTCGGACAAGTGTCATGCGATTGTAAGCGACGACCCGGTCATGACAACCATCGCCCGCGAGTATTATGACAACCCAAAGTGCTGCTGTTAGTTCATCAAGTCGGATTGGAGATTTAACTTGGACTGCTCCCTCGCCATTCATGTCGCGGGCTTATTGCTGTGGCCGCATCGGACTGGGTTGCAACCGAAAGCAAGCCCGCAAACCAGAGAGAAGAAAAACGTGAAGCTGCAAGCCATGTTGAGGATTCGCAGGGGGACATTGGAAGACGTCCCGTTGATCTTGTCTTTCATTCGCGAGTTGGCGGAGTATGAGAGGGAACCCGATGCCGTTCGAGCGACAGAAGACGACTTGATCAGGGATGGCTTTGCTGTGAATCCTAGGTTCAGGGTACTGATTGCTGAGTGGGATAGTAACCCGGCCGGTATGGCCTTCTTTTTCCAGAACTATTCAACGTGGCAGGGAAGGCATGGCCTCTTCCTAGAAGATCTTTTTGTGCGGCCGCCTTTCCGAGGCAAGGGCATAGGAAAGGCTTTGATGATTCATCTGGCACGAATCGCCATCACAGAGAACTGTTATGGGATGCGATGGGAAGTGCTTGATTGGAACACTCAAGCCATAGACGTCTATCACCGATTGGGGGGTCATTTCAGAGAGCACTGGCGCGTCATGCAGATCGTTGGTGAGGATCTGAAACGTCTTTCTGACGAGCTTGTTTGATCGAGCTTCCCTTGGGCTCTTAAGGGACGCTGGCTACGGTTCTAATTGCTTCTAACGCCTCTCCGAAATCCGCGATCAAGTCTTCTGTCGCTTCGACTCCAATGGATACTCGAATTAGTCCGTCTGTAATCCCGAGTTTCTTCCTGTCTTCTGGAGTCATTCCTGAGTGAGAGGTGGCCGCGGGTCGAGTGAGTAGACTCTCGACTCCGCCAAGGCTCGGCGCGATTATCGGGATAGAGACGTTTTTCATGAATTGCTCAGCAGCGGTCTTTCCTCCTTTTGGTTCGAAGCTAAGCATGCCGCTGAAACCGTCAAACAACTCTCCCGCCCGGCTATGCTGAGGATGGCTCATGAGTCCTGGATAGTTCACCCCGGCAACGGTGTTATGGTCCTCTAGAAATCTCGCAATCTTGAGAGCGCTTTCGTTGTGGTGCTTCATACGAAGCGCCAGCGTCTTCATACCGCGATGCAACAGGAAACAAGCGTGCGGGTCCAAGCTTCCACCAAGATGATCCAGTCGATGTTTGACTTTACTCACCAACTCAGAGTTTCCAATAACGGCCCCCGCGACGATGTCCGCATGGCCGTTCAGGTACTTCGTGGCGCTGTGGAGTGAGAGATCGTATCCGTGTTCGATGGGGCGAAAGTTGATCGGGCTGGCGAAAGTGTTGTCGATCATGGATATGAGTCCGTGGGCTCTTGCGAATTTGACAACCGCTTTATGGTCTGCCACCTCCAGCATTGGATTTGTCATCGTTTCGACATAGATCGCCTTTGTGTTGGGACGTCGTTTCTTTTCCCAAGACTCGGGGTCGTTGCCATCGATGAAATCATAGGATATCCCGAACGTGTGAAGGTCTTTGGTGACAAAATCATGGGTCCCACCGTACAAGCAGTTCTGGATGAGCAGGTGGTCCCCGTTATGGAGGAACGTGAGCATGGTAGTAGAGATGGCCGCCATTCCACTCGCGGCCACAAGGGCGTCCTCCGCGCCTTCAACCGCGGCCAGTTTCTCATGGAGCACCTTCGCGTTCGGTGTGTTATTCAGGCGAATATACTCGATATCATGGTAGCCGGGTTCTTTGCGGGTCTCGAACATTGCCGACTGGAAAATCGGCATACTCACAGCCCCCTGGACCCGAGGCTCTGGCTCACCTGAATGAATCAGCTTGGTCTCAATATGCTTGAATTTTTTCTCCTTCAAAACAAGAACCAGACTTGATGGTCTAGCCACTTAGATGGCTAAGACCCTTGCGCTAGAACATGACGGCAAGAGAATCGCTCCTGGCTACTACATGGGTTCGGTGAGATCTCCCAGCTTGTTCGTTAGCGCTGTGTTTTGGGTGTAGTCGACTGCGCAGGCTATGACGGAAACGCGGTCATCGGCTAGCGCATTCTTCATCGTGGGAAGTAGATCTCCAGCTCGTGCTATCTGGTAGCCCTTGGCCCCGAAGCTCTCGGCGAACTTGACAAAGTCTGGATTGCCAAAGTCGACATGGGAGTGGTGTCCGAGCTCGAGGTCCATCTCCCACTTGATCATGCCATAGGACCCGTCCACCCAGATCAACACGACAAGAGGCATCTTCTCTCTCACAGCAGTCTCAAGCTCCATCGAGTTCATCAAGAAACCGGCGTCGCCAGCGACAGCCAACACCTTGCGGTCGCGAAAGGCAAGCTTCGCGGCAATCGCTCCCGGGAGAGCGAAGGCCATTGTCGAGAGCCCGTTGGAGACGATGCAA
This sequence comes from Candidatus Bathyarchaeota archaeon, assembly GCA_005888745.1. Classification (GTDB taxonomy): domain Archaea; phylum Thermoproteota; class Bathyarchaeia; order 40CM-2-53-6; family 40CM-2-53-6; genus 40CM-2-53-6. The sequence goes on along the minus strand of VBBS01000034.1, from coordinate 26,652 downwards.
GTGTTCGGCTGATAGGTCGGGTACAACCGGGCCATCCACATCTTCACCGCGCCCGTGTCAACAAGCACGATGTCCTTCTCGCCCATCGCCGCTCGAATATCCGCGACGAGCCGTTGGGGCTTGACAGGGTAGGAGTTGTCGCTTCTTCCCATCTCAAGTTCCTCCTGTAACAGACGACGAATCTTCTGACCTGTCGGGTTCGATGCCGGATTGGGTTTAGTCTCCCGGGCTAGGGCGTCAAGCGACTCTGAAATGTCACCTTGAATACCGACGGCCAGGTGGTAGTGAGCGTCAACCTGAGCCGGATAGCGATGGATGTGAATGATCTGCTTCTCCCCTTTCGGATTTATCTTTACCGGGTCAAACTCCTGCATGTCGTACCCAACACATACAATGACGTCCGCTTGGTCGAAGCCGAAATTGGCATAGTCGTGCACCATGAATCCTATCGTGCCTAGCGCATTGGGATGGTTATCGGGAAAGACTCCCTTGCCCATGAACGTCGTCGCGACCGGAATTTGGAGGTGCTCTGAGAAACGAACCAACGCTTCACGAGCGTGATTGCGCACGGCACCGTGTCCTGCAAGCAGGACAGGTCTCTTTGCAGCCTCCATTACTTTCGCAGCCCGCGTTATCTGAGCAGGAGAAGGAGAGGTATCGCGCACCACATTGATTTCTAACGGACGATGACCCGGCGGCACGGGCATTTTTTCTACATCCTCTGGCAATGCAAGATAGACGGCTCCGGGACGCTCGGTCTGCGCAAGCTTGAACGCTTTCCGTACCATCTCCGGTACAGCCTCTGGTCTTGGGATTAGTTCAGCCCACTTTGTGACGGGCTTGAACATGCTGACGAGATCGATTATCTGGTGGGATTCCTTGTAGATCCGATTCAAGCCACCCTGGGCGCTTATTGCAACAAGTGGCACACTGTCCGTGTTGGCGTCTGCCGTCCCTAGCAGGAGATTGATGGCTCCAGGCCCAAGAGTCCCCACACATACTCCTGCCTGACCGGTCAGGCGGCCGTAGATGTCTGCCATGAACGAGGCAGCTTGCTCGTGACGAACGAGAACGAAGTGGATAGACGAATTGTTCAGCGCGTCGATGACGTGTATGTTCTCCTCGCCCGGTATTCCAAAGGCGTATTTGACACCTTCATTCTCTAAGCATTCAACAAGAAGCTGAGCGGCAGTTTCTGATTGCTGTTGGCTCGTTCGTTCTCCTACATGTGTCGGTTTTTTCATCAAGAAACCAGATTTTCGACTTGGGATCGCTGGTTTGGCCGTCTATAATTAATCCGTACGGTCCCCTTTGCGAGGTTCAATGAGTCCCAGGCGATTATGGGTTTGGTTACGATTCCCGTATCTATTTTCCTCGAGGATTGTTACGGTACGAAAATGAGGCGAATCGAGACCCGAATCTTCCGCATCGACACTGACGTAGGCGAGCAACTCGACGAACTCGCGCAGAAGGACAAGATCAGTGTCAATGTCATTGCAAACCAGGCGCTTAGAAAGCAGGTGGAGTACGACGCCTTCGCGGAAAAGTTCGGCCTAGTCACAATATCCAGGGGGCTCCTGAAGACATTCTTCAGTCTGATGTCGGAAGAGCAGGCAAGGACTATTGGTAAGAGAACAGGTGAACATGAGGGAGTCGCTCTGGTCGCTTTCTGGTTCAAGGATTTCAACTTGGAAAACGTGATAAAGTCGTTGGACCGGGTAGCCTCGCACTACAATCACAATTTCGAATTCGAGTGCACCCATGACGGACGAGCCTATGTCGCGATTCTCAGGCATGATTGTGGACCCCTTGCTTCAGCTTTCTACGCTGAGTTCGTCAGATCAGTCTTTTCACTCCTTAACATGAAGGTTGAGCTGGAAGAAAGTGAAGACCAGATCGTCGCAAAGCTGTTCGTTCAGAACGCTGACCAACAACTAACTGTAGGGGAAATCACTCCTGATGAGCTGAAGCCTCCATACGCTCAGCCGTCCCCAAGACAGGCCGTATCGCGCAGCTAGAATCCGAACCCGCTCTGGACACTAGGAGACGTAGGGAAAAAAAGGGGGTGAGGAGGCTTGATGCCTCCGAGCTCTGTATTGGTATTTTCTTAGGGAAATATTCCTGTGCCAGATGTTTGCGTTGCGATATTGGTGCTGTCGCAGGAGCCTGTGTTGGTCCGGCTAGGTGTACAGTAGGGCCCGGCAGGATGTGTTGGCGTGTTGCTGTACTGGTCATCGCTGTAGACGATAGATGCTAGACCTGTCGTTGGACTTGCGGCTACTCCGAAGTCATCGTACAGGTCTCGGTTTCCGGTGCAAGTGGCCCCGGACTCACACACTCCACCGTTATGGATCACTGGTGTCGCTGCTTGCTGAGAGAATATGCTTCCGGGGGTTGTTGCTTGGAGGTTCTGTGCGAAGTAGACGTACCATGCAGCGCTTGAGGGATAGTTGTCGGGAGTTTTCACGCCGTCGTAGTAGGATGTTCCATACCAAACAACGTCAAGTTTGCCCGCTCCACCGGCGATACTCCAAGGCATGATGGCGGTAGCGGACGGGCTCTGGTTGATCTGTGATGGAGCTGACCAGCTTGTTCCATGATCGGTGGAGAAACTATAGTAGAGGTTGTGGTCATCGGTGAATACAAGGTAAATGTTTCCTGCCAGGTCAACGCTGACGTTGACAAACTGGTGTCCGTAGGAGACGGACGTGTTCGGGTTGACGTACGCCGCATGGTCAGTAAATGTTATGCCGCCATCAGTGGATACTGCTAACCAGATCGTATGAAGACCGCAGTTGAGACATGTGGTCTCTGTTGCGCTTGCGATTCCGCTGAGGGACTGGTAGATGTTGTGGTTCCCTGGGTCGATTGCGAGATTTCCTATCGCGTTCTGGAAGGACGCCAACCAGAGATGGTTCGCATCGAACGCGTTTCCTGTCTGGGCGAAGGTCATGCCGGCGTCATTGCTACATGTGACGAAAATGTCGTTCGTGGCAGTGATGCTGTGATAGGAGACGCAGACTTTGCCAGCCCCCTCGGCAGCGATCCACGGTCTGTCGTCGCCCGGTACAGAAGCACCTGTCGGATTGAGAAGCCATGTGCTACCGCCGTCAGTGCTAGTGCTCACGTAAACATTGGTCAGTGCGAGGCTTGCTACGTAGACGTTGTAGAATCCGTTCCCGTTCAGGGCTGATGCGACAGCCAAGTCCGTGTCTCCGCCCGCTGGAGAGAACTGCGTTCCCGCCGCGGACGCGCTGTTAGGAGATGCTAGCGAGATGTAGTGGAGCCCGGCGTCGGTAGATTTCCAGGCGTCAGTTCCTCCTGACAGCCCGTTCTCTGAGGAAGAGTAGAAGTTGCCGGCCGGGTCGGCTCGTATTGCGGGCTCTGCAGCGAAATTGTAACAGTTTGCCAATGTATTGGGGCAGGTTATTCCAGGGGTGTTTCCAAGCTCGTAGTTGTTGAATGTGAAGCTTGCGGCTTTTGCGTTTCCGATAGAGTATAGTGTGCTAAGTCCTATTACGAGCAGAATCGTCGACAATCGTAGGACGCGCGTTAGGATGTCTATTTTGTTCCGTGGGTTGAGATTGTTGTTCAAAGATTATTCCCGGGGACAGGAGTTATCAGTGGATATATTCGGCGCGTCTACAAGCGATTACAAAGAACCACACTCTGCCCTGGGCGTGTGAAAGGCACTACAAAGGTAAAACCTTTTAACGACGTCGTTAGTTGATGGGACCATGGCTCCCTGGAGCACCCGCAACCTCCTAATCGCAACCGTTTTGCTAGCGGCGATCGTTGGATCGGCTACGGGGTTGGCAGCCAGCTATCTTGCGCATTCCAGTCCGGCGCCGCAAACACGAGACATCTATCTGTTCGCGCAAGACCTAAGCTTCAGCGCACAATCAAACCTGAGCTCCGATTACATCTACTCGTCGACCCAGATCACAGTGAACAAGGGCGACACTGTGACCATTCACTTCTACAACCCCACTGACAAAGCTCACTCATTCACGATCGGCGCGCCGTACGCAAACGATGTGGTCGTGGCAGCCCAATCCACGGTAATCCAGAACGCAAACATAACAATCACAACGAGCCAAGCAGGAAGCTTTGCCTTCCATTGTAAATTTCATCCACCGCAGATGACAGGGACGATTCTGGTCCAGGGATAATACGGGGGCCGGTCAAGGTTTTGGTGGCGCCGGCTGGGCCGGCGTTTGCTGGAAACTAAAACAGTCCGACATGTCGTCAGCTTGTGCATCACGCTGGTTCAACGCAGGCAACCCGAACAGGGATTCGCAGAATTTTAGTAGGCTGACGTGCGAATGCAACGTCTTCGAAACGTATCCGCTCTTCGCATATGGACCCAATACCAAGCATGGGACCCGTGATCCGTATCGGAACTGGGTCCCGTTGTATGAGGGCTGTGGAGTTGCGAGCCTCCAAGTCTCAACATTTGGCGGGTTTACGTGGTCGTACCATCCTCCCCAGTCATCCCACGTTATGAAAATAGCAATCCTTCCCCAGAGCCCTCCTTTCACAATCGCGTTCACTTGGTCCACGGTCCACTGCATACCTGTTGTCACGTTCCCCATCGGACCCTTCCCGGGGTTCGGAGGATGCTCGTCAAACTGACTCGTGGCATAGACCCATGAGACGTTGGGTAGTTTTCCTGAGGCCGCATCCTTGGCGAACCGGTCAGAAGTGAACTTGTTTCTGCCTCCAACACCGCTCAGATATTGAAACGCGTATCCCCCGTAGTTTCCCCAGGTTAGCTTTTGTGATTCGAGGCTCTGGGGGAGTGAAGAAGCGATTCTGGACGGGTCACCTGGGTGAGGGTTGTCGATGAAGGGAGAATCGGCAGCCACCGCCATCAAATGGTTTGGCGTTGACGGTCCAGCGACATCTGTGAAGTATTGATCGCAAAGGGTGAACTTTCTAGCATATGCAAAGTATGTGGGAATATCACTTTCTACGAACTGTTGGCGGACCGATGTCGTCTGGCGAGTCAGCCATGCACCGTGCCGATGGTCCGGATCACTGGGAGGTGGATTAGGCGATCTTGGCATGATCATCCCGTTGGCGCCGGGAAAAGTGCCGAAGTAATTGTCGAAGGTATGATTCTCCTTGAAAATGATCACAACACGGTCAACCTTGCCAGAGCCTATGCCGCCCGGCTGTTGCTTCGCTGCAGACATGTGGCGCACTCCAGAGCGCTTCGAGAAATCAGTTTTATGTCTATCTCACGTAACAATGAGAATGGCTGGTTGACCATGCCTTTGAAACTACGAGCAACCCCCGACGACGTTGTTCATATCAAAGTCCATGTGGTCCCGAGAAAATATCGCGTAGCGTTTCGCAAGAGTCTTCGGGAGCCAATCGGTATCCCCAGATGATCCTAACGGCAGGCGCTGGCTCAGCGATTTCGCGATGCGTGAACGTCATTCTTTGGCAGAAATATGGCTTTGAATCCTTCAAGCCATGCTTGTCTCGCGTCCTCGACCGGCAACCCAGTAACGACTATTGTCTCGATCCCGTTCCACAAGGCAATCAGGGCATAAGTTATGGATCGCAAGTCCAAGTCTTGATCGATAAACCCCCTTTTCCTTCCCTCCTCCAAGTAGTTCTGCAGGGTAGCGGCGTATTCGTCCTGGGTCTTCTTGAGCACCCTTCGAAGTCCAGGGTTGTGTGAGGCTTCTGAGAATATTTCGAAGCTAAGTCCCGAGTTAGATCCGTAGCGCTTCAGCATCTTGTCGAAGAATTCGCCAGCGCTCTCTAGGGGGTTCTTGTTCTCGCCAAAAGTGGAGTATAGGATCTTTTTGAATGCCAGGGGTTCTGCTCGGGCGATCGCCTCGAACAGTTCCTCCTTGCTGGCGAAGTAGAGGTAGAGCGCTCCCTTGCTGACACCCAGCTTCTTAGCCACGTCATCCATGGTTGCCTGGCGGTAACCTTTCTCGCCAAAGACCTGGTTTGCAGCTGCGAGAATCCGTGTCTTGGCTTCTTCTTTGTATTCGGGGACGACCCGTGGCATCGTTATACTGTGACATGTACCCGTGCGTTGTATTTAAAAATGACCGACGCGTTTAAATAATGACCCAGCAGTCAGTTTAGTGACGAACAATGCTGAACGAAAGAGTCCCAGACACGACAACGATGAAAGACAAGGTTGTCATGGTCACCGGAGCCAACTCCGGCATCGGAAAAGCAGCCAGCCTAGCACTCGCCAAAATGGGCGCCACGATAGTTATGGTCGCGCGTAGCAAGGAAAGAGGCGAAGCGGCAAGGTCCGAAATAATCAGAAAATCGCAAAACAACGCAGTCGACCTTTTGCTAGCCGATCTATCGTCTCTCAAGTCGGTGCGGATCCTCGCATCGGAATTCCAGAAGAAATATTCCCAACTTCACGTCCTAATCAACAACGCTGGACTCTTCAACCAAAGACGACGCGTCAGCGCCGACGGTTACGAGAATACTTTCGCTACAAACTATCTCGCCCCCTTCCTCCTAACAAACCTCCAACTTGACCTGCTGAAGGCCAGCGCTCCAAGCCAAATCATCAACGTATCATCAGTGGGACACTACAATGGGCACATCAACTTCGACGATCTCACTCTGGAGAACGATTATGGTGGATGGAAGGCCTACGGACAATCCAAACTAGCCCTCGTCCTCTTCACCCATGAACTCGCCAAGAAACTCCAAGGAACAGGTGTAACAGTCAACGCGGTACACCCGGGAACAGTCGCGACCAACATCTGGAGTAGACCACTAGGTCCAGTAGGCTTCATTATGGCCCTGCCGAAAATGTTCATGACAAGCCCCGAGCAGGGTGCGGAGACAATTGTCTATCTTGCCTCCTCACCTGACGCAAAAGGTCTCAACGGAGAATATGTAGAGAAGCGCAAGGTGAAGAAGTCTTCAGACGAATCCTATGACGAGGAGATTGCCCAGAGGCTATGGGATGTCAGTGCAAAACTAACTCGTCTTTCATAGGGTGTTCCACTGATGAATCGAATAGATCTCTTGACTTCGTCGGATGTAATCACATTGTGTGACTACGAAACGTGCCCGACCATTAAAAGCAACAACGACCTCCATAATGTAATTGTGGTGAAATCTGATGGAAACTCGCACTCGGTCGAAGCCGGACGCAATCACGGCGACGATAATTATTACGAACCTCTTGAGAATCGCTCGGTAGGAGAGGCTCCTCTATGACCAACGGCCAACCGACACCATTCCCAGGGCAATCCGACAAGATCGTCCAGGTAGACAATCTCTCAAAGAAGTACGGCGAGAACGTGGCCGTCAACGGTATATCATTCAGCCTAACAAAAGGCGAGGTTTTCGCCTTCCTAGGCCCAAACGGCGCGGGAAAGACCACCACGGTCGAGATTCTAGAATGTCTCCGAAACCCAACGGGGGGACAGGCGAATGTCCTTGGCTACGATGTCAGCAAACGCTCAGATCAGGCGGAGATCCGGAAACGGATCGGCGTCCTCCCGCAAGACTTCAACGCCATCGATCGTCTTACCGTCCGGGAGAACATCAACTATTTCGGAGCAATGTTCAAACGCCAGCTCGACGCGGACAAGCTCATCGAGCTAGTTGACCTGAAGGATAAGCGCGACGAGCAGTTCAAAAGCCTATCAGGGGGCCTCAAACAGCGAGTCGGCCTCGCCGTTTCTCTAGTAAACGATCCTGATGTCGTCTTCCTTGACGAGCCCACCACTGGTCTTGATCCGAGAGCTCGCAGGGATGTCTGGGGGGTCGTGGAGCGGTTGAAGAGCCAAGGAAAAACAGTCTTCCTCACAACACACTACATGGACGAGGCAGAGTACCTAGCGGATATCGTCTCGATAATCGACCACGGACAGATAATCGCGTCCGGGACACCAGACCAGCTCATAGATGCTCATGGTGGAAAGAAAACACTCATCATCAGAGATGCAGGCCAAGAAGGACTCAAACAGTTACCACCTGGCCTACCTAAAGCCGAGCTTAGAAACGCGGGGGATATTGCCGTTCCCCTAAACAATGGAGAGCTCACAAGCATCCTAATGAGCTTGGGCACGACTCCATTGCACGATAAGGAGATAGAAGTAAGACGCCCTACTCTAGACGACGTCTTTCTCAATCTTACCGGGCGTAGGGTTTCGGAGGAGGGAAACTAGTCATGAGGAGCCGAATCTACACTATCATCAGTGGACATTTCAAGAGCTGGTACCGCAGCAAGAGCAACATATTCTGGACCATCGCCTTCCCATTACTCCTGATCGTCCTCTTCGGAGCAATCTTCGGCAACGGAAGCACCAAGTTCGACCTCTACGTCCAGAACCAAGACCTAGTAGCAAATGCTCCGACGTCCCTCTCACAGGGCTACGTAAACAACCTAACAAGTACTGGAGCATTCAGTATCCACGTGGTTGCAGCGGAACAGACAGATCCGATCACATACATCAAGAACGACGCTCAACTCCACAATCGAGGCCAAAGGCTCCTGGTAATTCCATTAGGTTTCCAGACGACCCTGAACACAACACACCAAGCGAAGATTCAGCTATACATGGACCAAAGTGACCAGGCTTCTGCTTCGTTAGCCGGAATAGTGAACGCTGCGACGGTCTCCTACGCGGCCCGTTTGTCTCCTACTGCAGACAACGTGAGTGTCCAACAAGTCGGCATCGTAACCCGGAACATCCGCTACATCGACTTCTTCATACCTGGAGTAATCGGCATGACCCTTCTCACCACAGGCGTCTTTGGAGCCGTCAACACGAACGGCAGGTATCGAGAGTTGAAGATCATCAAGAAACTCGCGACCACACCTCTCAGCAAGATCGAATGGATCCTGGGAATGGTCGGCTACCAGATGATTCTAGCCACAATCTCGCTCGTTGTAATCCTCTTCTTCGGCTATGCCATCTTCGGGGTCACAGCGACTATAGATTTGTACACGGTCGGATTGGTAGTTGCTGCGGCCCTCCTCTTCCCAGGTATAGGAATGGTGCTCGCAAATTTCGTAAAGGAGGCGGAGAGCGCGGACGCTGCGGCTAACGCGATAACCTTCCCTATGATGTTTTTGGCCGGAACGTTCTGGCCGCGCGAAACATTGCCTGATATCATGAAGATCATAGCCAATTTCATGCCACTAACTTACGTGAACGATGGACTGCGAGATGCACTAATCTACGCGGAACCGGCCCAAGCCCTGACGAACACCATCATTGCCTTAGGACTAGCAGCGTTCTTCATCGTTCTAGGCAGTGTACTCATGAATTGGAAAGAAGAGTAGTCCTTCCGTAACGACTAAGATAACTCCAGCCTTAAATTCGGGACAATAAAGGCCCTCGTCATGGGCTCCTTGTCACCGGCCAAGACCCTTGGGGGAGTTGGCGGGATTCTCGTGTTCTTCCCCTTCCTCAGCCTTGTTGGCTGGATACTAATTCTACTGGCGACAAAGGAAATATCCGAGACTGTTCAGGACAAGAGTATCTTCGACGACGCCCTTCTCGCCGCCATAACAGCAATAATTGGAGCGGTTGTTTTTGTCGCGTTTATCGTTACAGGATCCATTGCAGGACTGTTTACGTTTGGTTTCGGCTTCCCCAGATTTCTACTATTCTTTGGCATACTTGGAGCGTTCTGGATCTTCACGATCATATCTGCCATATTTCTCAAACGTTCATACGAGAAGATATCACAGCGACTAAACGTAAGCGCGTTCGCAACCACAGGTTTACTTTACCTAATTGGAGCGGCCCTCACGATTGTATTCGTAGGCTTCCTGATCCTCCTAGTTGCCTTGATCTTCCAAGTCGTCGCGTACTTCTCCATCCAAGATCGGCCACCATCACCGGGCTGGGGTCAGCCTGCCCCGCAGACCTTTTCGTCCGTTCCAGTATCACAGCAACCAGCACCGTCCCAGGAGCAGGCTCAGGTTGAGTCAAAATTCTGTCTTAAGTGCGGTGCTAGGCTTCCTAGTGTTGCGGTTTTCTGCACCAGCTGCGGTGCAAAACAGTCGTAGCCCTACCGAATTGAGGAGATTGCATTAGCTACTGCTTCGGTCGCACTAGAATAGCACCACTTTCAATCTTGACGTCATAGACCAGCTCTGGCCTTGTAGCGGGTCCTCTCTTCACCTGGCCGGTGGTGACATCAAAATGGGAGCGGTGCAGGGGACATTCTACCTCATGACCTTCAAGAATCCCCTTGTCCAAGGGTCCGCCAAGGTGGGTGCAGACATTTCCAATAGCATAGTACTTGCCCTTCACGTTGACAACTAGAACCTGTTGACTCCCGGCGACAACCTTCTTCATCTTTCCTTCAGGAATGTCGTTGATAGACGCAACACGGACGAAATCAGACACGCTCTTCGCCATAGTTGGCTATCAGTTTCCGACGAGTAATAGCTCTTGCTAGAGGACCCCTCCCCGTAGGCGTTCAGTTTCCTATCGGCAATATCCCCGAAGAAAGGTCTCATCGGTCTCCATTCCCAGCAGTGCGCTTCAATGTTTTTAGGCAGTTAGACGTCGAGAGGCCCGTCTCTCCCATGAGCCCGTTCAATAATCCCGTTGTCCTAGATCTTCTTGCCAGATACAAGTCGGTCGCGGCGATGACCCATGCCTCCTCCCTCCTAGGATGGGATCTTGAGATCAATATGCCTGAGGCCGGGGCAACTGCCAGAGGGCAAGCGCAATCAGAGATCGAATTGCTCCGCCAGAAAATGACCATAGATTTGACGGGGTCTGTTGAGAAAGCTGAGAAGCTGAAGGCGCTCAACGATGCCGAAAAAGGGGTTGTCCGCGTCGTAAAGAGGGAACTTAACTACTACCAGAAAGTCCCGCCGAAACTAGTTGAAGAATTACAAAGGGCCACCATCGATGCGAACATTCCTTGGAGAGAAGCGAGAAAGAAATCCGACTTCAATATCTTCAGGCCCCATCTAGAGAAAATAACTGGGCTGAAACGGGAAGAAGCACACCATCTCGACCCGTCCGGAAACCCGTACAATGCACTCCTAGATCTGTCCGAGGAAGGACTCACAACCATCGACCTTGACAAGATCTTCTCCGAACTTATCCCCCAGCTCAAGAAGATCCTTTCCAAAACTCTCTCCCAAGAAATTTTTCCAAAGAAACATCCACTGGAAGACGTTGACTACGATGTCAATTCTCTTAAGCAGGTAAACCAAAAAATTCTTCAACTGCTCGGCATGCCGGAGAAGAGATTCAGGCAGGACGTTTCTACTCATCCCTTCGCGATCAGGATCGGGAGCGATGATGTGAGGATAACGACAAGGTATGAGCCTAAGGATTTCAAGTCATCAATGTTCGGACTAATGCACGAGTGCGGACATGCCCTCTACGAGCTCCAAGTAGATCACGAGCTACAGTTCACACCGACAGCCTCGGGCGTATCTGCGGGAGTTCATGAATCGCAATCCAGATTCTGGGAGAACATCGTTGGAAGGAGCAAAGAGTTCGTCCCGTTGCTCTACCCCCTTCTGAAGGCTAACCTGAGCTTTGTTAGCCGATACGATCAGAAGCAACTCTACTCTTACTTCAACTCGGTAAAACCGAGCCTTATCCGAGTGGAAGCCGACGAGTTGACATACAACTTCCATGTCGCGATGAGGTATGAGCTTGAGAAGAAACTCCTACAAGGAAAGATCAAAGTCTCAGAGCTCCCCTCAGTTTGGAATGACATGATAGAGGACTATCTCGGCATGAGACCGGAGAAGGATGCGGACGGAGTCCTCCAGGATATTCACTGGAGCTGGGGACAGTTCGCCACCTTCCCCGGCTATTCTCTCGGAAACATCATCGCCGGAATGTTGTGGAGCGCTTTGACAAAGAAGGGATTGCTCCCGATCAAGGGAGACAAGAGCATTGCACCTCTAAAGAGCTGGCTAGCGGAAAACATCCACAAACCAGGATCAACATATTCGCCGAAGGAGCTGCTCAACCGGGTCTTTGGCAAAGGATACGATCCATCAGGGCTCATCGGGTATCTCGAGAACAAGTACCTCGCAGTGAACTGAATCACATCAGTTTAGGTCGATGCCAAAATGGCGTCGTAGCAGCACGGCGAACTCTTCAGGGTTCTTGACCGGTCGCTCAACCTTCTTACTGCCTCGGGTCACAATGAGCTTCGTATCAGTAAGCGTTAGTCTCCCGTTGGAAGTGAGGCGAGTACAAAGGCGGCCTTTTCTAAAGTGAGACTTCGGAGAGGTTTGTTGCCAACGGCATCTCGGAATGAAATCCTCCAGCTTTCGAGGCCGCAGGCTAAACAGGTATTGGGGCACCCAGACACCATTTCTTTTCAGCCTCCGAGACATGAGGGTCAAGCCCCTGTTTCGCGTAAAACGGTATTCTCTCCCATGGTCGACTTGTGGGCCTGATATTTCGAGTCGTTTTGGTTCTGTGAAAGAGTCGCCGAATCCCACGTCGACGATCCACGGATGCTTGAGCCGCACAAGCAGAGTCATATGATCGAAGTCTGGACTGAACTCTCCATTCTTTCTCGCGACTCGCGCTGAAAGCATCAATACTTTGAAACCTAGTTTGTCTAGCAAACTAGCGAACAAACCGTTCAGTTCGTAGCAGAATCCTCCGCGATGATTCTTGATGATCTTATCATAGAACGCTTTCTCGCTCAGGACTATTGGCCGGCCGAGGTGAATATCGAGATTCTCAAAGGGGATCGAGAGCAGGTGTCTCCTGTGTAGTCTGCGCAAAACATTCACGTTTGGCCGAGTGGGCCCACGATAGCCAACTCGTTCCAGGTAGGCCCTAGGCTCCATTACCGCCTTTCAACTCGCACCAACTTTAATCTCCTTAGATAAGTAGACAGAGACCATCTTGGAACTCGGACTCAAAGACAAAGTAGCGCTAGTCCCGGCCTCGAGCAAGGGAATAGGGCTCGGCGTGGCCAAAGTTCTCGCCGCAGAAAGCTGCAAGCTAGTGATCTCTTCAAGGGATCAAGACTCAATCTCAACGGCCAGGGACGCGATAGTAAAGGAAACAGGAAACAAAAACGTGTTCTCTGTCAGGGCAGATCTTGCTGTCAAAACAGACGTTGATCTTCTCGTTGAACAGACAACGCGCAAATTTGGGACTATAGATATTCTCGCGTACAATACCGGCCCGCCGAAACCAGGGACGTTCGCCGATCTCAACGATGCTGACTGGGAACAAGGAGTGAAACTGCTGCTTATGAGCGCCGTCTGGCTCACAAAACGGATTGTTCCAGGGATGGTTCAGAAGAAGTGGGGGAGGCTGATCTACATCACTTCTTCCACGCTGCGGCAGCCGGTTCCGAATCTTGTCTTGTCCAACACGGTAAGGTTGAGCCTTGCCGGATTGTCAAAGTCTCTTGCGCTAGAGTATGGCTCGAAAGGAATAACCTCGAACGGAATCATGCAGGGACACATACTCACCGATAGACAGAGACAAGTCGCCAAAGACATTTCCTCAAGATCGGGGAAAAGCGTGGACGAGGCGATGAAACAAATGCTCCAAGATGTGCCCGCGGGAAGATATGGCTCGTCGGAGGAAGTTGGCTATCTCGTAGCATTTCTCGCCAGCGATAGAGCCAGTTACATCAACGGAACAATGCTCGCGATCGATGGAGGACTGGTTAGATCCGTCTTCTAATCCCCTAAGATGACGGTTCAAGCAGTCCCAATCGTTTCATGACAAGCAACGCCTGGAGCGTCACCCATTTGCTGGGCTTGCCTGCCTCTTCCAGTTGCAAGGTCCGATCCTTCCCCCATCCCTCTGTCACAAGTTCTCGCTCTTCAGGTCTTGACACAGTTTCCGTCCCATGCATTGGGTGGGAGTGACGCCAGCCTCGGTAGACCGCTTCCAGCGGCCATCGTCCATCTACAAGTTCCTTGGCGCGCAGCATTCTGAGCGCGTCATCCATTTTCTCGTCTCTTCGGACCCCTAGCTCTGATAGGACACGTAACCCGTGCAGGAAATCGTAACAATAGTGTGTGGGATAGTGTATCTTTAGAAAGTCGAATAGGACTACCGAATCATCTCTGTCAGATTTGTAGATCTTGTGTTTGAGAACAAACTCGGAAGACTTAGCCGCGGCTTCTTTCCATTCCGCTCTCGGCTCTTGCGAGATCATCTCAGATAGGGCCCACATGGGCTCAACGGTTGCTAGGAAGGACCCGTGTTTCCCAGATGGAGAGCAGTTCCAGGCGGAGTCGGATAGTTGCTTCGAGAGCAGCCAATTCATAGCCTTTTGAATTCTGTCATCTTTTGCATATCCCGCCTTTGCGAGAGCTCTAACCATGTTGCCGGTGTTGCAAACATGTGGCTCGAACGGTTTCTGATTCTGGGGACGCATAGAGAATCCGCCGGTCTCGACGTTGTGAAGCTCGAAAAAGTGTTCTACCGCGCTTGCAAATCTTGGATCAGCTGATGTTACTCCAATGTCCGCGAGGACCGCTAGCTGCCATCCTGTAGAGCTGAACTTTGGAATGTAACAAGACTCCTTGTTCTCCCAGTATGTGCTCTCTTTTTGTTTCGCGAAAATCTTCGCGGCCCATCCTTCTCGCCCAATTCTCTCTCTTGCCTTTCGGACTGAAGCTTCCTGTTTGTCGTGTCCCATTAGCTCGGTGAGTGTGAAGTATTGACTCGAGGGTTCGTTCTCTTCCAGCAGCCATCTCAAGACGGTCGGGGAAACAAGGCTTTCCTTCTGAAGCTGTTCCAAGTCAGGCTCACGAATGGTATTGCGTGCTCGTCTAAAGAGTCTTTCACGATCCGGTAAAACAGACGTGCTCTGCTAAAGGTCGAGCTTCAAAACGTTCTTGAATCCGATATCGATGAGTCGGCTCGACAGTCCCTTGAGTTCTTTGGATGACGAACACTGCCAACTCTTCGGTTGTCGTTAGGCGATAGCTACCACGCTACGGGCGTGAGTGGTTGAAGTTCGACCGTTCCCTGCCGAAAAGAGACTACTCGTCTCTGAGACGCAAGGGCTCTCAGGTGTAAGCAGTGAAGGGGAACCCGACGCCTACGGTAATCCTCAGAGTCGATGAGAGCAAGCCAGGTCCTCCAATCGAAGGCTTGACAGAACCGACGAACTTCTCAGCGCTACCGGGATCTTCCATTACCCCGTCCAATGAGACAAACTCCGTAACGAATATTTTCTCACTCCAGCCATCGCCGTATTGGAGATTGATGGTCCCTTTCCTGTATTTTTCCTAAGCTGTTTCTCCGTTGGGAGTTCAGGACTTGTTTCTTAAACCGATTCTGTCTTGAGATAAGAGGATCTGACTTGCATGATTCCCTTCTGTCGCTTCAGTTCTCCCTCTAATATCGTGATATCTTGGGCCTTGCCGCGGACTAGCAGAGCGCAAAGGCAGTGTGCGGCGTCGATGTGGGCGTGCAGTGATGAGAGGATGGATTGTCTATGGTGGTGAGATGTTTCTGTGATACCCTCATCGGCGCCGTGAGTCTCATGGTTGTAGACCATGACGATGGACCCGACAACATGGCCTCCTCTAACGCCTGTCTCAAAATCTGAGATGAAAGATCTCATGGCCGCCTGCAGAGCCTTGGACCTGTCTCTATAGCCGCTCTGGTCGGAGGCTTTATCGAAGGCGTCGAGAAGCTCAGGGGGCAGAGACATGCTTATTCTGGTAGCCCCTTCATCACTCAATACCAATTCATAACTCGCCTCACAGTATTACTCAAGAGTGGCCGAGTCAGCTAAAAGTATTACCAACTTAAGACTTTATATTACCACATAGACGGGCCAGATCGAGACAACCTGTCGATATGTGCCGTGAGCAATAAAGGCTCTTGGAGAGGGCGTCTTCTGAATTGACTGAACTCCAATCAGATCGTTCAAAGCTCGGGCTCTCAACAGGAGAGAAACTCAGAATCCTAATCATATACTCGGCCCTCGGCATCTCCACCCTCGCTGGCCTCGCGGCTTCAATTATCATAGGACAATTGTCAGCCCTGCTCGCGGGACTAGGAGTCCTCGCCTTTACCTTCGGACTGCGTCATGGAGTCGACGCCGACCACATTGTCGCGATTGACAACACTACGAGGAAACTCCTCCAGGAAGGCAAGCGCCCCCTTACCGTTGGCATGTGGTTCTCCCTAGGCCACTCGACTGTAGTCGTCGGCCTTATCGTCTCCCTCATTCTCGCCACCAACGCGGTAAGAGATCAGATTCCAGCACTTCGAAGCAGTGGTGCGATAATCGGAACAACTGTCTCAGGAATCTTCCTGTTTCTAATTGGACTCATCAACGTCATCATTGTCGTAGGAATTTATCGGGTGTTCACGGCCCTCAAACAGGGAAAGGTTGACGAGTCGGAGCTGGATAGTCTCTTGGAAAACCGGGGATTTCTAAACCGCTACTTCAAAGGACTCTTCAAGATCGTCCGTGAGCCTTGGCAGATCTACCCTATCGGTGTCTTGTTCGGACTGGGCTTCGACACTGCCAGCGAGATTGCCTTAATAGCTATCACCGTTGGAGTCGGAGTATCGTCCGCAGTTCCTCTTTGGATGATCCTTGTGCTCCCTTTCATGTTCACTTGTGGAATGGTCCTGGTCGATATGACTGATGGGATTACAATGCTTACTGCGTATGGCTGGGCGTTTCTGAGGCCCATTCGAAAAATATACTACAACCTTACTGTGACTATCATATCCGTCGCGGTTGCTTTTGCGATCGGCGGAGTCGAACTTCTGCAGGTCCTCTCTGACGAGCTGAAGCTGAGTGGTCCATTCTGGATGTGGCTTGGGACCCTCGATTTCGCGACGATGGGGTTCGGAATAATCGGCATATTCGTGGTATCATGGCTTGCTTCCATGGCCTACTGGAAATACAAGCGGTATGACGAGCTGTACAATTGACGGTCTAGCCTAGGACAATCGGCGTGTAACCGTTCGTGAATACGATTGCGTGATCAGAACGTGATGATCAGTGGATTCCTCGTCCTTGTGATAGGATACGGGCTTCAGGTAACTGATTCCATCATCGCCTCGTCTTACTTATCATCCCTGTACGGGAATGAGGGAACATTGCTCCAGTTGGTCGGGACATCCTCCGTTGTCGTTGGGATCGTGATACTGGCGATTGGATTCCTCAAGTTCATTCGAAGACGTTTCTTTCTCCGATGAAGACCTGGGCAGAACCGAGCTTTTCGAATTTTCGATAGTGCTTATGGTTCCGTCAAGTCTCGGTTTAGAGTATGTGAAATGGGCGAGCCGGGGTTTAGCGATGATGTATTAGTCTCAAGCCCGATCTTGATAGAGTCATTGATCATGCGTCGAAAGATTTCGAGTAGCTTTATCACCTCTGGATAGACTCGTAGCGCTGTTTCACGGACTTTTATCGCTAGCAAACTATTCATCGCGATAACGGTGCGATATCTTATTCTGGGAGTTCAACGTAAGTAATCTTCGACCGAACCGAACATTCTCCAGTGCCCTTATTAGCGGAAGGAGTCTCCGGAAGATCAGAACACTCCCGATGGCATCGCGGAAACCAGCCTCCAAACCTACGAGGAGAATTCGGATCTTGGTAGCGAAGCCTGGATTAGATGGTCACGATAGGGGTGCGCTGGTCCTTACACGGGCCTTCCGAGATGCAGGAATGGAAGTAATCTACACAGGTTTTCTGGCGACACCTGAGCAAGTTGCCCAGATGGCGGTTGACGAGGATGTGGATGTCGTGGCCATGAGTCTCTTGAACGGTGCTCACATGACTGCTTTCCCGAAGGTCGCCAAGCTCATACGTGAGAAGGGTGGAGACGACATTCTACTGGTGGGGGGCGGTATTATCCCAGACGAGGACAAGCCGTTCCTGGAGAAGCAGGGGATTACCGGCAATTTCGGGCCGGGTACCTCTCTAAAGACGATCATCGAGCATGTCGAGGGCGTTGTGAGCGAGAGAGACTCGAAAAAGAAACGGTAAAACCATGCCTCTCAAACGAAGGAAATTCCCTAGGGTCTAAAGACCGTGGGGTTTCTCTCTATTATTGGCAAGATCATCATCGGCGTAGCGGTCATAGCCCCTGTCGTCGCTCTATACTTTGCGATGACATCCAGCGACGCACTAGGTCTGACTGGCGTTGTAGGATTGTTAGCGGGAAGCGGCATCTTTTGCATAGGCGGGCTCTACGCAGGGCTCCTAGGGCTTAAGATCGAAAAGCTGTCTGCTAGATTGGACCCGGTTTCCAGGCAGAGGCCTAGAACCAAGGCGAAGAATCTCATCAAAGCAGAATGCCCTATAGATCACCACGAGGGAGTGTTTGTACATGTGAGCCCATTCCGAAGTGATGCTGTGCCAGACGGGCTGGACGTTTTCCTGGGTTCGTGCGGGCACGAGGTCCACCGCGGAGAAATCGAAGCCGAAGCCTAGCTCTCCCACGCATGACGGGTCCCAGATTCGGGGTAAGGGAGTGATTTTGGGCGATCTTTCCAAGGGAGTGGCGGCTTCTCAGAATCGACGGGTCATCCAGTAGTCCTCTAGCTTCGTCTTCTCCACCTGCCATTTTCTGCGAGGCGGGTGAAATTCCAGCCGCGGAGGATTTGAGAGAAACTCGCCCCTGAGCATGGCGCTTTCTCCCCTGTTAACTTCGAGAAAACAAGATCCAGTCCCATCCCAAATCTTTCGTTCTCCTCTCCCCGTTATTGACATTGCAATATTGTTTGATACAACTTCAGCCTGCCCGATGGCGAACGACCCTGACTTCGGTAGAAACGGAACGTGCGCGTGAGGCGTCTCAATTGCAGTGACATCTCCAATCGCGTAGACTCTTTCAAACCTCGTGGCCAAGGTCTGCGGACTGACTGGAACCCAGCCGGACGAGTCGGTTAATCCAGCCTCAACGACGGCGCTTGGACATTTGTGGGGCGGAACAACGATCAGCAGATCGTATGGGAGCTCTGTCTTTCCCTCAAACACCACCGTTTCTTTTTCTACTTTTGAAAGCTTGACCTTCGGTCGAAATGCTATTCCCTTGGCTGCCAAGAGCCTCTCCACCTGTTTACCGATCACAGGACCTGCAGCTGGAGCTGGATGAGGCTCCGGAGTGAAAAACTCAATCGTGACCTTCTTCTTCGCCCTTGCAAAGTGATCCTGTAGGAGCAGCGCCAAACCATAGGGTGCAACAGGACACTTGATAGGCAGTCGAGATATTCCAATTAACAACCTTCCATTCTCAAGACCTTCTAGCGCGTCACGCAGTTTCATCGCCGAGTCGAAATCGTAAAACTGGTGAGCGTATTTCTCCAGTCCTGGAACCTCTCCAAGCGAGTAGTCGACGCCCATCGAAATGACTAGATGATCATAGTGCAGCTCTTCCGACTTAGTCTTGACCATCTTAGAAGACGTCACAATAGAGCGGACCCGATCATTGATCAGTTGGAGTCTCCGTTTCTTCGGGATCGAGAGGGCTCGTCTAACTGTTCCAGGTTCGCGGCGGCCTATTGCCAGCAAGGAGAAGGAGGGCGAGAACTCGAAAGTCTTCTTTTGCTCGACAATCGTGATCGATGCTGACGGAGCACGTTCGGCCAAGAGGCTTGATGTTGCCAGACCTCCCATTCCGCAACCGAGGACGACGACTCTGTCATTGGATGACAACGGTAGTGCTCGAAGGTTGAGGATGGGGAAAGGCAATAACCCTTTGTAGAGGGGGGCTCTGTTAACTTGTCGTCGGATGCCTCTCTGGCTTATACCCGGAGTTTGGGCGTTTGTCGTTTTGTCATGTTGGCTTTCAAGTCTGTCTGGCAATACTATGTTCCATCAGGCGATGTTCTCCGATTGTTGGAAGTGTTCAGGAGGATGGTTAACGAGTCTTTACGGATTGGAACCCGACGCCTACGGTAATCCCTGGAGTCAATGCCCCGAAGCTAACTCAACCGACAAAGAGTTAACAGAACCGAGGGGAGCCGAAGACTTCAGCTAGAAGCTACGCTAATGAAAGTGTTCATGACAGTGTTTTGCAGAGGTTGTTGTTTCTTTAGGATGATGCTTCTAACGGGTAGTCTCCTCGGTTTCGGACTATCCGGAGGAGGCGGAGTTGTTTCCTTACTTCCTCGTAGCAGAAATCGCACAACCGTACTGATTTTTCGCCCGGTTCAGCCATGAACCATGTTGTCTCTGAAGCTGGCTTTGAATCCTTGCAGTAAGCGCACTCTACTTCTTCCCTCTCCAAGAGACTTGTATCGCTCATGTCGCGCTGGAATTAGGGTTCTACCAGAAGATAAGCCTAGCTGATTCTTCTCACACTTAGCCTTCTCAAGCTCGAGTTATACTCTAAAGCCAGCGCGCAAGACCAGCTCATCTAAAGGCGAGGAAAATCGGCGTCCAGAACTGGAATCCTGGCAGCACTTTTCTCGGGGATTTTGTTTGGTACAAGCGTGCCGATAATCAAGCTCGGGCTGAATCTCCTTCCCGCAGATCTATTCGTGGCTTTTCGGTTTTCACTAGCCTCTGTTCTGGTTCTGTTGTTTCTTCGTCGAAAGGGATGGGTTGACTGGACCCTTCTCCGGACAAGACCCATCTGGGTTGTGGGATTCGTCAATGCTCTCGGATATGTACTGCAGTTTCAGGGACAGCGGTTGACAACTTCCTCGGATGCGGCCCTCGTCATAAGCACGGCGGCTCTGATGATCCCGATTCTATCCTGGGCTCGTGGAAGCGAAGTGATAGGGGCGAAGAAAGGTCTTGGAGTATTGTCAGGTTTTCTTGGAGCGAGCATGGTAGTTACCCGAGGTCAGGCCGTGAGCTTGGGCCAAGACCAGTTTCTAGGTGACGTGCTGATACTTGGAACCGCAGTTACCATAGCTTTGGTTTTCATCTATTCCAAGGATCTCGTTGTCAAAAAAGGGGGACGAGCGGTCACCGGAGGTATGATTCTTATCACAAGTTTTCTTCTTGTCCTCGCCATTCCGTTGGACCAAGGTGCCCCTATCAAATTGGGCTGGGAAGCGGCCTCTTACACCGCGTTCCTGGCGGTCGTTGCGACCGTAGGAGCTTACTACTTCCTAATGAAAGGATTAGAAACTGTATCGTCTACAGTGTCCTCGATCATTCTCCCGATAGAGGTGATCGTCGCTGTCACGCTATCGGTGATAATCTTCAATGATCCGTTCAACGTATACTCTGGGACAGGCGCTGTACTGATAATCGCTGGTGTCCTTTTAGTATCGTCCTCGTCCTAGAACGAGACTTCTACTGGTGAGCACCGCAAGTAGGACAATTTGGCGCGTTCGAGTCCATCAATCCGGTGCAGTACTTGCAGCGGACTTTCACTGACGGCGCTTGCTGTTGTGGTGGCGGAACACCGTATCCAGGCTGACCATAGCCTTGATAGCCTTGATAACCCTGGTTCATGGGTGGCATTCCATAGCCAGGATTTGGCTGATAACCGGGGTTTGGTCCATAGCCGGCGGGCATCGGTCCGGGACCATATCCGACATTCATTGGCATTGAGCCATAGGCTCCCGCTGGGACAAACGCGATTTGGGTTTCATTAGTCATATCAGGTCTTCCTTTGACCTGCAAGACCGCCTTCAATAAGTTCTGGAGGGAAGATCCACCGCGCGTTGGTTTGCAAGGAGGAATACCGACACTGAACGGAAATTCTCGGGCTGGGCCTTTTCCGAAATCTGTAGCCCCGGTGACTTGTACATCGCGTTGGTAGAGATTGTTGGTCCGACGCTGGTTCTCTTGGATCCTCTGGTTGTTGGGGAGAGTGACCCAGACCATCTCGTTCCAGCTCTCAACAACCCTCGCTTCAACCTTCAATCCGATGGATGGGATGTACTCTTCTGCTTCCACGTGGATCTTGCCCACGACCGGCTCTCCCTCTTGGAAAGTCCCCTTGTCAAGAGCGATCCAAATCTTGCCTTTTGGATGGGTAAGATGACTCAATAGGCCCAGAACATGATCCTCCGAATGGATTCTATCACGTTCAATGTGGGCTATCAGTCGAGCGTAACCAAGCCAGCCTTTTATGAGAAACACAAGACGTCCTTTCCCGGAAGTTGACAAAACTGGTTCGCTTTGACATCGGTTCGTCGCTATTGTCCCATGTCATTGGTCGGCGTGTCAGAAGGTTTAATTTTTCCCTGACGCTCCAGATCGATTGTAGCTAAAGCTTAATGGAATTCGGAGAGGGCAGAAAGGAGTGATTTTGGTGAGCGAGAAAAAGAGACATCTTGCTACTGAAACTGTAGAGGCTCAACCGCCTTCCAAGAATTCCGTTGAAGGCGAAGACCCTGAAGCCACGTTGAGGGAGCTCAGTGCAGAGCTAGAGAAAGAGAAGACGAAATCGGAGGACTATCTGCGCCGTCTGCAGTACCTTCAGGCGGATCTTGAAAACTACAGAAAGAGAGTGGAGAAGGAGATGTCTGACAATAGACAGTTCGGAAACCAACGCATCCTATCCGACCTCATAGTGGTCAACGACGAGCTGGAACTCGCTCTCAGGGAGGCAGAGGAAAGTGGAGAGAACCCTACGATAGTGGAGGGAGTCGGAATGGTCCACAAACGGTTACAGAGCATCCTATCGAAAGAGGGCGTGGAGAAGATTCACAGCCTAGGGTCAAGATTCAACCCTGACCTCCATGAGGCGGCGCTTCGAGTTGTGTCGGATAAGGAGGAGGGAACCATCGTGGAAGAGATTCGCCAGGGGTACACCTTGAGGGGGAAGGTCCTGCGACCCAGCATAGTCAAAGTGGCTGAGAATTCTGCTGAGCGTGAGTCTAAATCCGAGAAGTCATCTCTAGAGGAGATTGGGGACCATGAGTAAGCCAGAGACAGAGAAGATCATAGGAATAGACCTAGGAACGACGAATTCTGCTGCGGCTATAATGGAAGCCGGACGCCCGGTCGTAATCCCAAGTGCCGAAGGACAGACCGCGGCCGGAAAGATGTTCCCATCGGTCATTGCATTCACCAAAGAGGGTCAGCTGATAGTCGGCGAACCTGCAAAGAGGCAGGCAGCAACAAACCCCGACGGGACCATCATAGAGATCAAGAGGAAGATGGGCACCGACTACAAGGTTCATCTCGCCGGGAAAGACTATACTCCACAGCAGCTCTCCGCGTTCATACTTCAGAAGATAAGACAAGACGCCGAAACGTTTCTTGGACGACCAACCAAGAAGGCTGTAATCACCGTCCCGGCTCACTTCAACGATAACCAGCGACAAGCAACCAAGGACGCTGGAGAAATTGCGGGTTTCGAGGTTGCTAGAATAATCAACGAGCCCACCGCTGCATGTCTCGCGTACGGGTTGGACAAGGCGGACAAGGAGATGAAGATAATGGTGTTCAGCTTCGGAGGCGGAACACATGACGTCACGCTAATGGACTTCGGCGGCGGAGTCTTCCAAGTTCTATCAACCAGTGGGGACACCCAGACAGGCGGAACTGACATTGACAACGCGATAGTCGAGTACTTGCTCACCGAGTTTCAGCGCCAGACGGGCATCAGCCTCCGAAACGACCGCATGGCCATGACCCGTCTCAAAGAAGCTGCGGAAAAGGCGAAGATCGAGCTTTCCACCCTTCTCACAACTGATGTCGATCTGCCGTTCATCTCAGCAGACTCATCCCAGCCCAAGCACCTCCACACGACCCTGACGAGAGCCAAGCTGGAAGAGCTCGCTAATCCCATAGTCCGAAAAGTTGAGACACCGATCAAGAGAACTCTCGATGACGCGAAACTTACGCCCAAGGACGTAGACAGGATCATCCTCATTGGTGGTCAGACTCGCATGCCGCTCGTCCGGAAATTCGTTGAGGACATAATCGGCAAGCAAGCTGAGCGTGGAGTCGACCCGATGGAATGCGTTGCTGTTGGTGCAGCGATTCAAGGCGCAGTTCTCGCAGGTGAGGTCAAGGACATCCTCCTGCTGGACGTCACACCATTGTCACTTGGCGTAGAAACACTGGGAGGCGTTGCCACAAAGATCATGGAGAGAAACACGACCATCCCGACAAAACGCAGCCAGACATTCTCGACAGCAGCCGACTCCCAAACCACTGTCACTATTCACGTCCTCCAGGGGGAGCGCGCCATGGCCACAGACAACATATCCCTAGGCATGTTCAACCTAACAGGAATCCCGCCTGCACCGAGAGGTATTCCCCAGATCGAGGTGACCTTCGACATCGACGCAAACGGTATCCTAAATGTGTCCGCGAAGGACCTAGCAACATCGAAAGAGAACAAGATCACGATAGCCGCCTCGACCAAACTCTCGAAGGATCAGAAGGAGAAGATGGTCCACGAAGCAGAGCAGTTCGCGGATCATGATAAGAAACGAAAGGAAGAGGTCGAACTCAGGAACACTGCAGAAAGTATGCTCTACACCGCTGACAAGACAAAAGACGAGTTGAAAGACAAGATTACGAAAGAACAGGTCGAAGCCATCGACAAAGCAGCAGGCACCTTGCGAGCGGCTCTATCTGGGAAGGAGCCTGATAGGATAAAATCGGCCAGCGACGATCTCTCAAGAATACTTCAGAAGATCGGGGCCGAAATCTACCAGAAGGTCGCTCAGAAGCCGGGCGAGCCCGCCCAACAGGCAACATCGCCCGGAGCCAACCAGTCCAAGGATGATAACGTCGTAGACGCGGAGTTTAGAGAGGTAAAGGACGAAGGCTCTCGGTAGAGCAGAGATGAATCGGAAAGAATGGAGAAGCGAGACTATTACGACGTGCTCGGGGTTCCTCGAAACGCGTCCAAAGACGACATAAAGGGATCCTACCGCAAACTCGCCCTACAGTATCACCCGGACAGGAACAAAGCGCCTGAAGCCACTGAGAAGTTCAAGGAAATCTCAGAAGCCTACGCTATATTGTCCGATGAAGAGAAGCGGAAACAGTACGACCAGTTCGGGCGAGAGGGAATCTACCAGAAATACAATACTGAAGATATTTTCCGGGGCGCGGACTTCGACTCTATCTTCCGAGACATGGGATTCGGCGCATTCGGAGGTGGGTTCAGCAGCTTCGTAGAACGGATTCTCGGCGGATTCGGAGGCTTTCAGAACTTCGAAAGCCCAAGCGCTCCCTCCAGAGGCGAGGACCTACTCTACGATTTGCAGATTAGCTTCGAGGAAGTCGCGCACGGAGCGACAAGAGAGATAGAGGTTCCCCGACTTGCTGAGTGTAAAGAATGCAACGGGACCGGGGCGCAGCCCGGAAGCTCTAGGAAGACTTGTGGCAACTGTCATGGCCGGGGCCAGGTCCAAACTGTCCGTCGAGCCGGGTTCGCCCAACTCGTCCAGATAACCACCTGTCCAAAGTGCAGAGGGGAAGGAAGCATCATCGACAAGCCGTGCAAGAACTGCAATGGAAGCGGGCTTGCGCGAACTAGGACCAAACTACAAGTGAAAGTTCCCCTTGGAGCTGATGAAGGTCAGAGCCTTCGGATCCGGGGAGAGGGGAACGCTGCCCAGGGCGGGCGCAGTGGAGATCTCTATGTCCGGATACGATTGAAGCCTCACGCAGAGTTCAAACGCGACGGAGACAACATTCTCTATGAGACCAGAGTCAGTTTTCCCAAAGCCGCCCTTGGAGGAGAGCTTCAAGTGCCCTCGATCGATGGCAAGGCTCAGCTAAAGATTCCACCCGGGACAAGACCCGGCACTGTGTTTCGCCTGGAAGGCAAGGGCTTCCCAAGAGTCGGAGGGTGGGGCCGAGGAGATGAGCTTGTAAGAGTTGATGTTGAGATTCCGAGGGACCTCTCGCGTCGACAGAAGGAATTGTTGACAGAGTTCGCCAGAGAAATAGGCGAGAAACCCTAAAAGAAATTATTTCTTCTCTTCTGTAGGTGGCGGAGCAGGCGCCGGGGGAACGGGGATGACAGTAGTTCCCGGGACTTCAGGTGCAGGTTGAGAGACTGGAACAGGGCTGATGGAGGGAATGGCCGTCTTCCCCTCTATTGCTGGAACACTAGCTAGCATTTTCTCGATAGAGCCTCTAATTCTAGGAGTGACGGATTCTAGTTTCACCTTTGCTTCTCGTAGATTCTTGTAGAGAGCGGCTGCTGCCGCGGTTCCTGCGAGGCCAATTCCGAGGCCCAGCGCGATTGTGTATGTCGTGAAGTGCTCGACAAGAACACTATTCACATATGCTCGAAAATAGGCGTTGTAAACGTACTCATTGGCAAGCCAAAACGAGAAGAAAGCGATGACGATCGCCTCGATGATCATGAGGGCTTTGACAGAATCTGGCGTAACGGACCTCTGACCGGTCCTGCTGGGAGACATCTCTTTGCGCCAGGCCCTTCTGCAAGAAGAAAGCGGACACACGCGGGATTTGTAGAGATTGTATCTCAAACCCCGGAACAGGGGGGTCTTGATCGGAGACTTCCGGACGACCTGTGCCCTAAGCACGGGTCCTTTGCTAGATTGGCTTTAAGAATGGACATTGCCTCGTGAAGCCGAAAGCGGGGGTTCCCGAGACCACTATGGGATCCTGTCCTATAGGGCGGGATTCAGGTCAAAGGGGCAGGACCACTCCGATGGGGAGTGGTGCTTGACTTAAGATCCGGCTTCAGGAGAGATCCTGTGGCGTAGGCCTTCGTGGGTTCGAATCCCACCCCCCGCACCATTTTACTGCAATACTTGACCTAGGAGAGGGCAGAGCTCT
>VBBS01000068.1 GCA_005888745.1 Candidatus Bathyarchaeota archaeon | reverse complement strand
TTGCCTGGTGGCGGCGGCTGGCTCAAGAATCAGCCTCTGGACGTTCCAGGAGCTCTCACAGTTACTTCAGGCATAATTCTCCTAATCTACGGGCTGACTAACGCTGCCGCGCTGGGTTTCGCATCCGAGTGGAGCTTCATCCCGCTAATCTTCTCAGCCTTGGTCCTCGCCGCCTTCGTACTCATCGAATCACGATCAAAGGCTCCCTTAATGCCGCTCGACTTTATCCGAAGAGGATCCGTCCTCACGGCGAACACTCTTGCTCTAGTCTTGACCTCTATTGTAGGCGGCGTCGGGTTCATCGTGCCAGTGTATTTCCAAAACGTGCTGGGCTATTCCGCCGTCTATTCGGGTCTGCTGACATTGCCCCCTGCACTCACCTTTTTCATCGTCGGGGGTTGGGTAGCTCCACGTCTGGTCAACAGGTTCGGTGCTAAGCGTACCCTCCTAGTCTCAAGCGCTCTGATATCCGTTGGAACTCTTCTTCTCACTCCCATGTCGCCTAACGGGAATGCTTTCGTGCTAATGCCCGGACTGCTCGTATGGGCACTAGGTGCAAGTATCGGATTTCCCGCAATCAACATCGCCGCTGTCGCTGGCACTCGCCCAGGAGAGGAAGGCTTGGCCTCAGGAGTGGTCGGCACATCGTCCCGGGTAGGCTTCCCCATCGGGCTTGCCATCCTCTTGACGATCGCCGGAGCCTTCGACCCTCCTGCAGCAGGTAATGCCAATGCTTCCACTAGCACAGCTGGAGTCGTAGCAGGGTTTCAAGTTGCCATGCTGGCCGCGGCGCTCATCGGAGTTCTAGGCTTTTTCATAGCTCTACGGCTGAAAGACGTGAAGCCTCCATGGGCATCAGGCGATTGGAAGCAAAACGAAGCTGCCCTTCAACAAGCTGGGCCATAAGCTAACAAGACATTTCCCAAGCGGACGCTTCTCCCAAATCCGACACGCGATCCACACCATTAGATTTCTTCCCTGGCAAGGATACGCTTGACCAGGGTCTGCCTTTTCAATCATCTTTCGCATTCAGAAGACGAGATGGATTGCAATACTCAACATTTCCATTTCTCGCGCGGCTTTTTCGACCGAAGTATCCCCCAAGGAGAGAAATCGGACAAGCCAGGCCTTTGTCGAATAGTAAGAAGATGCTCTGATGAATTCAGGAATCCAACGATAGGTAGCTTCTACGTATCATAGGTACCGAGTTCATCATTCCCAGCGGAAGTAACGGATCGCTATGAATGTGAAGATAGGTGCGTAAACGAGCATCGTAACTATAGCGGTAAGCGGCGGGGTGGCATTAAAGACCGAATAGAGTAAAGCCCTAACGGGCGCGCCAGACGGAGAATAGTACATGATCGTTGCCAACGGCTCACCCACTATGGCAGGCTGAATCCACAGGCCTGAAAGGAGGAGCAAGAGAAAGAACAGCCCCCCAGACAGGCCGCTTGCGACCGTCTGTGATGGAGCCAGGGCCGCTACAACCAAACCAAGAGAAAATATCACTGCAATCGAGAGAACGATTGACAGAACAAAATAGGGAATACCTACTTCAAGTGCCGCCCCAAACACTAGTTCGCTTCCAAAGATGACAATCAAGATTGTCACTAAGGCAAACACAAGGTTGAGAGTCAATTGAGCCGCGAGTAGTCTTGAGGGAGGTGTTGGAGTCGTTGAGACTCTTCGTAGCCACCCCATCTCCCGATACCTCACTAGGGTGACAGGCAAGGAACTGATTCCGAGGGAAATGAATCCAATAACCATGATTATTGGAACGTAAATGTCCAAGACTGTAAGGCCTGTACCGGCCACGTTCCCCGGCACTGCTTTTCCAATGAGGCCGAATACCACGAGCAAGATGATCGGAAAACCGATTCCCATCGCCAATCCTGTTGGTTCTCGGAATGCGAGCTTTCCCTCCACCTTGAGGAGTTCCGCAAAGTGACCTTGAAATCGGCCGTGCTTCGAATCGCCTTTGTTCGAAGTCATGATTGAAGCCTCTGAACCCTCGACGTGTCATCCCTGGTTAACTTCACGAATGCGTCGTCAAGATTTCCACCTCTCGCCTCTATGTCAGAGACGTGCACTCCGATCCTCGCAAGGGAGTCGATGACTGACGCGGCTAGGTCGCCGGTACCGATGACCGTAACGTAGGCTACTTTCCTCTCGATCTCTTTCACGCCAGGTATTGCATACAATGTCTTGTCGTCGACGGGCTTGGATGGAACAAAGCGCACCCTCTTACGAGCTTACCGTGGTTGATGAGGGCGAGGCGGTCGCACAATCTCTCCGCTTCGTCCATAAAATGTGTCACTAGTACCACGGTTACGCCGCGGTCTCTGGCGCTCTCGATGAGAGCCCATGTCTCACGCCTAGCCTCCGGGTCAAGCCCAGTGGTTAGCTCATCCAGTATGGCAATCTTCGGATTCCCTACCAACGCCAACGCTATCGACAGCCTCTGCTTCTGACCACCAGACAGTCTCTTATACGTCGAATTCTTGACCTTCTCGATCCCCAGGGTCTCAAGGAGGCCATCTGGGTCCAGGGGGTTTGGATAGAAAGAAGCGAACAGCTTCACTGCTTCGCCCACCTTGAGGCGAGGAGGCATCGAGCTCTCCTGCAGCTGAACGCCGAGAAACTCTCTTATCTTGTTCCTGTCCTTAAGAGGAGAGAGCCCGTGGATGCTGATCGAGCCCGAATCCGGCGTCCGGAGCCCCGAGATGCATTCCACTGCGGTGGTCTTGCCAGCACCATTGGGTCCTATGATTCCAAAGATCTCGCCATGTTTTATCGAGAAGGATACATCATTGACGGCGACGAAATTCCCGTATCTTTTTACGAGGTGTTGAACCGTGATTGCCTGTTCAGACTCTTGCTGACTCACCATCACATCCTCCGTTGGATAGTCTCCAAGATTACCAGATTGCATCAATGGGATCGTCTCTCAGCATGGTTCAGCTGGGCCTTCGCTGGCAAGAGAGTCATGGTTGAAAAATGTTAAACTGATTGTAACTTGTCTTCGCCCTCGTAACGCGCCGATTTCATCTCAGCACTTTCTTGAGGAACCTTCGTTTTCCTGAAGGCTATAATTGGCTTCAGGTACGGATTCTGTACCAGCCGAATCATTTTATGGATGGAGACGCGTCCCGAGATTCCGAGCTTCCTTTCATGCCCGCAATTGAGGCCGTAGGTCTCACCAAGAAGTTCGGTGCTCTAACAGCTGTTGACTCAGTAACTTTCGATGTCGAAGAGGGCGAGGTATTTGGTTTCCTCGGACCCAATGGAGCGGGGAAGACTACCACTATCCGGATGCTCTGTTGCCTGATCTCAAAGACCGGCGGCCAGGCGAAGATCGCGGGCTATGACGTAGGCGAGGAGCAGGATGCGCTAAAGATTCGGAAGCTGATCGGCTTGATGCCGGATAACGTAGGCCTCTACGAAGCCCTCAGCGCATACGACAATCTAGACTTCTTCGGAAAGCTCTACGATCGTACAGAAGGGCAGAGGAAGGAGAACATCCAGCGCCTCCTCGCCATGCTGGGCCTCTGGGAGAAGAAGGATGTGACGGTCAGTACCTTCTCAAAGGGGATGAAACAGAAGCTTGGGATCGCCTGCGCCCTCATACACGATCCGCAAATCCTCTTCATGGATGAGCCCACAGCAAACCTGGACCCCGAGTCAGCCAAGACCGTCAGGGACTTCATCCTCGAGCTCAAGAGAGAGAAGAGGACTATCTTCCTCAACACGCACAACCTCGACGAAGCGCAGAGGATCTGCGACAAGATTGCGATATTGAACACGAAACTAATGGCGACAGGCACACCCGACGAGCTGGAGCGTTCGGTAAGCGGGAAGAAGACCGTTGTTCAGCTCGTCCAAGTGACGGACGCGATTCTGGCGGCTCTAAGGAAGCTTCCTCTCAGCAACATGACCATCGATGGCAACAAGCTGACGTTCGACGTCAAAGATCCGGACAAAGAAAACGTTGCCATCACGGAAGCGATCTACAAGGCCGGTGGCCAAGTCAGGTCCGTCAACATCGTCGGGTCTACTTTGGAGGACGCTTACCTGAAACTCGTGAGGAGTGACAAGACTTGAGGCTGTCGAAATCATGGGTTATCGCGACGAAGGACTTCAAAGTGTTCTTGAAGCAGAAGAAGATACTCTATTCGATCACAGTCGCTCCCATAATCGTCTCTATCCTGATTCCGACCGTGATCTCCTTTGCCGGACAGAACAAAGGAGGACATGGGCTTGCGGCTACGGAACTCACGGTGCTCCTTCCGGCGTTCGCCTTCTTCTATCTCATCCTAGCGGGCTACATTCCGACGACCATCGCCTCCTACAGCATAGTAGGCGAGAAGGTCGAGAAGAGCCTCGAGCGGCTACTGGCTACCCCCACTACAGACAGCGAGATTTTGCTGGGGAAAGGAATCTCCGCATTCCTGCCGTCGATGGGAGCCATATTCGGAGGATCCGTAATCTTCATGGTCCTCATGGACCTGGTTACACAACCCAAACTGGGCTACTACTACTTTCCCAACTGGAACACTGGGCTCGTCTTCTTCCTGCTGGTTCCCCTCACGGTGGTGATGAGCGTTGGATGGAACGTTATTGTCTCATCGAGGGTGACCGACGTCCGAGTTGCTCAACAGATAGGAATCCTGTTGATACTTCCTCTGGCGGGAATCTACGTTGGCGGCGAACTCAACCTGATTCAACTCGGCGACACTAACACACTCCTCATCATCGCCGGCATTCTCTTCGCGGTCGACCTGCTCCTCCTCTACGCCGCTAGAGCCACATTCCGCCGAGAGGAGATCCTCACGAAATGGAAGTAGGGAGTGAATAACACGAAAGCAATGAAACTAAGACTCCTGCTGATGGGCTCCTCATTTCGGCCATGGGCGCAATCGCCGCTGTTGCGCTCGCCACATTATTCCTTCCTCGAATACTTCAACTCCCTGACTTCGGGCAACCCCGCGAGAAGAGAAGGAAGTCAAGATACTCCTGGAAATTTCGAATTAATCGTTTGAATGGGCTGCGCGAACTCCTACACCAATGGTGGGAGATACGACTGCTGGGGCTGATAGTTGGAGATAGTGGGGAGGACTATGATCTAACATCGAGGAGCGATTAACATTAGCCCCTTGCTTACTGGACCGTATGTGCATGTTTGGTATGGTGACAGGGTTTCAGCAATTAGTGCAGCTCAACTCATGGGTCAAATCCGAGAATCGGGACAGGTCGGGAACTTAATCAGTCAAGTTAGACCTTCTAATTCGCGTTAATCTAGCGGATGACAACGGGTAATTTACACTACTCGCTGAGAGAGAAGAAGACCAGAGGGCAGGAACCAGCGCTTCCTTATCCAGCTAGAACTTGAGTAACTAACGATGATTGAATGGAAAAGCTTGAACAGGAACGCCACACAAGGACAGGCCGACTTTGGCGATTCTTTACGGTCTCTACGTGATGAACTTTGGCGAATCCTCAGATCCCGGAGTCTTTGTAGAGTTAGCATAAGAAGCTGAACAAAGTGGCTGGAACGGGTTCTTTCTCACCGACGCATTGATGTATCACGCGGACGGCTACGAGCCAGCAACAAACACCTTCGTAGGACTTGCGGCAATTGCTTCAAGAACTAATCGAATGCACATCGGCAGTGCTATTGCGGTCCTGCCGAGAAGTTTACCCTGGCAAGTAGCACGAGAAGCCGCGGCTATCGACCAACTGTCCAACGGAAGGATGATTCTCCGTCTCGGCACACTTGACTCAACAACTGGAGGCCCAATGATTCACCCTGTCTGGTATTATTTCGCTTATGACAGATTTTTCTTTTTTACAGACGAGGACGCGAGTAAGCTTCGGAACGTGAAAAGGGAGAGCGCTGTCTACTTCACGATAGACATCGACACTCGACCATACATTGGTGTTAGAGGAAAGGGCACTGCTCGTGTTGTTCCTGAATCCGAAGAGACTATAGAACTGAAGGAGAAGATCGTGCGGAAATATCTGGACAGGTCGAACCCCCGCTACAACATGGCTATAGAGAAAGCAAGAAGCAATCGAAGCATTGTTCTTGAGGTAGTTCCGAGCTACACCGTCTGGGACTACTCGAAGATGTCAGAGCCGAAAGCCTAGTCGCGGATTCGAGCTCAATGGGAGAACAATGCTCCTTTATCAGACAATCATCGCATCCATCAGATGGACGCTAAAGGCACGAGTGGTTCCCTTGAATCGAGGGTAGGGGACTAAGGGTCAAAGGCCGTCGGATGGTTTTGACAGTTCAACGAATCGGACCTCAGAACCTAAAGCACTCGAAACGAGTCTGATTAGTGATAATTGGATTAGTGATAATTGCTAAAGTCTTAAACGAACACTGGAGTGAGCACATTGTCATGCAAGTTGAGTCAGTAAGCTCGGTTGTTAAGCGGAACTTGGAGCTGCTGAAGACTTTGGACGATGCTTGGAATGCGGGACCCAGCAGCAGTCTCTGGGAGACTTTCAGGAAGCGACATACCGAGAACGTGGCTGTTTACTGGCCAGGCGGGGCGCCGCCCACAGTCGGAAGACACAACCACGACCTGGAAGCTGTCGAGTTCTTCAAGACGTTCCCGGACAATCATCTCATCAACAACCCGTACAAGATATTCTTCGGCCAGGGGGACTACACGTGTACAGTGGCGGACTTCTCAGGCACTATGCACGGCCCGATGAAAGAAGCTGATGGTAAGATGATTCAACCAACTCACAAGAAATTCCATATAGAGTTCTGCACGGTCGCCCACTGGAACGATAAGGGAGAGATTTTCGAGGAACGACTCTTCTACGACCTTGTCGGGTTGATGAAACAGATTGGACTGTCATAAATGAGCGTTCAATGTGGGCGTCTCTAAGATAATCGAGCTTTGTGTTTGACCCGATAGGATCGTTCTAGTATGAAGATAATTCTCGTCGAAGAAGTTAGGACCCTTTCAATATCTCTACAACATCACACATGTCGGATTGAACATTCACTCTGATATGCGGTGCAGCATCGCCAGGAAAAATCGGCGTCTTCCTAGGCACCTCGGCCTGAAACCCGATTATCCTAGGTTGTTGTCCGGGTTGTAGCTTGACTAAGGTGCTCCATAAATAGTGGGGCTATACCTTGTCGGGGTGAGCATTCGATCCTGGATTTCTCCGACAAGGTCGCCGTATCGAGCATTGGTGA
>VBBS01000048.1:15579-31530 GCA_005888745.1 Candidatus Bathyarchaeota archaeon | reverse complement strand
TCTTTGGTTGAGAGCTTCCCTCTTTTCACCTTCTAGGCACTTTATACGTGACCGGCTACAGCCTTTTGTGGGGGCCGGACGCGGGTATCATTGACCTAGAACTCGCGTGAACCTTGAAGGCTGTTGTTCTAGCCGGGGGCGAAGGAACCCGTCTAAGACCTCTCACCTTTACCCGGCCTAAGCCAATGCTTCCACTCGGTCCCAACCCAATAATCCACTACGTACTATCCCATCTGTCCTCGAACGGATTTCAGGACGTTATCATCATCGTTGGCTATCTCAAAGATCAACTGATGGGCTATCTAGGAGACGGCTCCCGGTTCGGGGTCAGAATCACATACGTTGTCGAACCGGAAGGAGTTGCATTCGGAACCGCTGGAAGCCTGAAACTGGCCGCTCATCTCCTGGACGAAACATTTCTGGTCGTCCAATCCGACACGATCAGCGAAATCTCCCTGACCGAAATGGCTCACTTCCATTTGGACAGGGGAGGAGAAGTCTCCATCGCTCTGACTGAAGTAGAAGACCCGTCCCTCTATGGAGTAGCGGTTCTGGGGAAGAGGGAGGAAATTGTCAAGTTTCTAGAAAAACCGGCACCAGGCACAGCGCTTAGTAACCTTGCGAGCACTGGCTTCTACATTCTCGAACCCGATGTCGTCGATTACATAGAAGATGAAAAGTGGGACTTTGCACGCGACTTGTTCCCATACCTAATGCGAGTAGGTGAACATCTCTTCGGGTTCACTTCCAAGTCATTTTGGGTGGACGTGGGAGAACTCAAGGGCTACTTGAGAGGAGCTGGCTGGGTCCTAGGCAAGCTGGATCAAGATGCTCCTATGGACGCAAGGGCACTCGGCAATTCTAAACCGCGGGTTTTCGTGAGGGGAAACATCAGGATGGGTCAACGCGTTCAGATTTCTGGTCCATCATGGTTAGACAATGATGCCAAGATCGAAGATGATGTTAAGATCCAGCCTGGAACGGTCTTGGAAGAAGATTCCAGGATACGCTCAGGGACATGCTTGGACCAAACGGTAACGTTTCGTCATACGGAAATCGGAAGTAATTGTTCGGTAAAATCAACGATAATCGGTGAGCGAGCGATCGTGGGCGACAACGTAACAATTGATAGTGCCATAATCGGGCAGGGTTGCACGCTCGGAGACCGAGCGAGGATTCTGCCCGGAAGTCGATTGTGGCCTAATACCCGGGTTGAAGCGGACGCTACCGTAGATGGGATCATGGCGGTCCCAAGGGACAAGTCATTCTACTTTGACACTGGTCTTGGACAATATTCGGGAATACTCGCCTCCTCAATTGGAGAATTCCTGGAAGCCCTCAAAATCGTGCCATTAGAATCTCTGGAGTACCATATTGGACGGAGGGATCTTGAGAAATGGACCAAGGATGTGTTGGGTTCGATTCAACTCGCTGATAATATCAGGACCCTTAGACGGTCTCAGTCTAAAGGCGAAGAACTCCGCCATCAGCTGATTGACTT
Source organism: Candidatus Bathyarchaeota archaeon (assembly GCA_005888745.1). Lineage (GTDB taxonomy): Archaea > Thermoproteota > Bathyarchaeia > 40CM-2-53-6 > 40CM-2-53-6 > 40CM-2-53-6. The sequence continues at coordinate 30,029 of VBBS01000048.1, read as the reverse complement.
TGTCGTAGAATGGGCTGAGACAGTCTCTTCTCTCCTACGCCCGAGGCTCTGAAATCGGGTTCAGTCCTTCTTAGGGAAAGGCTCCGTATGTGGGTCGTTCCACCCGCCCCTGGCTCCGAATCTAAACCGAGAAGTTCAGGGCTAGAGTGGAGCTTTGGCAAGCTTGAGAAGTGTAGAATGTCCCCATCCATTGTGGGCGAATTCGGACGCTGGTGGAAGCTTGTCGATTTTAAACCACTGAGCATCTAGCACGCTCAGGGCCTTCCTGATGTTCATAGATAATGGGAACGCTAGGAAGTCAAAGATCAAATGCCAACTCTTGTCGTTTCCAACGAAAGACTCTACCTGGGCAAGCTTCAAGGTCGAGGGTTCAATCCCCAGTTGGTCCCTCAATATTCTCTTGGCTCCCTCTTCTGGGTGCTCAACATGTTTCAGGCCGTCGTTAGGAAGAAACCAGCCACTTTGGCCATCAGGCGTTGGCCGATACTTCACTAATAGAGCGGAATCATGATGCAAGACAGCGACATGAGAGACCAGCGTATGCTTGGAACAGTCATCAGTATTCATCCAGACATCGTGTACCGGATCGAGTGGATCGCGTATTTCAGCATTTTTTGGATGAACTTGAGGCTAATTCCCGAATCTGATGACAGTCTTGATGTTATCCTTGGTCGGAGTGTACGCTTTCCGGAATTCTTCAGGCGATATTCTCGCGCTTATCGTATCGCAAAGGACCCCTTCGAATCGGTTCTCGATTTCTGTAAAGTCTTTGAGTCCTATCCTGAAGTAGCGAATGTTGGCATTAACCGACCCGAAAAATGTCTTGTTGCCTAGCACCACATCTTTGTAGAAGTCTCCAATATTTTCAGGGGCTTCTGTTGACGAGTAAATTCCCAGAAAGCACATTATCCCATTCGTATTCAACATCCGCGTCGCCTGCATTGCAACCTCAGCCACACCCGTCTCCTCCATAACCAGGTCGAACTTTCCCAGACTCTGAAGAGGTTGTTCAGACGTGTTGACATAGGCAGCACCTGCCCTCTGGGCCAGCTGGGCTTTCGCGCTGTCCTTAGCTCGGGTAGCAGTCACAACGACTTCTAGCCCTTTCAGTCTCAGCAGGTAGGTCGTTAGGAGGCCAACGGGGCCTGCCCCGAGAATGAGAGCTCTCTTAGGCTTCCAGATCATTCGTTCCTGGATCTTGAACGCTTGGAAGACTCCCTTCTCGGCAACACTCATTGGCTCCAGCAAGACCGCAACATCCGCGAGTTCCGAGGGGACCTTAACCAGGAAATCGACATCGGACACCGCGTAATCAGAGCCGAATCCATGCAGACCCTTGATCCCGTGCTCCCTATAATTTCCAGTTAGGCACATGTCGGATTCTCCGCTGAGACAGTTTATGCACGTGTCGGGGCGACGAACCGTGGGAACAACCAGATCACCCTTTGAGACTCCGCGAGAGCTTCCCTGGATGCTTTCGACTGTAGCAAGAGACTCGTGTCCAGTGACAAGATAGTTCGACCCCGGAGGAGCTTGGCCGTAGAAGCCCTGGTTAATATCCAGATCTGTTCCGCAAATGCCGATTTCTCTGACCCGAAGAAGTGCTTGGGAGGATGCTGGGGTCGGCCGCTCCAAATCCTCGAGCCGAATGCTGTCTTTGACTCCCGGAGTCACGACGAGTGCTCGCATAGATGTCGCGAAGAGTTTCAGCGTTCCTTCGGGTTCTTCCAGGTGTTCTTGACAACCCAGACAGGTTCGTCAGGGTTGAAGTATTCTTGGCCTTCCACCCTGTACTTCTCGAGGATTTTCTCGTTGACCTCTATGCCGATTCCCGGTTTCTTCGGAACTGTGGTGTATCCGTTCACGACCTTGGACTCATCATTGACCAGTTCTCGTTTCCATGCTGGAAAACAATCGTAGAAGGATTCTTGTATCAGGAAATTCGGGAGCGTAGCGTCCACTTGAATGGTAGCGGCGTTCTGGATCGGACCAAAGGCGTTGTGGAAGGCTATCTCGACACCGTAACCCTCGGCGATCGCGCAGATTTTTCGCGCCTGGGTGATCCCGCCAATGTTGGTAAGGTCCACTTGGAGAAAGTCTGCTAGATTGTTGGAGAGAACTTGGACGACTTGCTCTTTTGTGAGGAGCCTTTCTCCCAAAGCAACCCTAACGTCCGTGGCCTCTCGATATTTTCTTAGACCATCAGTGTTATCAGGGTGCACTGGTTCTTCCATGAAGAGAGGAGAAAATTCTGCCAGCTTCTTTGCTATCATGATGGCGGAGTTTGGGTTGAACCTGCCATGGTGCTCGATGAGCAGATCAACTTTACCCTTGGTTGCTTCCTGAACTGCTTTGACTCGTGAGTGGGCGAGATCGAGATCTTCCTTTTCGATATAGTCGTAGGAGCTCCCAAAGGGATCGAACTTGAGAGCCGTGTAGCCCTTTGCGGCTGATTTTCTTGCAGCTTCTCCAAATTGGGCCGGCGTGACACAGTTATCGTACCAACCGTTGAGGTAGAGCCGCACTCGCGACCGGAAAGCACCCCCGGTCAATTCGTAGATCGACGCTCCGAAATGTTTCCCGATAATATCCCAACAAGCAATATCGAAAGCGCTGACAGCCGTGGTTGATTCGAACGATACTGGCATATAGAAATCATGCTTATGCCACTCATGCATGTTGCGTTCCACATCAAGCGGATCCTTACCCTTGTAGACACGTTCCACCTCACGCAACGACTGAATGACAGGTTGGACCCGGAGGGTTGGAACTGCTTCACCGAAGCCCACGACCCCATCAGAAGTTGTCAATTTCAACAAGATCGAGTTACTTGCCCATGTAGCGCTTCCAGGAGAGGCGTGCTCGCCTAGCTGGTAGATCTCAACATCTGCAATCTTCAATCTGCGATCAACAGCAACTAACTTCGGCCGTATGGAAAGAGATAGGGAAGATTTGGTTTGTCATTCCAGTCAACGTAACACGTCTTGAGCTGCGTGTACATTTCCAGGCCATACCTTGATCCTTCGGCTCCGAGACCGGATTGTCTGAAACCGGTGTGAGCGCCTTGAAGCTGCTCTGGTCCCACCTGGTTGATGTAGCATTCCCCGAACTTGATCTTGTGCATCGCTTTGAAAACTCGAGCATTGTCCTTTGTAAAGACATACGATGCCAGACCGTACTTGGAGTCGTTCGCATACTCGATTGCTCTATCAAAACTGTCGACGTTTAGGACGGGAACGACAGGACCGAATATTTCGTTTTGGACAAGAGACGATCTCTGACCTACATCTTCGATAACAGTTGGTTCATAGAACCATCCCTTGTCATGGCCCTTGGGTTTCTCTCCTCCAACGATCACTTTCCCACCTTCATCTCTGGCTTGTTGGACAAACTTGACACTGGTCTCTCGTTCCTTCTCGCTAACCATAGGTCCCAGATCAGTTTGACGGTTCGTTGGGTCGCCGATCCTAAGTTCCTTGGCCATTCTCGCGAAGGCTGGGATAAATCGGTCTTTCACCTTCTCGTCCAGATAGATTCTCTCTGAGCAGATGCATGTCTGCCCGCAGTTCCAGAACCGTGCCCAGACAGCGCAGCGAAGTGCCCAGGATAAGTCCGCGTCGTTCCAAACTATGAAAGGTGCCTTTCCCCCCAGTTCGAGGATGAGCTTTGCAACATGATTGGACGCCCTTTCCATTATTCTCTGACCAGCCTCCGTACTTCCTGTCATCGTCACCAGCGACGTGATTCTGTTGGAGACCAGCTCGTCGCCGACCAGCTCTCCACTCCCTGTCACCAGATTCAGGACCCCTTTCGGCAGTTCCGCTTCTTCGGCGAGTCTAACAAGTTCTACAGTGCTCAATGGCGTGTTGCTAGACGGTTTGGTAACCACGGTGTTTCCTGTTATCAGCGCGGGAGCAAGCTTTCTAGCGACAGTGGCTGACGGAAAGTTCCACGGAGTGATGGATGCGACTACTCCTAGGGGAAGTTTGAGAATCATTATCGATTGTCGATGGTTGTCGCTTGGGAGAACATCTCCCTGTAATCTACGAGCAAATTCTGCGTAGTACTCGAAATTCTGCGCCGACCCCTCGATTTCCAGCCTGGACTCGAACAGAGGTTTCCCTTCCTCGGCGGTCAGGACCCCCGCAAGCCTCTCCTTGTCCCGACGAATGAGCTGTGCAATCTTGAACAGGAAAGAAGCCCTTTGAACCGGTGGCGTATCTTCCCATTTCTGCTGCGCGTCTTCGGCAGCCTCTAGCGCCCCCTTTACTTCTTCCCTGTTGGCTCGCTGGACCCTGCCGATGACTTGCTCGGTTGTCGGGTTCACAACATCGATTTTCTCTTCGGTTTTCGAATGAACCCATTCTCCATCGATATACATTCCAAACGTCTGGATTCTGGAGTCCGAAGATGATTTCTTGGTGGACTGGAGGATTGAAGAGCCTGCTCGTCGATGTGACATTGAAAGTTCGACATCAAAATCTATGGTAATATTGTTTCTCCGATCGGTTTCGAAGCTCAAAGGAGTGGCCCAAGCAGCCTTTTTCAGGAAAGAGTAGGGCGTCTAGAGTATTCCCATATAGAGGGTCCCAGGCAATGGGTTCCGAGTTGACAGCCTCCACCCGCAGCGTGAAACTTGCTAGCCACGGACAGAATCCTTGGCAAGTCCGGCTAAGACAAGACGGATCATCGTCCCGGCGGGTCATCGCAGAGGCACTCAGTCAAGCACTCTCGACGGCAAATCCTCAAACAATCTTGAGAAGTAAAGTGAAACTCAGAGGGAATATCCTCGGCGTCGCAACTCTTTCCCTCAGACTCTCAGAGTTCAGAAGAGTGCTGGTTATTGGTGGAGGAAAAGCATCCGCAAGCATGGCCTTGGAAATTGAACGGATTCTTGATGACTGGATAACCGGCGGCTCTGTAAACATACCAGCCTATACCAAGCCGTGGCCCGAAAGTTCCCGGATCGATTTCAACCCAGCGAATCATCCGGTCCCTAGTGAAGAAGCTGTTCGGGGAGTCAGAGACATGCTCGAGCTCGTCGGACAACCTTCCAGAGACGACTTGGTGATCTGTCTAATTTCCGGGGGAGGGTCGGCACTAATGCCACTCCCTTTCCCGGGTCTCAGACTCTCAGACAAACAGAAGACAACTAGACTTCTTCTCAAATCCGGAGCATCGATCGATGAGATCAACGCCGTCAGGAAGCATCTATCGGAAATAAAGGGAGGTCAGCTTGCAGAGAAATTGTACCCCGCGATGGTTGTTTCACTCATCATTTCCGATGTTGTAGGCGATAAACTGGAATCAATCGCCTCAGGTCCCACTGTACCGGATGATACGACCTATTCCGATGCTTACAATGTTCTGAAGAGGCGAGGCCTCTGGCCGAGGGTCCCTAAGTCGGTCAGAAACCATATTCAGAAGGGAAAGGAACGCAGATCGCCAGAGACACCCAAGGAAAAGTCCTGGGTCTTCAAAAGGGTCCACAACATTCTCATCGGAACCAACAAGGAATCATGCAAAGCTGCAACGAGGGCCCTAGCAAAAAGAGGGTATCATGCATTGATACTTTCGACCAGGCTTCAAGGCGAGGCAAAGGAAGCGGGGAAGGTATTGTCAAGCATCGTTTCTGAAATCCGCGAAAACCGACATCCGATCGCCCCTCCAGCCGCGATCATCGCTGGAGGCGAAACCACCGTTACCGTCCGTGGAAAAGGGCTCGGCGGACGAAACCAAGAACTTGTACTGTCAACAGCTCTCTCGATTCGAGGAATGCCCGGAGTAGTCGTCTCCTCTATCGGAACAGATGGCATTGACGGTCCAACAGATGCGGCCGGTGCTGTCGCTGATGGCGCAACTGTCGAAAGAGGCCTCAAAAAGAGACTGTACGCCGACGCTTTTCTCCGAGACAACAATTCCTATCCATTCTTCAAGAAACTCAACGACCTCGTCATCACCGGGCCAACAGGAACGAATGTCAACGACATCACCATCGCCATTATCGAATCGCCAAGAGCAAAAACATGATACGAGAAGACGATTTGTAAGAAAGTGAACACACATGTCGAAGAAGCTCGCAGGTAGTTCCGAGATTACTGACGTTAAGGCAAGGCAAGTTCTCGATTCCAGAGGAAACCCGACGGTCGAAGTGGACGTTTGGACCCGAGATGGGAAGATGGGGCGAGGAACAGTTCCCTCGGGAGCATCAACCGGAATCCACGAGGCCCTGGAACTGCGAGACGGCGACACGAAGCGCTTTCACGGCAGGGGAGTTCTGAAAGCCGTGTCAAACGTGAACAAGATCATCAAACCCAGAATCATCGGCAGAAACGCCGCGGGCCAACGTAACATCGACGAGTTGATGATCAAGCTCGACGGAACACCGAACAAGAAGAAGCTAGGCGCAAACGCGATCCTGGCCGTATCGATCGCCATTGCAAGGGTAGCAGCAGAATCCCAGGGCAAACCAGCCTACAAGTACCTCAAAACCCTGCGACGCTACAAGCTTCCGATCCCGATGATGAACGTGATAAACGGCGGAAAACATGCAGGTAACAAGCTTGCGGTACAAGAATTCCAGATAGAACCCATCGGCGCAGCAAGCTGCTCTGAAGCCGTCAGGATCGGTGACGAAGTCTATCAGTCATTGAACTCAGTTCTCAAGAACAAGTATGGTCCCAGCGCGATCAACGTGGGAGACGAGGGAGGTTATGCCCCCCCTGCGGGAAAGACGGGCGATGCGTTGGAAGCAATTCTTCAAGCAATATCCGACGCGGGCTATGACCAATCAGCCGTCCACATAGGCATCGATGCCGCCTCATCTAGCTTCTACGGCAACAAGGATTCGATCTACCAAATTGACGGGAAGAGGCTCAGCAGCGGCGAACTGGAAGATTACTACGAAGAACTCGTCAGGACATATCCGATAAGGACCCTGGAGGATCCTTTCGACGAAGACGACTTCGACAGCTTCGCGCTGATAACCCGGAAGCTTGGAAACCGAGTCAAAATTATCGGGGACGACCTCTACGTCACAAACCCCGACCGGATCAAGAAGGGTATTCAGAAGAAAGCTACTAACGCGGTCCTGATCAAGCTCAACCAGATAGGAACGGTAACAGAGACGCTGGACGCGATCAAGATGTCGAAGGAAGCTGGCCTAGATATTGTTGTATCCCACAGATCAGGTGAAACCGAGGACACCTTCATCTCGCACCTAGCAACATCGCAGGAGAGCCTCTTCATCAAGACAGGCGCTCCGGCTAGAGGTGAGAGAACCGCCAAATACAACGAGCTGCTCAGGATCGAAGAAGAACTAGGAAGCGATGCCCTGTTCATGGGCTCAACTCTGAGCTAATCCTGGGTTGCCATCCTCTCGTCTACCCTAGAAATCCGCCACGTCTGAGATGACCAGCAACAATCCGCTTCTCGGCCGCTGACAGTGCCTGAAGAGGCGCTTTCATTGGTCCTACCGGCATTCCGATGAGACCCATGGCCTCTTTCAGTGCTGCAGGATATTTTCCCACTCCCAGAGCCTCGATAATCGGCAAGAGTTTCTCCTGAGACTCTCGCGCCGCTTTGAAGTCACCCTTCTTGAAGTCATCGAATATCTTGCCAGCAACTTTGGGGGCTACGTTTGCGGAGCCGATTATGCCTCCGCTTCCACCGAACTCGAGGCTGGAATATGCCAGTGCGTCGGACCCTGTGAAGATCGATAATCTTTTCCGGCCAACCTTCAGGAATCGGACTAGACTTAGAAAATTGTACTCGGTATGTTTCATTCCCACGACAAGATTTTCGTCGGCAAGTCGCTGGACCGTGTCGGGAGTGACGAAGGAATGGGTCCATTCAGGGATATTATAGATCAAGAGCGGAAGGTCAATGCTCTCCGATATCATCTTGAAATGATGATAATGTCCCTCATCAGTGGTTGTGAAGTAGTAGGGTGGAGTCGCAATGACAGCGTCGGCTCCCGCCTTCTTCGCGTCCAACGACAGCTGTAAGACGTTCTCAATAGATGGGTCAGATACTCCCGCCACGACCGGAACTCTGTTATCCGCCTGATCAACCACCGTCTTGATCATAATCTCGCGATCTTCTCTAGTAAAGAGGGCAAACTCTCCAGACGTGCCCAAAGGGAGAAGACCGTCTATTCCAGACTCGATATGAAAGTCAACGAGTCTTCTAGTTGCTCCCGTGTCAACTCTTCCTTGCTTTGTTAGAGGAGTGGGGACGGGGGTCCAGATCCCCTCGAGCTTCAGCTTCATTCCTAGAGTAGCCAGTAGGGTTTCGATTTAAGAATTGCAATAGCAAGAATTCTCGAGGAAAGGGTTTAACCGAGTTCGAACATCCCAGCTCGGTTGAATCAGCCACGGCCCATCATGAGAATTTGTAAGGAAACGATAACCTGTGTTAGTCGATCTTGCTAGAGCCGGCCTAGTAATTGTTCTAGGCGTAATCTTTGCGTATCTCTACGGTTTCATCGAGCACGGGTATATTCCTCCTGCGGAACACCTTGTCCTTCGGTTCTTCAAGCATTTCTCGAACTATCATATTATCATGTTCGGCTTGTTCTCCGCGCTACCCCTCGCAGTGCTCATCTATGACCCATCATGGGTCGGGATCCTGATTGCTTTCGGCCTCTGGGCGTTTCTCCCACTGGGAGAGGACATTTCCTGGTACCACTTTGCGGGAGCGTGGCCTGGTCCAGAAGACTGGACCTCATGGGGAGGAGGATACTATGTGAAAAAACGCTGGCTGCCTAGATGGTATCTTGTAAACTCGATAGCCACGCTCTTCTTCTACGCCCTCGCGTTCGCAGTGGCAACCCTGTGACTCTGGACAACTTCAGCTTCAGCGTGCCTTATACCGAGTTTGACAATTCGTACTTTCACTTTCTCACCCGGAGACGCTCCACTAACGAAGATGAGTAATCCATTGAGACGCCCTAATCCTCTGCCATCCCTAGACCTCTGCGTAATTTCCAGTTCCGTCTCGTCGCCCTCATTCAAGCCATGAAATGTGGACAATTCGGTCCCAGCAACCAGCCCTTGATCGTCTTTCGGTTCCTGTTCAACGACCCCTTTAAGATTGTTGTCGACTCTAAGCTCCTAGAGAGAGCAGAGGCATACTGTTCAACGAGGAATGATACGCAACGTCGTCCGTTCGCAAGAAAAGACCTAGCGTGGCCAATTTCAATCGCCACAGGCTGAAATATCGACCTCGCAAGGTCCGACTCCTATTGATTGCGGAGTCGCCACCATCTTCAGGAGGCTTCTTTTACTTCCCGACTACAATCGGCAAAGACCATCTTTTCCGCGAGACCATGAAAGCTCTCGAATTCTGGCGCGAAGACGAACCTATGAGAAGGGGTGTTGACAAGCGACCGATGCTACGACGCTTTCAATCAATAGGATTCTATCTCCTCGACGCTTGCATCGATCCAGTGGACAAACTGCTGCCGAGAGAGAGAAGAGAGAGCTTTTTCAGGCAAACACCTCGGTTGGTCAACGACGTGCTCGAGGCCGATCCATTTCGTATCCTTATCATAAAGGCATCCATCTTCAATCCAGTAAATATCGCGTTGGCAGACGCTGGCTTGCGGAATCGGGTCCTGAACACTGGACCCGTCCCGTTTCCCTCCCACGGAAACCAACCCATCTATCGATCCACGTTGAGACTTGCAATCAGCAAGGCACATTTGTTGTCATAAGAGGCCTGCTCTTCGACCGGTCACTGATCCTAGTTACCTTAGGTTACGGTGTAGCTAAGTGACTCGTCTCCAAGGTTGTCGTTACTAATCGCGGTGCCTTATCTTGAGTGAAATTGGTATTGAGAAAGTCGTCGTGGAGTTGAACGGCTTCCGACAAAGAACAGCGATGATCAAGGAAGAAATTGCGAAAGTGAGCAGAGCCCTCGGAGAGCGAGCGGCCCAGCTCAACGACATTGTCAGCAAGAGTTTATCGAACCTTCGCGAACAGCTCGGTGGAACTACACTAACCGGTTATCTTGCACTGCAAGGAAAATACAGTTCAGGTGAACTAAGCGAGCAAGAGTACAGTTCACAGAGAGACTATTACAAGAACGAGATGCAGAGCATGCTCAGACGACTCGACGAAACTCGGAAGCTCATGATGCTAATGGCGCAATTGGATGCGCGACAGCCGGGAGCAACTCCGGGTCCGCAACGGCCTGCCCCAACAAACTAGATCTCTTCCATCCATTCTATCTCAGAACGCCACGCTAGGTTCCGAATGGCCCTAGGTGATCAGATTCTACGGGCTTTCAGCCAATAATATTCGAAATATCTGTCCATAACTCCGGCGAATTCCTCGTCTGATAATCGAAACGCGATCCGCGAACCGGGCTCGTTAGGAGTTTCAAGATTCCAGAGATATGTTAAGACAGTATCCCTCCCATCCACTGCGCAGACATTGTAGGGTTTAGGAGACTCTTCATTCGGTTCCTGTATCACTCCAACCTCCGCCTCGTCAGAAAGCAGTGACAAGCTTTTCTGATCGACAAAACGAGGATTAACAAACGACAGGATCTTCACGGATACACCTCTCTCCCGAGCTACTTTCAACGGTGAACGAAGATCCTCAACATCTTTCGGGATCAGAGTCGCAAACTGGAGATAAGCTCGCGTCTTCGCGCTCGATACGATCTCACCGATCTTGTCCGAGATCTTATCGCCTCCATGGATAACCCAGAGACTAATGTTCTTGACCACCTCCCGACGTTCGTAGATTGCTTGAAGATCTTGTTTCATCAGGTTGGTGAAGGCAACCATTTCGGATTGTTTCTGTTCAAGCTCTAGTTCCGCCACAGACCTCGGTGGATTCGCTTCGTATACAACCGGTCTTCCGGGTCTTGCTCTGATCCACCTCCTCTTCTCCAAGCCCTCAAGAGTTCCATAGACTCGCGCGTAAGGGATCTGTACACCCTCGCTAATCTCGAACGGAGTAGCGGGTCCATCAAAAACGAGTTTGAGATAGGTTTTGATCTCGTATTCTGTCAGCCCGTGGTCTTTGAGTATTCGATGGAGATTTTCGTCGATTCTGGACATGGTTGCGGTGGTGACCTACCTTTTTGCGTAAATCGGGTAGCGACTATTAGAGGTATTTGACTAAAATAGGTAACGTACAATGGAGTGTCATGTTGACGCCCGGGTTAAAAGACCAAACTAACCTCGGTCGCTTCGAATCCTCCCCAAAGCGAACCTTACAATCTTTTGAGTTCGACCCACAATGAAGCAGATTTAGAAAAGCAGAGCTTTCCTAGACGCTTTCAATCTTCTCTGGATGACATCTCCGTTTCACGTTTAAGTAACGTCTGCGCCTAGATCGAAATGTGGCGGACATGAAGTACACTCCACTCGGCAACACGGGCGTCGACGTATCAGTTCTCGCTCTCGGAGCAATGACCTTCGGCTCGAAAGACACATGGAAGCTAGGAGGACTCGGTCAAGACCTTGTGGACAAGATGGTATCCCGAGCAATCGACGCCGGAATCAACTTTTTCGACACTGCGGACGTATACGATGAGGGCGAGTCTGAGAAGACCCTCGGAAAAGCCCTCCAACCCTACCGGGATCGAGTTCTGATTGCTACCAAAGTTAGAGGCAAGAGCGGTCCGGGAGTCAACGAGATCGGCCTTTCAAGACATCATATTCGGCAAGCAGTCCGTCAGAGTCTCGAACGACTCGGCACAGACTGGGTCGACCTATACCAGTTCCACTCCTGGGACGCGCACGTCCCGCTCGATGAATCAATCGAGGCAATGCAGGATCTAGTCGAAGAAGGACTCGTGAACTATCCCGGCGTATCAAACTTTACCGCCTGGCAGATGGCCACCGTTCAAGCAAGAGCGGAAGAACGAGGCTTCTCCAGATATGAAACCGCCCAGATGAACTATAGCCTCTTGAACCGTGACGTCGAGCATGAAATTCTTCCATTCCTCAACTATAGCAAGATGAGTTTACTGGTCTGGAGTCCTCTTCACGGCGGCGTCCTCAGCGGAAAATACTCCAAAGACTCCAAACCTCCTGGAACCAGAGCAGGCAACCGAGGACTATTCTTCCCATTCTTCGATGAAAAAACAGGCTTCGACATAATCGAGAGAGTCAAACAGGTTGGCAAGGAACAGGATGCGACTCCGGCCCAAATAGCTCTTTCCTGGTTGCTGTCGAAGGGACACATCGTCCTTGTAGGAGCGAAGACCATGGAACAATTCGAGGAGAACCTAGGTGCACTGGACGTCAATCTTTCAAGCGACCAGGTTGGAAAACTAGACGAACTTACGAGACACCGGATTCAGTACCCGAACTGGATGATCGAGAGACAAAGCTCTGGACGAACTTTTCCAGTATCAGAACCTCCATGGACTAGAAAGAACTAGGCAGAAGACGCGATTATGGATTCACAACAGACCTCTGGTAAAGATCGAGAAGTGGCCACTCTAGGTGGAGGATGCTTCTGGTGTACAGAGGCCATCTTCGATCAATTGAAAGGAGTAGAGAAGGTTGAATCAGGCTATTCCGGAGGAAAAGTTCCGAATCCATCTTACGAGGATGTCTGCACTGGAACTACAGGACACGCCGAATCGATCCAGATCACCTTCAATCCCAAGCAGATCTCCTTCAAAGAGATCTTGCAGATCTTCTTCACGACGCACGACCCGACTACACTGAACCGTCAGGGAGCGGATGTCGGAACCCAATACAGATCAGCGATCTTCTACCACAATCCGGAACAAGAGGCTGTGGCGAAGGAGGTTGTCAAGGAAACTAACGCTTCGAAAATCTGGAAGAAACCAGTCGTGACTGAGGTTGTGCCGTTCAAGGCGTTCTACAAGGCTGAAGATTATCATCAGGAATATTTCAAGAACAACACGAGACAACCATACTGTCAGGTTGTAATTGCGCCGAAGATCGTGAAGCTACGTGAGCATTATCGGGAAAAGCTAAAGACTGCTTAGCCTCTGGACCCGTTTTCGTCGACCAAAGACCAGTGAATCTCGGTCAAACACCCAGAAGAGAACATCTCTCTGATACTTTGCCCCTCTAACGCGCGGTTACGAATTGCCAATATCTGCACGGTCGGATATTCCTACCTGTGACAGCTGAGTAAGAATGGCGGAAACCGATTCAAGAGAAACCCGACCTGCCAGAACACCAGCCATCGTCAGAACACTAATGCTCACATTATTTATCTCGGCGATTCTATTCTCCAGTTGGACTCTTCTCAAGTACTTCCACTATGCCTCCCTCCCGGGATACATTCAAGCCGGCATCAAGCTCAGCGTTTCGAACCTTCAGATCGAGATTGGCTTAGCCGGGCTGACAGGCCTATTGACATCGCTTTTCCTTCAAGGCCGACGACGCTCAAGGAAGGCCGAGAGCAGTCAATCGAAGATGACGCGAATGAGCTTCGGAACCGGGAAGCCTACTCACCCACTCATGATGACCCAGAGACCCGCGAGGGACGCGCAGTTTGTAATCCGAAAGACGCGCAACCGCGGAAGAATATCGCGGAATCGGATGGGTGAGAGATTGCCGCCCAGCTACGTTGCTGGACCAGAAACAGAGAGCCCCGGTTAGTAAACAGACATTTTCCCTCGCTGGAGTTTTTCATTCCGGAACCACAACATACGTGAGCAGGGCGAGGGTCCTATTCCCGCCCCTTCTTCCAGCGTACCTTTAACAGGGCAGACCAGTTTTGTCGGACACTTCTACGTCCTTGCCAACGCCGGAAGAAAGCAGATATCGAAGAACACGCGATCACGATCTCCCATGAGGGAGATAGTCGTCAAGGAACTAGCTCCGTCTCTGAGAGACGACTTCCTAATGTTCTTCGATAGTATTGCATTCGCAGACAATCCTGATTGGTCTGACTGTTACTGTTCAGCCTATCATTTCACAAACAACAAGGGAAAAGCTGAGAGTCGTCTCCAGGCCTCAAGCCTCATCGATGAGGATAGGATGCACGGATTCCTCGCCTACGATAATGGAAAGCCCGTTGGCTGGTGTAACGCGGCCCCTCGCAGCAGCTACCCCGGAGTCCAGTGGCTGATGAGCCCCGGTCCCGATAAATATGAGAAAGTCGGTTCAATAGTCTGCTTCGTAATAGCCTCTACCCATCGCAACCAGGGAGTCGCTTCCCACCTACTGAAGGCTGCATGCAAGAAATTTTCCCAAAAAGGAATAGAGTTCGCTGAAGCTTACCCGGTCAAGAAGCCACGGTCAGCTGCTTACAATTTTCCAGGCCCGCTGTCAATGTATCTCAAAGCTGGCTTCGTAACACACCGCGACGCTGACTGGTATCTGGTAGTGCGAAAACGACTCGAAACACCCGGCTAAGCCAAAGTGATGAGCACTTTCTTTCTAATGGGACAGCTAGTGAAAGGGTGACGGTTGGTCAGAGACGCCTGGAAGAAAAGCCACCGGT
>VBBS01000048.1:7736-15573 GCA_005888745.1 Candidatus Bathyarchaeota archaeon | reverse complement strand
AGGTACATAGCGAAATACCAACGCTCCAGGTTTCATGGTTGATGCATCCCATCATGGAACCACTTCGCAAGCCTTACCTGGTTTGTGTTTCCGTACTTCTCAACTTCGACGATTCCCCGTTCTGACAACGCTGCGACCACTCTGTGCGTTTTCAATCGTGATAGACCCGCCTCCTTCGTGATGTACTTTTGCAAGTACGTGCCTCCGTGGACATCTAGAACATAGACGATGCTTCTTTCTTCAGGCTTAAGAGTTTTCAGGACCATGGCCGTGTTTTCTTTCCCGTTACCGTTGCCGGGTGCGTAATGGTTTTTCATCTCAGGCAGTACCAGGAAATAGATGACCCCAACCATGCTGGCTAGTACTGTGCAGAGAAATAGAAGCGAGGAAAACAACACCAGAAATGGAAAGGTGGCTGGGAATCCTTTCGTGAGAAGTTGAGAGAGAACTTCCACGGGTGATTCTGTGGGGGTTAGGATTAGCGCGAGGATGTATCCCGAGACTGCGAGTCCGCCTGCAGCCGATACGAGCATTATCAGGAGGATCTGTAGTTTCTCCATGTCTTCGCATCACCTTCTCCGTCGCGCTAGTCCGATCGGTTCTCCCTATTGCGGGGGTGTTGTTGGTGCTGTCGGTGGTGGTTTCCATCTGAGGGTCATTATTCCGCCAACTATTCCCAGAACTGATCCGACGATGAAGCCTCCGAAGCCGAAGAAGCCTAGGATGCTGAAGACCAGTACCAGTATGCCCCACGTCTGTCGCTGGTTGGATTTTAGGCGCAGCAGTACAGCAGACATTGTGACGATGATGCCACAGATGAGGCCGAATACTGCGATTGCTCCGACGAAGCCTGCGGCGAGAGAGCCAGGACTGCCTGTGTAGCCACGTGGCGTAGTGAAGTTGGCGTAGTTGAGATGTGGCAGTATGACTATGCTGATGGTCAGGAGGAATATGTCAAAGAGTACTATCAAAGCGCCTCCTACGAGAGCTAGTATCGACGGAATGTTTGGGTATTCGACGGTTGTTCTTGACGACATTTTTTGATTTCTTACCTCCAGCCTTACCACGTGTTGCAGAAAGGGGAAATACGTTGGGTGAAACGATCTTGATACGACCACTTAGATAGCTGGACGACTGGAGACATCCGTTCCGGTCAGTCTACTAACGTGACTTAGACAAGACTTCCGGTTCGACCAGCTCGATTCTGAACCCGGCCGGGGATCTTCGCGAATCTAGTATACAGTCGTGGAGGTCCACTGGTAGCCCGCAAGCTTACAAGCTGATGGATGCGCCTATCGCATGATAACCGATCCGACTATTCCCAGCGGCCAGACCTGTTAGTTGCCCGGTTAGTACTCGCGGTGGACAATCTATGGCTCCAAGCTATCCTTACCATCTGGGCCCGCGAAATTTAGAGGATAGACTTTACCCGAAGAACGTGCAAGGCCTGATGCGAGAGGATCTGACGTTCCAAGGCTGAGATGGCTGGAGCTGAGAAGGCTCATCAAGGCAACTTCGCTACTGGGCCTGGTAGTAGGAGGCACAGGGACAGTCGCTGAAATTATTCTACTATCTACTGCACTCTCTCAAGGGTCCCTTTCCTTCCTGGACCCGTCGGCACTGATATTCCTCGCACTTCTCTCGTCATCCTTCCTAGTTTCCCTCATCTCAGCTCTCTGTCTCTTCATTCTGCCTTTGAACGATGAACGGAGAGACATTCTCGGCTTTGTCGCACTCATCAGCTCGATGGTCGCATTGATCCCCGCGTATTACCTCGGTATCGCTTTCTACTGCAACACGATACACTCCACCTGTTCTTGACGACGGGAAATCTTGACGAGAAGCCTGCCGCTGGCAAGACAGATCCCTCCCAGCATAATCTCGCGAACATTCAATGGTAGCCCGGGGGAGATTCGAACTCCCGTCGACGGGTTTCTTCCCTATGGTAACGGTCCAAAGCCCGTCACTGGCCGGGCATATACGCCCTTGCTAGTCCGCTACACCACCGGGCTACAATCGACTCTCGCCATCGATTAATCCAATAAGCCTTCCCCGATTTTCTAAACCGATGAACTAGAGAACATGATCTAGAGCTTCATGACTTGCACATGCGGGACCCCCGCGATCGATATTACGGCGTGAGGATGAACTAAGCCCCGCTCGATCGCTGCTTGGACAATGTTTTCGCCAACAAGGTTGAGGATGTCGGCTCTGTCCAGTAACACAAGTGCCTCCAAAAGGTCCACGGTCGCGTTTCCGTAGAAGTTGGTCTGCAACGAGAGTTTCAACTTGCCTTCTCGAAATATTTTTCCGAGCAACTCCTTATCGCAGCAAGCCACCATCGTACCCTTCTCTGTCTTGTATGACCGGGCATAGACGAGGCCCAAGATGTAGGCCTCTACGTTGTCAGAATCGACGAGCGTGCACCGCACGCCTCGCAGACAAGGAACGACAAACGGTCTCTCCGCTCGACCCTGGTATCGGGTCTGTGACAGACAGGGCAGATTACGAATCTGTTCGAGTAGGCACCCACCAACCGGTTGATGGTTTCCCTGGAAAACTTGCCTTGGAAGTAGCCCTTCCCACCCTCGAAGGAGCCTGCAGTAGCCATCTCTTTGGCCAGGTATTTCAGAATGTGAAGCGGGTCTCTGTTCAGACGGTCTGAGACATCAGCGAAGTTATGAACGATCGTCCTGGCCCCAATCACCGATACGGATGCGATGGGAAGCTCGAACCGCTCCCCTGTCGAGCCAGGCTTCGTGATGCCTGCCAGTGCTCTGTCAAGCAATTGATCATAGTTATCCGATGCGGTGACCCTACTTTACAATGTCCCCCTTCCTAGTATTTCAACCGTTTCGGTTCTGTCAAGTCTTTGATTGTTCGAAGACTTGGCTTGCTCTCATGGACTCTGAGGATTACCGTCGTCGGGTTCCCCTTCATTGCTTCACCTGAGAGCCCTTGCGCCTCAGAGACACGTAGTCCCATTTCGGCAGGGAACGGTCGAGCCTCAACCGCCCCCTCGCGCGTGTAGCTGGTAGCTTGGCCATTGCCAGGCAAGGATTCTACAGTGGCCAACCAACCATTTCTCCCGGTTCAGACCCGTCACGTGGTCGGACTCACTCCCCTCATCCCAACGCGACAGTCTCCTACGACGAATGCCTTAACGCATGGTAGATCATTCCTCGAACATAAGCAATAGATGACCGAAGCTACGACCCACCAGCGACCAATGAGTTGACAGCACCACCGTTTCCAACAGCCCATTCTACAAACCCTTATCACAATCCAGACGGCAAAACGCGAATTCCATTCTGAACAAGGTGGAAAAACTGGGAAGATGGGTAGTCTGCTGTGGATGGCCTTATGTCAACGACCGTCCCCATCTCGGAACCTTCACCCAGCTACTATCCGCGGACGTTTACGCACGCTACCTTCGACTAAAAGGCGAAGACGTCGTCATGGTCAGCGGGAGTGACGAACACGGCACTCCCATCGAGGTGGAAGCCATCAAGCTGGGCGTGCCACCGCGCCAGGTAACCGACAAGTACCATAAACTCATCGTCCGGCTACTGAAGTCGTTCCAGATAGAATTCGACAATTATACCCGAACCGAAAGCCCAGTCCACAAAAAGTTCGTCCGAGACTTCTACCTCAAAGTTGAGAAGAACGGCTTCGTTTACAGCCAGAAGATAACCCAGCTCTACTGCCTCAATGACAAGCGCTTTCTCCCAGACCGTTTCGTCGAAGGAGAATGTCCCTACTGCCACAACCCAAACGCACGCGGGGACCAATGCGATAACTGCGGAAGGGTCCTCGACCCTAAAGACCTGATCAACCCACGCTGCGCCCTCGATCACTCAACCCCAATCCAGAAAGAGTCTGAACACTGGTTCTTCGACCTTCCCAAACTTTCCGAATCCCTCCGACAGTACATTGAAACAAACCCCAATTTTCCCGAAAACGCACGAAACTTCAGCCTTGGCTGGATAAGAGACGGGCTCAAGCCCCGCTCGCTAACACGCGACAACGCATGGGGAATACCCGCGCCGTNNNNCTACGTCTGGATGGAAGCTGTCCTTGGATACGTTTCTGCGACAAAAGAATGGGCGGAAAAAAGGAAGCAGCCATCCCTTTGGAAGAAGTTCTGGTTTGACCCTGAAAGCCGCAACGTCCACTTTATTGGAAAAGACAACATTCCATTTCACGTTGTAATCTTCCCAGGGTTGCTCCTAGCTACAAAGGAGAATTATGATCTGCCCTGGGAAGTCGCCTCGACAGAGTACATACAACTCGAAGGGCAGAAATTCTCCAGAAGCAGAAAGATCGGCATATGGATGGACGAGGCTATCGAACTCGAGGGGCCAGAATACTGGCGTTACGCTTTGATCAGCCTGCGACCTGAACAGAAAGATACTAACTTCACCTGGGACGAGTTCGAGAGAAAAATCAACACTGAGCTAAACGATGTTCTAGGGAACTTTGTTCATCGAACCACGTCATTCATCCAAACATACTACAAAGGAAAGGTCCCGAAATATTCGGCAAACAAGGAGCAGCACACGAAGATACTGGCAAGTCTGAAGGACACCTTCCCAAAGGTTGATGAAAAACTTGGACACTTCAAGTTGAAAGAGGGACTAGAGCAAGTCGTCGAACTCGCAAGAGAAGGAAACCGTTACCTCAACGAGCACGAACCATGGCGACTATACAAAACAGATGCTCAAGCTGCAGGCGAAACCCTCGGAGTCTCGTTACAGATCGTAGCTAGTCTCGGCATACTTCTCCAGCCGTTCTTGCCTTCAGCCTCCAAGAAGATCTGTCTTAGCATGACGGGAAAGGCCAAACTTCCGTGGAGATCAGCAGGACGGACGATAATAAAGCCTGGAACGAGGATTCGATCCCTCCAACCCTTGTTCCACAAGGTCACTGCTGAGAAGCTTCGAGCTGGATTGGAGAGTATCAGAAGCAGGGCTCCAATTGAAGCTGAAGCTTGACCTGCATGTGCACACTAGCAGATCGAGTGATGCATTCACGTTACCTGAACAACTGGAAAACATTTGCAGAGATCGTGGACTCGACGGTCTGGCAATAACCGATCACAACATTCTCGCTCGTGATTCAAGCGACGAACTTGTGATTCTCCCAGGAATCGAGATATCAACGCGAGACGGACACGTGATCGGTCTCGGTGTGTCGGAGGCCGTTCCACGAGGACTCTCAGCAGACGATACTATCCGAAGGATCCGGGATCTCAACGGGATCTCGATCATTCCACATCCGTACGACCTGTTGCGATCGAGCGTGAGACCTCATCTTCTGACAGTTCGTCCCGATGCGATCGAGGTGATCAATTCCTCCAGCTTCCTCCATTCCATTACCTGGAAGCGAGCCCGAAAATTCTCTGAGAAAGAAAACTATCCTATGACTGCCGGCAGCGATTCGCACATTCCTCAGACCATCGGAAGAGCCTACAGTGAGATGGAAAGCGGATCGAAAGATGTTGGATCAGTATTGGCTGCGCTGAGATCCGGATCAGTGAATCCCGTCGGGCGTCCGGTTCGTGCGACCGAACGACTTCGAAAGATGTTCCTTGGGAGGAAGGAGCAGAGTTAGTCTCGCTGGTTTTGAATCTGTTCCATTTGGTATAATGGAATTGAAATCGTTGTGAGATTACCCGCTTCTTCTTGGCCGTATTCGGCATCGTAGAGCTCGACGAACTCAATGAACCCGTTTAGCGTGGTTCCGTACGTGTAGCCCGTTAGGAACAGACATACCGACGGCTCTGACTGGGTGTATATGCTTCCATGGATGAAAGCTAGATCAGATCCAACCAGGGAGACCAGCGCATCGTATGCCTGGGCAAACTGGGCAGTGCTGAGTGTCGCGGGTCCTCGATAGAGAAGTAGCGCTCCCTTGGCCTGTTTCAGAGGCAGTTTCGCCGATGGCGTTCGCAAGGCCTGAATAACAGCGGATTGAAGCGTGTCTCCTGATCTAAGTGTAAAGTTGCATACTGTAGCAATGTCTCCTTTCGCGAGAACCTCTAGAATATCTCTCGCTTCGACGTCTTCCGCCCCTGACAAGAGCTCTGTGAGACTCCGGACCGCGATACTCGCCGTCTCGTCAGTGGTTCTGGAGGCCGCGCTCAGATAGCCTCGGTCAAGACCATTGTCTATGACGATGGTGCAGTCGCATGCTTCGACCATTCTCTTGAGCCCTCGCAGAGCTATGAATCGACGTTCTCTCTCATGGATGAATGGAATCGCAACGACAGATACGACCGGACGAACTGGGGTCCTTGATCTTTGAGCTATGACTGGGGCACTTTCCGTGCCGGTGCCTCCACCTAGGCCCGTGACAACAATTGTGAAGTCAGAACCGTCGGTGTAACTTGTAACTCGGTGAGCAGCGGACTGAAATGCTCTCTGGTCGTCTCGCTTTGTCACGACCTTTGCACCTATTGAGCTAACCGCTTGATCTAGGAAGACCTTGTTCCTCGCTAAAGATCGGGAAAGTTGTCCTCTATCCGTATTGACTGCAACGCAACGGCTTGGGCTAACTCCTCCCCCTATCGCATGACTCAACAGATTGTTCCCCGCGCCTCCTATTCCAACAACGGAGACTCTTAGGGCGGGACTGGCGAGTCTCTCGTCGGAAGAGATTTCTTCTGTAGACAAAATCGATCAGTACAGTTGGGAACGGAACGATCATATATCATAGAATTAGGCAGAGCGTATTCAAATCGTAATACGAAATGGTAGTTTGGATCTGTTGAGCTAATAAGTACACCTATGAGTCGCTTGCCGAACCAGTCAAGTCTGTTCGTGCTGAACCTTCTCTGTGTGAGGCGGACATGTCATGAGGCTGAGAGTCTCCCAGAGAACTCATGAAGCGTCACGACGTTTGGTTCCGGGCCTTAGGATTGTTCCACCTAAGGGTAAGAGTCTTGGGATGTGATGCTTTGACCTCATCGATTCTTCCGACAGAGGTGTTGTGGGGAGCACTTCGTAATCGTTCGGGATCAGTTTCAGCCTCCTTTCCCAGCTTGATGAATGCTTCTACAAGCTCGTCGAGGTCTCGGAGACTCTCGGTTTCGGGCGCTTCTATCATCATTGCCTCCTCTACAATCTGCGGAAAATAGACAGTGGGCGAATGAAGTCCCAAATCCAGCATCCTCTTCCCAATATCCAACGCTCTGACACCGGTCTGCTCGCTGATCTTCTTAGCACTTAGAACGAATTCGTGTTTCCTCTGTCTGCTGAACGGAAGTTCGAACTTGCTGCGCTCGAGAACCTTGGCGAGGACATAGTTGGTGTTCAATACCGCAGTTTCAGCCACGGCCTTGAGCCCATCAGGGCCAAGACTCAGGATGTAAGCATACGCTCTAACCAATACACCAATGTTGCCGTGAAACGCTGTGACCTTTCCTACAGAGTGGGGAACATCGGAGTCGAAGAAGTACTTCGTTCCGTCAAAATTAACCAGTGGAACAGGCAAGAATTGTTCCAGATCCTTTCTAACGCCCACTGGTCCAGCGCCCGGTCCACCACCTCCGTGAGGAGTCGCGAAGGTCTTGTGAAGATTGAGATGAACGATGTCGAAGCCCATGTCTCCCGGCCGAACCATCCCGAGAATCGCGTTGAAGTTCGCTCCGTCATAGTACAGCAGACCCCCTGCGTCATGAACGGCTTTTGCAATTTGGAGAACATTCTTCTCGAAAATTCCGAGGGTATTCGGGTTCGTGATCATTAGACCAGCCGTTCTAGGACCTACTTCCTTTCGGAGAGCCTCAAGGTCAACCATGCCTTCACTGTTCGAAGGGACGACAACAACGTTGAAT
>VBBS01000048.1:0-7727 GCA_005888745.1 Candidatus Bathyarchaeota archaeon | reverse complement strand
TGGGCGGAATCGGGAATTATCATTTCGCGTCGTTGCTCCAGTTCTCCCTTGGATCTGTGGTAGGCACGCATGATGAGAGCGCCAAGGTATTCTCCAGCAGCTCCAGCGACAGGTTGGAGAGACATCCGACTCATCCCGGTAATCTCCGCTAGGAACTTGTCCAACTGGTAGAGCAGACCTAGAATTCCCTGCACCGTCGACTCGTCCTGTTCCGGATGGATCTTCTCCAGCTTGGAATTCGAGGCTATCGCTTCGGAGACTTTCGGATTGTACTTCATCGTACAACTGCCCAGAGGATAGATTCCTAGGTCGACCGCAAAGTTCTCCTGCGAGAGACGCGTGTAGTGGCGAACTACTTCCGGTTCTGAAACCTCAGGCAACGGAGGCAGGCCATTTCTCAGCAGAGCACTTGGAACGCTATTCCAGACGTTTTGCCCAACGACCTTACGCTCGATGTCGCTCGGTTTCACGGGATTATGGCCTCTCTTTCCACTGGCCGATCTCTCTATGATTAGTGGTTCGTCCCACTTTGCCTGGTGAAACATACGCTAGGCTTCCTGGAGCTTTTCGATGAGGAGCCGAAGCTTGTCGATGGCTTCTGCGCTGTGAGTTTCTGTTACGCAGAATAGTGCACTCTCGCCCAGTTCTGGGAAGTCCTTGACAAGGCTCTTGCCGCCATGAACTCCGTTGCTGAGCAATGACTTGTTCAATCTGGCCAGAGTTCCCTTTGTTCCCTTGAACGAGGCAACAAACTCTTGATAGTGTGGGCTCGTGAAGCGGGGAACCACGACGCCAGGTAACTCACTAAGCATCTTGATCGCATAGCTCGTCTTGACGAGAATGCTTTCGAAGAGTTGGCGGAGGCCCTTAGGCCCTAAAAGTGAGAGGTAAGCAGCTGCTCCAATCGCGAAGAGAGCCTCGTTTGTGCAGATGTTGGATGTGGCCTTCTCTCGGCGAATGTGTTGCTCTCTGGTTTGAAGAACCATACTGAACGCTTTCTCTTTTCCGTCGAGGGTGGTGGTCATACCGATCAGTCTGCCTGGTAGTTGGCGTATGAGGTTCTCTCCTCGACACCCGATGATTCCCAGAGCCGGTCCACCGAAGTTCATCTCAGTCGATATCGACTGCCCCTCAGCGATCACAATGTCCGCTCCGTACTCGCCCGGAGGCTTCAGTCCTCCAAGAGATATCGGATCAAAGCCAACTATTGACAGAGCGCCCCTCGAATGGCATATCGAAGGAACGTTGGCGACTTCTTGGTCAAGAATTCCGAAGAAGGATGGGACTTCGCAATATACCGCAGCAGTGTCTCTGTCGACTTTCGATTGCAAGTCAGCAGAACTAACTCCGCCGGTCTCCTTGTCGTACATGAAGGTTTCAAGTCCGATGCCCGCAGGCTCAGTGTAGTTTTTCAGAACTGAAAGCTTGGCAGGGTGCAGGCTGCGTGGCACGAGAATCTTCTTCCTTCCGGTAGCCCTTGAGGCCATCCGGGCCGCCTCGCCGAGGGCTGTTGACCCATCGTAGAGCGATGAGTTGACAGCGTCCATCTGTGTGAGGTCGGCGATCATGGACTGGAACTCGAAGAGAGACTGGAGGAGTCCTTGGGAAATTTCCGCCTGATAGGGAGTGTACGAGGTCTGGAATTCGGTCCGTCCGAGAATAGCTTTGACTGCAGCGGGAAGATAGTGGTTGTAGATGCCTCCCCCGAGGAATATTGGCATGTCACTTGCAGACTTGTTCTCGGCCAACACGCGCTCGAGGTGACTCTTGACTTCTTGCTCTGAGGGAAGCCAGTCGACCTTCAATGGATGGTTTGTGCGAACCTGAGCTGGAATGTCAGAGTAAAGCTCTTCGATGGAGGCAACTCCGATCGCATCCAGCATCATCTTCCGAATCGGTGGACCCGCGTTAGGGAGAAAAGGATGGTCGAACGTCGCCATCTGAATTCTGAAACGCGGTCCGCTCCCAACTACTGATAATCCTTCGCCCCGGGGGGAAAATCATTTCTTTTATAATCGGCTACATTCACTCGCCGTCATGCTTCCCAGCGGGTGGGACGTCACCACCGCCGTCCTGCTTGCAATTGTAGCCTTCCCGGTTTCCCTGGTTCTCACCCGCTTCTTCATGCGTGTGAACGCAAGAAGCGGAATTGTTGGAATAGACGTCCACAAGGTGAGCAAACCACTGATCCCTGAGATGTGCGGGGTCTCAATACCTTTCACGCTGATACTCTTGTCAGCGGTTTACGTTCTCATCGGCGGGGGAAACTCGCTGATGATGCTCGCCTTCTCCCTGGTCGTTGGTTCTGCAGCGGTCGTAGGGGCCCTGGATGACCGGCTAAAGATGAGAGGTATCTACAAGCCGCTACTGACTCTTCTCTGCGGCCTACCAATAGTAGCCCTCGGATTGCTCTACCCTAATCAAGTGTACAACCCCACACTGCAAGTTCCTATCTTCGGAGTCTTCCATTTGCCGGTCATCTATCCATTGGCCATACCGGTGGCCATCTCAGTGACCTCGAACACGACGAACATGCTCGACCCCTTGAATGGAACCATGGCGGGAGGCGTCTCGATTGTCTCCGCCGCCCTACTGATAGGGGTCCTAATCACGAACCCTGCTCCAAGCTCAGTCTTCCTCTACTCTGGTCTACTCTTCGCCGCTCTGGGCTTCTTCTACTTCAACAGGTATCCATCCAGAGCCTTCGCTGGAAACGTGGGACAACTGTCAGTTGGAGCCGCACTAGGCGCGCTCGCGATACTCAGTAGGACTGAAATAGCGAGCATAGTTGCCATGTTTCCCAACATCCAAAATTCCTTCTTCTTCCTTTCAAAAATCAAAAGGTTCACGGAGCACAGAGCTCTGACAGCAAAGCCAACAAAACTGCTCGACGATGGCCGTCTTGCCTCCTCATCAGATCCCAAAGCACCGCTGACTCTTGTCAGGACCCTGCTGGTTGGTCAACCGGCGAAAGAGTCTGAGATCGTGTCGACGATATTTGGCCTCTACCTGATCTCAGCAGCGCTGGCATTGATCACTATGATTCTGATGGGGTGAAAGGACTGAACCAGCGAGCTGTTGCCTTGCAACTCATGGTATTCGTTTCGCAGTGGGGGCTGATGATAGTTGGATTTGGAATACTCGCCCTACTCGTAGCACCTCTACGCATACAGTTTGATCCAAGCCTCGGCCGCTATTTCGATGCAGCCGTTAAAGCCATGATAGCGCTAGTTTTGTCGATTTCTTGGCTCTTCATCTGGGACCGACAAGTCCGCTTGTATTTCTACAGGAAGAGAGAGGAGGCCGCAAAACCTGTCTAGGAGTAGTCTGCTGCCCGCCATTTCCCTTTTTCCACCATTGTGAAGCCCATGTCAGTATTCTTTGTGAACCACAGGTTCGCGGGCAATGCGTTCAGAGTCCTACTCGATGGAATCCTCTCGCCCAGACATATCCTCGCAGCCAGCCATGGAAAATTCCACTCTGGATGACCCAATTTCAAAGATGCCAGGGTTAGATAGTGAACGTTGGTCGTGAACCGGCAGTTGATCTCAGTCGGACGCGGAACGCCGCTCGCGTCTCCCTTTAGATCGACACAAAATATTCCGTGAGGATTCTTGGAAACGGCCCTGATCGCTTCTAAGGCGGTCGTGTTTACCTTGTTCGAATGTACAACCCGGTTTAGTTTGGAGGTCCCACCTGACCCAACAATTCGGTGTCCCACCCAACTCAGACGCTCCCTAACCATCGAGGTCACCAGCTTTCCGTCGTTCCAGACCGACATGAAACAGAAGTCTCGATTTGGGAGATACTCTTCTACAATGAAATCGGTCTTCAGCCCTTCCCCCCAGTGGTACTCTATCCAGTGTTCCACGCTCCTCCAAGTTCTGGCTAGACAGCTGAGGCTTCCCCCCGCTCCATGTCTCGCTCTCACCCAACAGGGAAACGCAAGTCTCCTAACCGATTGCCGAGTCCTGCGACTACTTGGCGAGAGAACAACCGGCTCTTTCCTAAGTCCCTTCTTGAACCACCTAGACAATGCTTCGTACTTGTCCTGACATACCTTCACGGCCTCATGATCTGGAAGAAACACGGAGGCGCGAACCCGATCTCGATCTCTTGATATTCGACCAACTTCTGAGTCAGGTTGAGGAAAGACCATCTCGACACTATCCTTCTTGATGACCTGGTTGAGGCGGGAAACATATCGAGGGCTAGTAGCAGAGGGAAGAGTGTAGGCCCTATCGATCCATCCGTTGAGCTCGATGCTAGTCTTGTCCACATCGGTTCCGTCGAGGAGAATGTTCTTGCCGTCATTGCTGACGCGCAAGCTCCAGCAAACATTGTTCCCCGCGCTACCCCCAGCGCCAGTGACAAGAATAGTTCGCATAACGATACCTGGACCGCGTCTCGTGCTTGTATGCGGCTCCGTTAATTTCTCGTCGGATACCTCTCTGACATATACATTGGGATTCTTGCTCTTTTCGTTCATCGTGTTGGCTATTAAGTCGGTCTGGCAACATTATGTTCCATCTAGAGAGGTTCTGGGCATGCTGGAGTTGTTCAGGATGATTGTTAACGAGTCCCGGCGCAAGGCGGAGCAGTTGAAGCCGTGAAGGGGAACCCGACGCCTACGGTAATCCCCGGAGTCGATGCTCCGAAGCTAACTCAACCAACAAAGAGTTAGCAGAACCAATAAGTAGGTAGTGTTTCGAAAGCTGTTGAAAGTCTCACGGTGCACGATGGTTTCTGCAAATGAAGGCTTTCGTACTCTTACTTCTATTGATGGCGTTATTGTCAACCCAGCTTCCCGGTTCGGCGTTGGCTCAGACCAACTGTACTTTTAGCAGTTGCACCGTTACTGTGAGCAGATCTATTACGACTAACAGTTGGGGCGTGACCTTTGTCAGCGATCAGTTCAATCTGACGAGTGGAGCTTCGCCAATATCCCAGATTACCCTCGGAATACCCTCTCCTCTGGCAAGTCGACTCCGATTTACTCAGGCGGTGGACTCGCAATCGAACCAGCTGAGGGTCTCGCCACCCACGGTGAAGAGCCTGCCCTTGCCCTTGGTTGGTAACTACTCCGAGCTGGACATTGCATTTCCTTCTGCAAAGACCGGCACCTACGACTTCAACCTCACAAGCGTGTACTCAGACCTGTTAAGCTTCAATTCAACCTTAAGCAACTTTAGCTTCGAGTTCGAACCCTTCCCTCTGACAGACGGGACATACAACGTTACGAACTCACAACTCTCAGTCAAGACCGGCGACTGGCCTTCCCCGAAAGTATCATCTGTAGATGGGACCTTCGCCAGTGTCACCTTCACGGCCCAAACCAAAACCCTTCAAAAATTCAACACGACCATCGCCACAATGACGTTCTCGTCGACAGGCACTACCCAGAGCATCCTAGATGTCATCGCAAATCGGACAATAACCCTCGCGCAGACCGGCTCGATTCAAGTCACAGACTTTTACGACATTACTAACAAGGGCCACGACCTAACCAGCATCGCTCTGCCTGTTCCGAAGAACGTTCGGAGCGCTATAGCGAGCGACATAATCCCCTCAACAGCGACCTTAACCGTCTCGACTGCACCCGATGGAACGACTGCGGTAGCTTTCGCCCCGAGGTTTTTAACCCTGAAAAATGGAGGCTCCTCTTCGACCAGAATCACATATTCCCTCCCTACTCAGTCCTACCTGACATCAAAGGGAATAGGGCGATTCGAGCTGAGCTTCCGATTGCTCGACAACGTCAAGTTCTTCGAACCGCTTTTACAGATGAAAATAGTGACCCCGGTGGGATTCCGCCTCGATTCTCTAAGAGGCCAAACATTCACAGTGTCAGGCAACCAGATCCTCGTGCAGGTCTCCACGGTCACGCCAATGTCCAACCTTTCTTTTACAATGGACTACCAGCTTGATCCATTCTGGGCAAGCCTATCGGCCCTTGGATGGGCGGGACTTGCCGTGGGATCTATCGCGGCGATTGTGCTCGCGGTCGGCGCCACCGGGACCGCTGGTGTGGCAGTCTCAGGCGCTCCATCCGAGCTCATTGGAAGGTTCGTAGAATTGTATGATGAAAAATCAGCAATGCGACTTGAAGCGGAAAAGATGGACGAGGACCTCTCAAGAGGAGCTCTTAACCGCCATGAATTCAAGAGAAGAAGACGAGTTATCGACTTGAGAATAGCCGAGTTGGACAGAACCCTGGCTCCGATCAAAGACCAATTATCAAAAGCAAATCCGCGATACCAAGACATGATCAGAAGGCTTGAGCGGGCGGAGGCGGACATCCAAGTAGTACGAACCACATCGGCAGACCTTAGAAATCAGTACAGGAGTGGAAGAATAGCTAGAGAACTGTATGAATCTCTGATATCCGACCTGGGTAAGAGGAAGGAAAAGGCTCAGCAAACAATGGACGCTATAGTCATTAATCTGAGAGAGGAGACTAGGTAAGAATCCTCCCCTGGTCCCCTGATAATTGAAAATCCGCGTAGACGAATACGACACATGGCTGGATCGAGAACTCGAGAAAGCTCTGCGCCCTACGAAGAACAAGGCGGGCAAACTCTCTGACGACGCCCACCGCGCACTTGATGAAGCCCGAGGTTTCTTTGAAGAACTCTCTCGCAAGGCCGATGGAAACCTTTCCACCAAGAAAGACCCAATCTCTTATCGAGCCGCTAGAGTTGTGGGACGCGTTGCCCGAGACGCCCTCTCCAGTATAGAAAAAATTCAGATCCCTCAGGAGGTCAGCTGGGATTCCTTTAAGGTTCTACGGGACAACCTCTCCAACACCGCCCGGTCTCTCAGAGAGAGCAGAAATAGTACCCAAAGAGAAATTCACGGGCTATACCTATTGGATATGCTCTCATTCTCAGGGGTCGTCGAGAGAATAGCCAAAGTAGGTGAGAAAATATCCCAGTTCCTCGAGGGAGACGGAGAAAACCTCCAACGCGCAAAGACCCTCACCAGCACTGTAGAGACGATTCATCAGATCGGACTGCAACTGAACGAGAAGAAGAAGGAGAGTATCGAACTTGAACGAACTCGTGAAGGGCTCTCGTCCGCAATCAAACAGCTTTCCATCGAGCTGGAGACGATTACGTCGAACGACTCTCTCAAACAAGTTCTGGAGATCGAGAAGGAGCTTCGCAAAGAAAGTAGGGAGTTCAGAACAGACACACTAACCCATCTCCGACGACCCCTCCGAAAACTCAGAGACCTTTCCCAGCGAGGCGAAATCGCCCTAAGATCTGAAGAGAGAGAGGCGCTGGGCGAATATATTCAGTCCCCGTACAGGAGCTTTCTCTCCCGAAACTCAGGACCCTACCTCACTCCCATTCTGACCAACCTCAAAAGTGCTCTAGACTCGGGCAAGATGGGACTCAGCCATCGAAAGACTACCAGAGTTGTTGTGCAGCTTGACCAGCTAACGACAACCCAACACCTCGCACAAAAACAAGGCAAAGGCCGAAATCTTCTAGGTCAACGACAACGACTCCTCCACGACCCAACCTGCAAGAATCTCTATCTCGAGAGGAAAATTATTCTCAAGAAGATCGACGACGGAAAGAAGGATGAGCTTCAAGCCACGGAGAGACTCCGCTCGGCCGAGGAAAAGATCAAGGCGCTGAACAAGCACTTCGAGGAATTATTAGTTCAGGCCGAATCAAAGACCAAGGAATACCTATCTCGCGACATTCAGATAGAACGAC
>VBBS01000067.1 GCA_005888745.1 Candidatus Bathyarchaeota archaeon | reverse complement strand
ATTCTGGCTTCGAATTGTTGACAAAGCCTTGTTGCTTCTTGCTCCGAAATTTCAAGCGCCTTTGATACCTGTTCAATTGTGAGACCCTTTTTCTTCAGATAGTAACATGCTTCCTGAAGATACAGAGAAGCATCCTCCTCGTCTTTTTCTACGTTCAGAGGCAGTGCCTCACCCAGCGATCTTGCACGTTGTTCAAGTACATTTTTGGCTAGTTATGATCTTCTGTAGAGACTCTTGCACGAGTCTAGCTTGCACTTCAAGCCCGAGGTCAACGGGTGGGATAGCCATAACCAGCACCTACTTAGCAGCTTGTTGTTGAGACTTACCACATTGTGCTTGTTGTCTCTTGTGAGATTTGACGACTTCATCGTCAGTAATTCCCGGTCTTACTTTCGTTGTTGTCCACCCGAGATCCCCGGGATGCCTGTCCAAAACGAACAGCGGTTCGTGAAGGAGGACGGTAGGTAGTTGCATGTTCCGTGTCCGCTTCGTTTTCGAAGCGGGATCGACGACGCTTGCTTAGAAACTTTCTATGCTCTAAACCTGGGGGACACGGGCGCCTGCTATTTCTTGAAGTATCTACGGCATTTCCTGCATTGGAAACGGTTCTCTGAGATATTCTTGAGTGGCGCGCTGCAGAATGGGCAGGTATCCAGAATCGCGGGTTCCTCCGGTCCCACAAACATTTCTGTCTTGAGGCCGGGTGCTACGCGTCCCGTTGAGATATGGTGTCTTCTTGAGTAGGCAGAGAACGAGCCTCCTACAATGGCGGCAAATGCAAGTATCCCGACTGGTATGGCGAAGCTCATTGTCGAAATCGTGCTGACTAGGTAATCTTGCATGAATCTGTTGTGGATATATTCATTGGAGAGCCATGCGGCTAAGAAAATGTTCAGGGCCAACTGAGCCCCTATGACTGACGCTTTTCTGGACATTTGGATCGTTGGTGATCAACTCATGAAGAAGCAGGTACCCTGTTGTGGCCTTATGATTAGGATCTAGGGGTCTCGAAATTAAGTCTGCCCAAAAGTGGAGTGTCCATAGTGGACTAGCGTTGTGATTACTACAGGCCTAAGTGGAGAGTTAGCGGTATGCTTCGAAGTCTTGTCCGAGGAGGTTTACTGCGATCTTCTGTATCATGATCTCGTCTGTTCCTTCATAGATTCGACAGACTCTAGTGTCAACTAGATGTCTGGGTGCTCGTGTTTCGAAGCTGTATCCGCTTGAGCCGAATATCTGGACGGTCCTGTCGGCGGCGTCAAACGATGCGTTGGAGGCGAAGTATTTTGCTTGAGCGATGGTAATGTCGGCGTTTTCTCGGAGTTCTTTGTTTTCATGTTGTTCGTCGCTATGTTGCTTGAGTAGTGCGGCTTTGTAAACGAGGTTCTTAGCGGCCTCCAGATTCGTTGACATGATTCCAATGTGTCGTTGGACGAGCTGGTGTTTGCCGATCGGTTTGCCGTGTTGTATGCGTTGCTTTGAGTAGTCTACCGCTTCTGTGATGCAGTCCTCGATGACTCCCAAACACCCTGCGGCAACACTGAGTCTGCCACTCATCAATCCAGAGTAGGCTATACCGAGGCCCTTTCCAAGGGGACCAAGTAGGTTCTCTTTGGGAACCCTGCAGTTATCTAGGAAGATCGAGCCAGTGTCCGAGGTTGGCATTCCTAGCTTGTGTTTCTGTTGTTGAGCTGAGTACCCTTCAAATGTTTTCTCAACTATGAACGCGCACATTCCATCATGCTTGCCTTTTGGGAATGCGAATACCACTGAGGTGTCCGCTATACTGCCGTTAGAGATCCAGGCTTTGCTTCCGTTCAAGAGGTAGTGGGTTCCTTTGTCTTCGTACGAGGTTCGTAACGAAGTGGGATCGCTGCCCGCGGTGGGCTCGGTCAGCCCAAAACACATTACTCTCTCTCCTCTTGTCGCTTGTGGAAGGTAACGCTGTTTCTGATCTTCATTCCCCCACTTCTGAACCGTCAACTGGCCTAGTGAGACGTGCCCGGAGAGAAACGTTCGGACTCCCGTTCCCTCTCGGCCAATCCTCTCCAACGCTAGGGCATAGGTGAGAATGTCAGCCCCTTGGCCCTCACCGTACCGTCTCGATATTGGAAGCCCGAGAAGCTGGGCCTTCTTGAAAATGGGAATAAGATGCTCGTTGAACTTTCCCGCTAGGTACGCTTGGTCCTCCAACGGGCGGAGTTCCCGGCAAGCCCGGTCGACTTCGTCTAGGACAAGCTTCTGTTCCTCTGAAACGTCGAAATTCATCTTGGAGAGATCCTCAGTACCCGAGTCTACGATTGTTTTCAATCGAAACGATCTCTAGTTACTCTCGTCCTTAATGTGAGTTCCGTCAAAAAACGATCACTTGTAGAGTCTTCGGTTGATGCGTACCAATAGTTTTCGCAATCTCTAGTGGATATCAGTTAGGGACATACCATGCCGGTCAGGGCGGTCGTCGTATGAGCCTGTCGCGCTGGGGATGAGGGGATTGACCCTGGACCAGGTGACGGGTCTAAGCTGGGATAGCCGGTTGGTTGGCTATCGTAAAATCCCTGCCTGGCAACGGGCCTAGCTACCAGGGTACAGGCGTGAGGGGGTGGTTGAGGTTAGACCGTTTCCCTGCCAAAAAGAGACTAATCGTCTCTGAGGCGCAATGGCTATCAGTTGAAGCAGTGAAGGGAATCCGACGACGACGGTAATCCTCAGAGTCGATGAGAGCAAGCCAAGTCCTCGAGCCAACCGGAGACGTGACGGAACCGGCAGAACCTCAAAACGTTATATCACCGGCGGAATATTTCCGTTTGCGCGTCGATTGCTTTGCCAATTCAGGTGGATGAGGAGGACATTCCCTTCTTTGCTGAGGTCATCGCCGGAGGAAGGATTACGATTCCTGAGGAGATTCGGAAAATCTTCGGAGTGAAAGACGGAGACCATGTCATGTGTAGAGTACGGCTCGTAAAGCGAGCTGAAGACGTCAAGTAACGCTCTATTTAGGCCCGCGTGGCCTCCTGCATGTACTCCCATTTTTGACAATCTTAAATAACATCGCTAGGGTTCGCTCTTCTTAGAGCCCTAGTTGACACTGGCCGTCTCCGATCCTACGAGAATAATTGACGGCTTTCGGGATAAGACAATCTTGGTCTTAGGGGACTTGATGGTCGACCGTTATGTTCGGTCTCAGGGCCGAAAACTCTCGAGAGAAGCACCCGTCCCCGTGGCGGATTTCGTTTCCGAGGAACTCGTTCTCGGAGGGGCCGCGAACCTCGCCAACAACCTGGTCGCACTCGGGGCGAAGGTCCGAGTGCTGGGTGTCGTGGGAAACGATGAGCCAGGGAAGTGGATCCAAGAAGAGCTCGAGAAGAAAGGGGTTGACATCTCAGGCACCGTTGTGAATAGCCGCCCGACAAGCCTGAAAACCCGGTTCATTCTGAACCATCGCCAGTACCTGAGAATTGACAAGGAATCACGGACTGACGTTGAGTCGCATGTGACGAAGCAATTCCTCTACTCGCTGGACGACCTGTTAGAGGATGCAGACGGCGTTGTCTTCTCCGACTATGACAAAGGCGTCATAACTCCTGAACTCATAAGCAATGTCGTCGAAGAGTGCCGAGTCCAGGAGAAGAAAGTTGTCGCTCAGCCGAAGGTTCGGCATTACCTCGACTACGTGGGCGTTTCGATGGTAAAGTCCAACGTGCGCGAGGCCACGATAGCTACTGGCGTTTCCATGGTCAATGATACCTCACTGAGAAATATGGGCCACAACCTCATGACACGGCTAGAGTGCGAGAGCCTCCTCCTCACTCGAAGCGAACAGGGCATGATCCTCTTTGAGAAGAAGAATATCACAAGTTTCCCCCCCTTCAAAGGTCCCAAGCCCGGCTTCAACGCAGTCGGCGTAAGAGACTGCATGACAGCCGTACTAGCCATGTCAATCGTCAGTGAGGCCCCAATTGGGGAAGCTGTCTTGCTCGCCGGACTAGCAGCAGCGCAGCATGCAGATAATCTTGGCACTGTCGTTGTAGACCTGAACGATCTTAGATCTCAAGCCAGCACCACACTTGAGCTTGCAGAGCAGATAGTTCAGGTTCCGGTCCACTGATCATGGAAGAGCAGTCAATTCCCATCGGTATGCTTCTGCAGAAAGCCGCTAAGATCAGAGCCCACATTCTTGAGATGGTGGCGGAGGCAAAGTCAGGTCATCCGGGCGGGAGCCTTTCGGCTGTCGAAATCCTTGTCACTCTGTTCTTTTACAAGATGCGGCATGACCCTAAGCGTCCAGATTGGCCCGACCGTGACAGATTTGTTCTGTCTAAAGGACACGCTGCCCCGGTCTTGTATTCGACGCTCGCAGAAGCAGGCTATCTTCCAACCAGCGAGCTCAAGACTCTTCGGAAGATCAACAGCCGTCTGCAAGGCCACCCAGATCATAGGGTCCCCGGCGTAGAGTTTCCTGGAGGCTCGTTGGGAATTGGTCTTTCTGCAGCCATAGGTATGGCTCTCGCTGGAAAGGTGGACAAGAAAGACTATCGAGTCTACGCGCTTCTCGGGGACGGCGAGCTCGATGAGGGAGAGACCTGGGAGGCGGCGATGGCTGCCCCGAAATTCAAACTTGACAATCTGA
Organism: Candidatus Bathyarchaeota archaeon; assembly: GCA_005888745.1. Taxonomy (GTDB): domain Archaea; phylum Thermoproteota; class Bathyarchaeia; order 40CM-2-53-6; family 40CM-2-53-6; genus 40CM-2-53-6. Next base: position 2,635 of record VBBS01000067.1, on the reverse strand, counting down.
CCGCGATCGTCGACAGGAACGGGATTCAGCAAGACGGCTTAACCGAACAAATCATGCCGATGGAACCTGTAGGATACAAGTGGAAGGCGTTCAATTGGCATGTCTTGGAAGTCGACGGTTTCGACTTTCGTCAGGTCATCGACGCCTTGGAAAAGGCGGAAAGCATGAGAAACAGACCAACGGTGATAATCGCCCATACCGTCAAAGGAAAAGGGGTGTCCTTCATGGAATGGGATCCCGCATACCACGGCAAAGCACCGGACAAAGACACCGTCCGTAAGCTCGTAAAGACGATGTTGGAAGAATGAGTGGGGTCAAGATTGCACCGTCTATCCTCGCAGCTGACCACGCAGACCTGAAGGGCGAGATCGGGAGGGTGGAGGAAGCAGGTGCAGACATGATTCACGTAGACGTAACAGATGGACACTTCGCTCCCAACATAAGTCTGGGACCAGACACTGTCAGGGCAATTCGCAAAGTGACGAGACTCCCGCTCGACATTCACCTAATGATAACGAACCCGGAAAAATTCTACGAGCCTTTTCTCTCCGCAGGTGGAGACATCATAACGGTGCATGCAGAGGCTGCCGGCCGCTCGCTTCTCCACAGGTTGTCAAAGGAGATTCATCAGAAGGACAAAAAATTGGGACTTGCGCTGAAGCCGTCTACCTCTATTCCATCTTGGCTGAGGGGAGAAACGAATCCGTTTGACGTTGTTCTCGTCCTTTCTGTCAACCCCGGGTTTCCAGGTCAGGCGTTCATGCCAAGCGTTCTGCCCAAAGTAAGGAAAGTCGCAAAGCTCGCTGACTCAGGAGGACTTGACGTGGAAGTTGACGGAGGAGTTGACCAGGAGAATGCGTCGACAATAGTTGAGGCAGGAGCTACGGTATTGGTCGCGGGAGCTTCCATCTTTCGGAAAGGTGATGTTAAATCTGCACTCCAGAATATGAGGGCCGTCACCCAAAGGACTAGGAGAGAGGTTCCAGCATAATGCTCGTCCAGCTAGCTTCAATGCGTGATGCGTACGCTGAGGTTCTGTTGGAGCTAGGTCAGGAAGATTCTAGAGTCGTTGTTCTTGGCGCAGACACGTCGGTGTCCATTAAGACCAGCTTGTTCGGAGATCGTTTCCCCGATCGGTTCTTCAATGTTGGAATCGCCGAGGCCAACATGATGGGCATAGCGGCAGGGCTCGCGCTCGCCGGGAAGATACCCTTTGTCACAACCTACGCAGCCTTTGTGCCAGGCAAATGCCTAGACCAGATTCGCAACGCAATCGCCTATCCCAATCTCAACGTGAAGATCGTTTCTTCCCATGGCGGATTGACAGTCGGGCCAGATGGTGCTTCGCATCAAACGATAGAGGATGTAGCAACGATGAGGGCTGTGCCCCGAATGCATGTTATCGTCCCCGCAGACGCTCCTTCCACCAGATCCTTGGTTGCCCAGGCATGCAGGACTCTCGGTCCCTTCTACATCCGTCTCAGTAGGCCAAGCGTCCCCACGATCTACTCAGCGTCCAAAGACGTGGAGGTCGGAAAAGCCAAGATACTGAGGGAAGGATCCGACATTGGCATCATAGCATGTGGCATAATGGTCAACGAGGCAATGGAAGCTGCTGAAACCCTCTCGAAGACAGGCATCTCAGCGGAAGTCGTTGACTCCCACACAGTGAAGCCCCTGGATTCCGAGACAATTGTTCGAGTTGCACGGAAAACAGGCACCCTTGTAACTGCCGAGGAGCAGAATGTCATCGGTGGTTTAGGTGGAGCGGTCGCCGAGGCCATCACTGAATCATATCCGGTTCCCATTACGAGAGTTGGAGTCAGGGATACTTTCGGAGAGTCAGGTGAGCACGAAGAACTTATGGTTAAGTACGGTCTGACATCAAAGGAAATAGCCCGGGCGGCAAAACACCTAATCAAATCTAGATGACCGATCTTTGAAAATATTCCTCGACACCGCCAACGTCGCCTCGATCAAAACCTTCGCGGACATGGGAGTGCTTGATGGTATCACCACCAATCCAACACTTATTGCAAAGGAGAACAGAGACTTTCTAGAGCTCGTATCAGAAATTCTCCAAATCGTACAGGGGCCAGTCAACCTTGAGGTCGTGAGCCAGAACACCGAGGGGATGTTGCAAGAAGCGCACAACCTGGCATCTCTAAGCCCCAATGTGGTTGTCAAGTGTCCGATGACGAGTGCGGGTTTGGTTGCGGTCAAGGCGCTCAGCAAAGAAGGAATCAACACAAACGTCACGCTCGTTTTCTCGCCCAATCAAGCCCTACTTGCCGCAAAAGCAGGAGCCACATATGTTAGCCCATTCATAGGCCGCTTGGACGATGCGGGACATGAGGGAATGAAGGTGATTGAAGATACGTTGCAGATATATCGAAACTACGAGATCGAAACCCAAGTTCTAGTGGCAAGTATCCGCCACCCCGTCCATGTTGTTGATGCTGCAAAATTAGGCGCTCATATTGCGACAATGCCTCCTGATATCCTTGAAAAGATGGTGAAGCATCCACTTACTGACATTGGTCTGAAGCGATTTCTTGACGACTGGCAGAAGGCTGGCTTGAAACTTCCTGAACGCGGAACTCTTGCCACCAAGGCAAGACCTCTCGTTCAACGG
>VBBS01000066.1 GCA_005888745.1 Candidatus Bathyarchaeota archaeon | reverse complement strand
GGAGCGGTTTGAGGTTCGTGGAGACCAGAAGCTCGCGGATTACCTTCGACAGCACACGAGCTTGGATGTAAGATATGATGGTAACAACCTCGTCAACGTGCGCATCCACGAAAAACACGACATCCTAGTTGCCCTAGAGAGCATGGAAGCGTCTGGCTTGGATTGGACGGATCTCAAGACTAGAAAGGATAGTCTTGAAGACGTGTTCATAAAACTGGTAGGATTCGCCATCGAGGAAGGCGGCGGGATCAAACAAGTAGACCGGGCACATCGAGGAGCATAGCATTGCCGAGTCTGAAACGTACTCTTTCTGACCTCAAAATATTCAGCCGTGGTTATCTGAGAAATAAGATCGGCCTCTTCTTTTCACTTGTCTTCCCAATCATACTGATCCTTCTCTTCGGCTCGATCTTTTCAGGAAGCAGCGGACCAATACAGGTCTACGTCCAAAACCAAGATAGTCCATCTCCGAGCCCGAGCGGTGGATTCGTAACTGCTCTGAACAGCACAAACGTGGTGAGAACTGTGCTCGTGGACAACTCGACGAACTTCTCCCAATATCTACTCAGCCACTCAGCAACCGCAGGGATACTGATACCGAAGGGGTTCTCGGCCAACTACACTTCAAAGGAGCCGGTGAAGGTAACGATCTATACGAATCCAGCCGACACATCGAGCGGGATAGTAATTGCGACTGTGAATGAGGTAGTCAATGCTTTCAATCTACAAATCACAGGCGGCATGCCTGTAATCGGCACTCAATCTCTCCCCATCGCGTCCCAATCCTACAAGTACATCGATTTTCTAGTACCCGGGCTCATCGGGTTCACTGTTCTAACTAGCCCAATGTTCTCACTGGTCAACATATCTTCAGAATACAAGAAGACGAAGCTCTTCAAGCAATTATCGTTGACACCTCTCACCAAGGGCGAGTGGCTGACCTCGAAGATAATCTGGTACAGCCTACTTTCGATCATATCCTACCTACTGATGACATTCGTCGGAATCACCCTCTTCGGGGCCCATGCTGGCATCACGCCACTGGTCTTGCCGTTCCTAGTAATTGGTCCCCTCTTCTTCGTCTCCCTTGGAATGCTGGTTGGAACCCTGACCAAGAGCGTAGAATCGGCGGCGGTCGTCGGCAATCTGATCACATTCCCGATGATGTTTCTCTCCGGCACATTCTTCCCTGTCAACACGATGCCACAATATCTCCAAAACGTCGCCCATGTGCTGCCCCTATTCTACGTCATAGACGGACTAAACCAGGTGATGGTCTACAACAACACGTCTCAGATGCTGTACGATGCTGCAATCGTTCTAGCGGGAGCCCTCGTGGTCTTCGTTCTAGCTGTAGGATTGTTCAAGTGGCGGGAGGACTAGATCGCAAGGACACAGCATCAAATTGTGTATCTCAAAGTGCACAATCATTGCCTGTTGTGGACCTGTCCTCTAAATATCCACTTTGAAGCACGTAGCTGAATATGACTGATTTCAGAATCTGTCTTAAATCCAGTTCGCCTGATGTTCTTTCATGAGCGGTTCGGGATTCAGGAAGCTCTCATCGGCGAAATTGCTTGTGGCAGCAGCACTCATAGCAATATTCAGTGGTGCCGTTGTGGGTCTAAGTGTAGGTTACGTCGTACATTATTCCGCCCCTGCGACGAGAATATTCTATCTCTTCGATGGCACTGTCCCCTTCGATGAATCGATGTTCTATGGACACCCTCATGACACGTTCGTCCCGGACACGATCACCGTTGACAAAGGAGACCATGTCGTCATTCACTACGTCAATATTGAGGATATTGGTGAAGCCCACACGTATACGATGGATCCGCCTTACACGTTTGACGCAACCGTTTATGGAAACGCGACCCAACAGGGAGTTGTCGGCACATATCCGAATGTAGGGAACGTTGTCTTATCGCAAGGCCAGAACGCCACCATCACATTCACCGCAAGCTGGGCTGGGACCTTCCGCTACTATTGCGCCTACCACCAGCCCACAATGACCGGATACTTGGTGGTAATCGGTTAACAGGCGAGGAGAATGAACGGACCATTTTCCAACATATCAAGATCGACTTGGAGGCTATGAACGACTTGAAGTTGCTTAGATGGAGCGCCGTCGCGCTACTACTCGTCACAGGCATGATCGACCTCTACTATGGAAACTCTTTCGCTGGATTCTACGAGAATCTCTGGTATGTAATGGGAGGAATCTACATCTTCGCGGCCCTAGTCATCGCTTCGAACATAGAGCCGCATTTCTCGCAACTCACGGTCTTCGCCTACACACTATTTCTATGGTCCGTGTGGGCAACTGTCGCGTTGGAAACAGGGACGGGTCTAGATGCGGTTGCCTACGCTGACAAAGCGATTGAGGCGATCCTCGCTGTCAATATGGTCCTGCTATTTCGCAACTCCCGTGCTGGCTTAATCGTCTGAAAGAAGGCCAGTTTTGGCTGTAAGTGCCTCCGTCTTTCGATCTAACATTCCGCGCTCAACGCGTGGATCTGTCGCTGTTGCCGTCTGAGACGTCATTCTGTCACTCCAGCGGGCTTTTCCTAGTTATGACAAAGATAATTCACGCCAACAGAAGAGCTGGTTGCCCGAAAAATGAGGACGATTCTCGCTGCTGTCGACCAATCTCACCATGCTCATGATGTGATGAGCCGAGCTGCTGAGCTGGCAGTCCTGCTAAGGAACGACCTAGTTGTTCTTAGTGTGGTCAGTTCGGACCCGATGAAGCAGTTCAATATCGTCGAGGAACAGAATCGACTTGCCAGTTTTCATCGGGAATTGATTTTCAAACACTTTCCGGACAATAGTCTCGCAGTCGAACCGCACGGGGGAAATGGTGGAGTGTACCGATATGGTACTGCTGGAGTGAGGGTCCAGTCGCGGATCATATCGGGTAATGTTGTCGACAAGATTTGCGAGTGCGCGGAGGAGGTCAATGCCGACATCGTCATAGTTGGCAGTAGAGGGCTTGGCAATATCGGTAGCCTCGTGCTCGGCAGCGTCTCCGAAAGAGTCGTGCACAAATGTCCTCGATCGGTACTGGTCGTCAAGGGTGGACTCGAAAGCCCAGACTGGCAGGGACTTTCCACTGGCCAGAAATCTGGCGCCTCAAGAGTCTAGGCATCCATGATCATAGTGCCAGATGCGTCGTTATTTTCTCGAAACCAACATTACCGTGGACCTTTTTTCTATTTCGTAATTGTTGTCCCAGCGATTCCTTGGAGGGCCTCTTCGGCCTTTTCCAGAGAAGCAATAACCACTCTTCTCCCTGAAGAGCCCGACAGGAAACTGACCGCGCTTTCGATCTTGGGACCCATACTGCCTGCAGGGAACTGGCCTTCTGCGAGATACTTCTTGCACTCTTCCACGTTCATACTGTCCAGCGCGCCCTGATCCGGCTTCCCATAGTTAATGGACACTTTCTCGACGTCTGTCAGGATGAGGAGAGTCTCCACTCCGAGGATCTTGCCAAGCAGAGCAGCTGTCCGATCTTTATCCAGAACCGCCTCAACCCCGCTGATTCTGCCACCTTTGTCTCTGATCACTGGAACTCCTCCTCCACCGGCGCTAATCACCACCGTCCCAGTTTCGAACAGTCGAATTATCGTCTCTTTCTCCAGTATGTCCAAGGGGGTGGGAGAGGGAACTACTCTTCGATAGCCTCGTCCACTGTCACTGACGACATGCCATCCTTTCGATTCATGCAGGCGTCGCGCTTCCGTTTCAGTGTAGAATGGTCCCACGGGCTTTGTAGGATTCTTGAAGGCTGGATCTTTCGGGTCGACGAGGGTCTGGGAAACTATTGTCGTAACAGGGATGTGTTGTCCCACTGATTCTATCTCGCTGCGGAGTGCTCGCTGGAGCATGTAGCCTATCATTCCCTGGCTCTCGGCTCCGCAGACATCCAGAGGCATCGGCGGCAACGCATCTTTTGCGATCTCATTCTGTAGCAGAATGTTTCCAACTTGTGGGCCGTTGCCATGTGTGATGGCGACTCTCTCGCCTCTGCGGAGAATCGCTGCAAGGTGCTTGGCAGTGTTCTGCACATTCGTCTCTTGCTCTTCCGCTGTTCCTTTCTGGCCATGTTTGAGAATGGCGTTGCCTCCTAGACTCACCAAGACTTTCATGCGTTGAACCTAGTTCGAGGGTTTTCGATTGAGGACGCAGGTCATGCAGCGGATGCCTCCGTATCCTCCCGTAATCTCCTGTAGCTGGAGCGAGGTCACGTCGATAGAAAGTTCTTGGAACTCACGCTTGTGTGGGAAGAACTGGTCTGACTGTTTGAGCCTCGTCAGGTCCTTTCTCGCCTCGTCCAAAAGAGCACGATACCGGTGCGGGTCTGCCAGCGCCTTAGCCTCCAAGTTTCTCAGGACCTTCTTGACTACTTTCTCAACTTCGATGGCGAGGATGCTGTGGTCTTTCACGCAGAGAAAGTTTGAC
>VBBS01000065.1 GCA_005888745.1 Candidatus Bathyarchaeota archaeon | reverse complement strand
CACAAGCGCTCCAACTTTAGTATTCGATGCATCGGGAACGCTTCACTTGCTTGTAAGAGGACTTGACAATGGCATTTGGCATACCTCACGAACGGCAGGAGGAGTCTGGAGCCTTAGTTGGGACAGTCCTGGCGGCGCTACAAGCAATAGAATAGCGGTGACCACAATCGGAGCGAACATCGCGGTAGAAGTGTCTGGGCTGGACAACGGCATCTACTTCAACGTCCTCACAGGAACCTCTTGGCAGACGTGGACGGCAACCGGAGGAAAGACCGCAGATCCTCCCACACTATCCAGCGTTACATAATTCCTAGATTCCTGTTGAGCCACATCGGAACATTCTGTTCCATGCACTTCCGGACGTTCGAAGGGTAGAAATCTATGCCCTCCCCAATATGTGACTCTCGACTCACGGATCGCGCCAATCGAAACTTTTCCGGCTAAACCTTTAGCAATCCTTAGATATACTAGAATCTCATAAACCGGAAAACCCTTAATTCACGCAATCCATACTTGGTCGTCCGAACTTGGTCCGGAGTAGGGTTCCAGTGGCAGTCTTCGTACTGTTGGCCGTGGCCATTGCAGTCGTTGGAGGACTCTTGGCATACACGTCTACATTGCAACAGTCATCCCAACAACCGATGCAGGTCACTTGGCAGGACGCTAACGGAAACCCGATTACTTCGCTTTCTCTCAGATCAAACTCTCAAGTTCCTACAAGTCAGACCGTGTCATTCAAGTGCAACCCAAGCGTTGGAAAGATTACTCTAACGACTTCATCTAGCCTGGGAAGCGCTCTTACGCTTTCACAATCAGATTTTCCATCATGTGGCCTTTCACCGAATACCGTTATCATCACAGCATCCCCCAACTCCGCCATGTCTAGCGGCACCCTCCAAGTCCTTCAGCCAGACATCTACAAATCGCTTTCAGGGACGTTGACTATCAACATACAGTGAGCTCAAGAGAAGAAATCATGAAAGTCGCAATCGCCATCCATCCCTTCGGGAGGAGCGGTGGCGCAGAACGACTGGCAATAATGCACGCGGTCGGCCTCTCTAAGAGAGGCTACGATGTCAAGTTCTACACGGATACTTCTACCCTCGACCCAAACTGGGTCGATCTTCTTCGCCAAAACGTTGAAGTCAAGAACCTTCCTTACGGGCTTGGTGCCGGCGGTGCGGTCCGAGAAATGGAACAAGCCGACTGCATACTAATCCATCACCACGTTGAGCCTTTGGTCGCTCTCAGAATTGCGCTGAAGTACGGCTACAAGACGTGTATGTATGTAGGTGAATTAACGAGGGCCATTTGGGAGCGCCAACTCACAGGCGCAGACTACAGGCAGTTTAGTCCCAGCGTTTACCAGACGGCGAAGCACTTCTACGGACCTGTCTCGACGCTTGCCCTGAAAGGACCAGTCTACAACCTTACCACCGCCTTGCTTCGAGTCTTAGATCGAATGACCATCATGCGATGCGGTATGGTCATAGCGAACAGTAACTATACCGCGGAGATCACGAGACGGATCCTCGGATACAAAGGTCCGATACCGGTAGTGTACCCTGCTTCCGGTATCCCCTCATCCATGTTTCACCCCAACTTCGAGAATGGTGAATATCTCCTCGCTGTGGGAGCCCTCCAACCCAACAAGAATCATCACGCTCTCTTCAAGGCCATGTCGACGCTGGACGATCCCCCGCCACTATGTTTGATAGGTGACGGTCAAGAAGGAGGTGCGCTCAGAGCTCTTGCAAAGAAACTCTCCCTCTCGATCAAGTTTTACCCAAGAGTGGACGACGAGGCGCTTTGTCGTCTATACGAGAGGAGCTTGTTCGTCGCTGTTTCTTCTTTGTCTGAGCCGTTCGGAATGACGCCTGTCGAAGGGGCTCTGGCTGGCAAGCCATCGGTCGTAGGTGCTGTCGGCGGGACAAGAGAGTTCGTTCTCGACGGAGAAACTGGGCTCGTGGTCAACTCCACGTCTGTAAGACACATGGCCGTTGCTCTACGGTTGCTGCTGGAAGACACGAACCTCCGAAAGGCGATGGGTCAAAGGGCAAGGGAAAGGGCGCTAAGCCACTTCACCCTTGATAATTCCGTTACGTCTCTTGCAGGAGCATTGAATGTGCTGGCTTAGCATGCAGTTTGGTTGGGAATCGTTATGAAACGCGCAAAGATTGCGATTCTCGCGCTCTTCGTTCTTGCCCTAGTCCTCACCGTGGGACTGAGGGGAGTTGTCAATCCTCAGACGATTCGAGTTGTCGATGCAAAGAGCGCTTCCATATCTTATGGCGAATCTGACACCGGGTCGACGGTCGGTTATCAAGAGAATTTTACCGGATGGTACATCGGATACGAAAGTCAGAATGTGACCAGTCATATCATTTCGAGCAGCGAGGCTCTAACCATCAAGGGAGGCTTTCGGCCGACAAACGGGTTCTCATCCGTTGCTGTCTTCAAGAGAGTCGACATTGCCCTCGGTTCCTTCCCCATACTTGCTGTCCGCCTAAACGCGTCGTCCGGCGTGGGCTATGGACTCAGATTCTACTCGAAGTACACTAACGGTACCACATATAACGTTTGGTGGGAGGGCTCCCCTCTTGACCATCGACCGAGCAAAGGCGTCGAAACAATCAGAGCAAATGTGATGTATCAGGCACTGCTCGCGACTGGACATTCCGTGGATTTACTCGCTTACTTGGAAGTCTACATTGAAGCGGCTCCAAACACTGCCGTGAACTTTGCACTCTCGATAGGCAGTTACGAGTTTCTATCCGATGCACTCACTCCTCTAACTTCCAATGGAGAATTCAGAGCGGTCTACGTTGACATGGGGACTCCAGGCCAGGCTGGAGAATCATGGCGGTTGGACAAGCTCCACCTTGGTGTTACCGTAACAGCCAGCCCGGGGACAATACTCGAAATGTTCTTCGTGCAGGAGTCTAGGGTCTATTCCTCCCTTAGCCCGTCCACCTACGTATACAACTCACTGAATCAATACAACGAGTTCACATTTTACCCAAGCGAAATACTGAGTACGTTTTCTGAAACTCTCCTTTCCTCTGGAAGTTCCGTCGTTCTTATCGCAAAGACGGGAGTTATCCAAAGCTTGTCAATCAATTCCCTCAATCTAATCTTCCTTCCCAACCTAGAATCAAGCAACGCGATTTCAGCTCAAACTTTTGCAGCATACTATGCTTACCTCCTTACGTTTCTCTTTTCCATACCTGTGGCAGCTGCTCTGCTGACTTTCTGGAGGTTTTTCCGACGGGAACCAATTGGTAAGGCGCCAATAGCTGCTGTTGCGGCTGTCGGGCTTCTGTGCAGGATCGCAATCATGCCGATTGTGGCCCATCGGTTTGACATGGATGTCCTTCTCAGCTCAGCGAGGAGCTGGTTCCAGTACGGGTCTCCATCAGGGTCTATCGGTCCAACTCTGCCCTTTACCTTCTTCTTGTACTGGGTTCCATACTCGTTCTATGCACTTCTCCAGATCGTCGGGTTCCACGACGTGTTCCTCCCCACTCACCAGGAAGGTATCGTTGAGGGCGCCTTCATTCGGATGTTTCCGCTCGCAGCGGATGTCCTAGTTTTCTTTGTCTTGCTAAACGTCAGGAAAGGAGGCAAGGGCCTCGTCTGGGCATCTTTCTACCTCTTGAACCCATTGGCCATCTACATATCCACAGTCTGGGGGCAATACGATGCTGCCTCGGTTGCATTAATCGCGCTAGGTGTCTTCTGGTTGATGCGAGGCAAAACAGGTAGAGCCGGAATCGCGTTCGTGTTCTCAGGAATGCTGCAATTGCTTGGATTCATTCCATACACATTGACTCTGCTGCGGACAGCTGTGGAGAAAAAGTACTACTCCGTATTAGGGCTGGCAGCTGTTCTCCTACTAGTCGTAGTCTATTGGCCGGAAATGCTACTGTTGTACCTTCTTGTATTGGCCGCTTCCGGGTTGACCGAGACTCTTGTCCTTTCTGGTGGGTGTGGTCTGGACAGTCGGCACTCTCTCCTCTGTAAGGGGCAAGATGACGCCTGCTTCGACCGTCGCCTTTGCTGCAATAAGTTGTGCCGCTCTTCTCTTATTCTCTAACATACTCGCAGGGTGGATCTGGCTTCTAGCCCTCGCTATGGTCTACGCTGCATTGAAGGAGAAAGATGGGCTTGGGGTCTTCGGCCTTGTCTTCGGTACAAGCACAGCCTTCTTGATGATGTCTTACACAGTTGGTTCGCGTTATCTCTTGACAGGGGACTCCGGTTATCCAGTCGTCCCGCTCCTTGAATCCTTGGGCTATGGAGTGCAAATCTTCGCCCTCTCTGTCACCGCCTCGACAATGATCCTCCTGTTGCTCATGTGGCGTGGAAGAGGCCGCGCTGACAGAACGCTGGCTTTGACTTCAATCTTCACGATCGCCCTCAACCTGGGTCTACTGGTTGGACTTGGAGGGCTATAGCTCTTTGAGACATTCACCAAAGGGAGTCCCACCGCACGAGCGTTCTTGGGGAGAGGTGTAGGTGAAGATCGCTCACATCGCCCCTCGCCTATCCTTTGGTGGGGGCACCGAAAGGTTCGTCATTGAAGTAGATCGCGCCATGCGTGAGCTCGGTGCTCAGAGCCGAATCTACTCGGCTACAACCAGCCTGAAACCGGATTATCTTGGAGATATTGCGGTATCCACGCGCCTGGCACGCAAAGCGGTGAGGGAGCGATGTGATGTTCTCTTCTTCCATCAGGGTCAGGAGGCTGCAGTCTTCTTCCGGAATCGTGCGGCGTTCTCGTATTACCACGAGGCCAAGTACGATCTTGTTACAGGTCCGAGTGGAAGCGCGTACAGAACACTACTCAAGCAGCCAGCCCGTCGTTGTCCACATATCATCTGTAACAGTCGCTACACTGCCTCAAGAATCGGAGCGGTCCTCGACCGAGACGACATACTAGTTGTCTACCCCGGAGTTACCATGCATCCCGAAGAGTCCGACCGAGTATCACAGGATGAGGCGTTCTGTTACTACCACAGCCGGTTTCATCCTCGGAAGAATCATGATTTGCTTCTGGAAGTATTTTCTGGTCTTCCTTACCAGTTGCGTATGACCGGGGGAACCTGGGACCAAAAATTCGGAAAGTACCAACAAGAAGTATTTCGAAGAGCCTCAGGAATGTTCAACTTGCATGTTATACCGGACATCAACGAAACTATGAGAAAGCTGTTCCTCGCGGAAGCCGCACTTTTCCTTTTCCCGGCTAGAGATGAACCTTTCGGGCTGGCTTTACTCGAAGCGATGGGCTCCGGCAAGCCCATCGTTGCCTTGAACAGCGGTGCCACTGCGGAAGTCTTGGGTGACACCGGGGTCCTCTGCAGTCACAGTGTCCAGGAGTGGCGGCGTTCGATAGCATTGCTACTTTCGGATCAAGAGCTGAGGGTTTCTCTTGGTCGAAAGAGCCTGGAACGGGCAAGGCTCTTTCCTTGGAATAAAACTGCAAAAGAGATGATAGAATTGGCGGACGGTTGGAATTAGGCCCATGAATGTCTGGCAGTCGGTTAGACTTTATTGGAAGGCTATACGTTGGTCTTATCGCATCATTGATAGTTGTTGCACTAATTCGGGGCAGGTTCAAGTCGACAGGGCATCTGATGCCGGGTACCGCCCAACTCAGGGTTACGACGGCCGGAGTCTTGGCTGACGTTGTGCCCGGAAACAATAGCCTCGCGCTCCTAGCAGGTGTCCAGGAGCCAAAGACAACTACGTGGTTCAAAGTCAAGCAAGGCGAAGTTGTGGTGGATGTCGGTGCGCACATCGGGCGTTATACTCTTATTGCTGCAAAACAGGCATTGAAGGTTGTATCGATCGAGCCGGACCCTTCGAATTTTGCGATGCTCGAATCCAACATCAAGCTCAATGAATTCTGTAATGTCATTCCTTTACAATTGGCGGCCAGCAGTAGCCATGGGAAGCGCCGATTCTATCTGGCTAACGGAGGAGACACTGGGACTTCATCGCTAGAGCGAAGCTGGTTTTGGACATTGGACGCTGGGGTCAAGAGGAAAGAGATCGAAGTTGAATGTGAAACCTTAGATTCGGTCGTCGACTCACTCGGGCTAGAGCAAATAGACTGGCTCAAGATTGACGTAGAGGGGCACGAGACGGCCGTCCTTGAAGGTGCTGGAGCACTACTAGCTAGGACTAGGAAATTGATACTTGAGGTCGCAGAAGGTAACGAGACTTGTTGCAGAGAGCTTGTTCGGCGGGCGGGATTCGAGTTAGTTGCAATTGACCAGGGAAAGAAGGAGGATGGGCTCCGAGCAAGTAGCAACTGGTTGCTACATAGAACAAACTCTTAGCCAAGAAAGCTGACCGATGGTCACAATGCCAATAAGGCAGGTCTTTGCGAGCTCTAGGGTCTCCGAGGCTATGTTCTCGTGCCCTGGGTCGGGGAGATCGACCTCTAGTGTTGCTGTTGTTTCTTAACAGCGCTTAGCACGTTGACATTATGGCGTAGGTAGACATCAAATCCTTTCCGGAAGAACCATTCAACTAGAGAATGGAATACGATTCCACGAAAGGGATTGCCAAGATGGTATTCCAGTTCAATCCTAGAGATTTTTCCTATGTTGATGCTACTGATGTGCGGAATTATTTCATACTCTGAACCTTCCGCATCAATTTTGAGGAGCACTGGATAATCTAGCGGGTCAAGTATTGTGTTTATGTCTACACAATCTGTTGGTTCAGTACCACCAATCCCGTTCTTCTCCGGATAGAAACTGTGAAATGCAGAGCCTTTTGATGTGAAGAGTATTCTCTTCTCATTGCGAGACCATACAGCCTGCTTGAATGCAAGAACTTTTTCCGAAAGACGGTTTATGGCGAGATTCTCTTTCAAGAGTTCAAAGTTCTTCGGTTCCGGCTCAAATGCCAAAATCATGGATGATCCTTCGAGACTTGCAAGCAGGGAAAAGGTCCCGATATGTGCCCCGACATCGACCACTACGCTGTTAGCAGGAATTTTTCCGTAAATATGTCTGATCAAAACTGAGAATATTACGATAGGGTCATACGACAGCGGTCTGAATTTTACTCGCAGACCTCCTAGTTTTACGATTAGACTTAGATTTGAGTGGACATAATTATGGACCAATCGCTGAAGGAATGGCTTGCGATACAAGAAGCTCTGATCCTTCAACTGTCTCGAACAAACCACCGACAGTTAATGAGAAAAGAATGTCGGGAATGTTTAGATACGGTTCGCCCGTCTTCTAGAGACGTCTCTGAATGCCCGAGCTTGACCGAGTAGATGCAAGGATACTAGACATTCTTGTTGAGGATGGACGTCGGTCTTTTCGTGAGGTCGCCCGTCGTGCTGGCGTAACTACTCCAACAGTCCAGGCAAGGATCAAACGAATGATGGACGAAGGACTAATCCGCAAAATATCTCCGATATTCGATGCCTCCAAATTCAGGCAAGGACTAGTCTTTCATATCTATCTTCGTGTGAACCCGGCCGAGATTGACGAAATCTCTCACAAGCTCGAAAAAAAACCAGAGGTCCGCGGGATCTTTTTAACAACAGGCGAAAATAACCTAACGCTTCGAATCGTGGTTGACAGCCTAGAGGACTTGCAAGGCTTCAGCGAGACCCTGGACCGCGAATTCGGGGTGAAGCAGAACTCGAGCCAGATGGTTGTCAAGATATTCAAGGATGATCAAGCAGTTGTCTTAAGACCCGGGATGGGGGTCCATCTCAAATGCGAAACCTGCAACGGACCAATTCCAGCAAAACCCTTTGTTCTCAAAGTAGCGGGACATGAGAGATTCTTCTGCTGCCCAATGTGCCTGGAAAAGTTTCGAGACAAGTATGAACCCAAACTAAAGGAACTCGAACTTACCCTCGAAGCACCCGAACGATAAGCCAGGGAAGACGACATGGGGGTGGGAGGGGGTGGCATGGCACACTCATTTTTTCCAGAGTTCCACGCGTGGAATTCAGGTTATCATGATCGTTACCCCCCATGGACCCTATGCCCAAATGACGAGAGCGCACCTCTGAGGTTGAGGAGCGTCAGATTGAGCGCTCTTACGTCGAAAAATGGATGCTAGGTTATTTGATGACATGGCGCTCATCATCTTCCTCATAATCGTTCTTATGGCGGCCCACTTCTTTCGCAAATAACGACTCAACCCCTTCTAACTCGATTCATTACCACATGTCTGCGATCATCATTGTTTGTGGCCCAAACCTCCCAACCCTGTCATAGATGGCAAACACCTAGTGCAGCTTTACATTTGTAAAGACCAGCAGTTTAGAGCTACGCGTGTAGCCAATCTGCTATGCTTGAGGGCTCGGCTACCTCTCTACCCTATCACTATGACCCGGTCTTCGGGAGCCTTACGAGACGAGCTCATCCAGTCCCCGAGTGGATCTTGCTCTACCAAAATGGCTCATCGACCACCAAGATCGCAGGACAATATCATGTTGGAGCGTCTACGGTAGCACGTCACCTAAGGCGACGCATTCCACTAAGAGACCGGGTCTCCGCCTCAATAATTGCATCGACTAAATATCCAAAGATACCATTCTCGGGTGATCAACGCGAGGGGGCCTTCCTTGCAGGCCTGATTGAAGAGTTTCATGTTCGAAGAGCCGGAAGGCTAGTTGAACTCGGCACGACGACGACTCATCCAGCAATGACGCATCTATTTCATGATGTTTTCAGCGCTTATGGAAATCCAACCTCCTCGCCTAGCTATGAAGCCCGTAATGGTTACTATAGATATTTCCTCAGCGTTTACTTGCATGAAAGCTTCGGAGGCGTCCTAACAAAATCAATCAACATGCCGGGCTGGATTCCTCGTTCGAAAGATGATCCTGTTTTCGAATCGTATTTGTCTGGTCTTATTGCAGCAGAAGGATGTGTTAGATTGTATGATAGTCACGGCCGTGCTGATTCAGTCCTGCACATCACGCTTAACAAGCCCCATCTTCTGGGGGAACTATCGCATCTAATCGGCGGAAGGCTTTACGAGGTTCAACGGGCCTATTGTCTCGTTATCTACGGAAAAGCATCTGTCAATTTGTTGCGGCGTCTGAACTTGAGACATGATGAGAAAGTTAGGAAATCGCGACTGATGATAGCTCACACCGGAGAAAGGTGGGCCGTCGTCGAACCCTATTGGAATGAGATGGTCTGTTCAATCAAACTGGGAGTGAAGGGACCTACAGCACCTGCCCGATTGGATTACATTGCAAAATACGGGGCACCTCATCCGGACGAAGACGTGGGAAACGAGAGGTCATAGCTTTGCCGACGGACCCAACTTGCGGCATGTTTGTGGAAGAGGGAGAGCACGCCCTCAAGACCACTCGCTATGGGACCACATACTACTTTTGCAGCGAAACCTGTCTAGTTGAGTTTCAAGCGCCAGAGGAAGCAGTTGCTCGGCTAAAGCGGCTCGTAACTCTGGGAGCGTTGGTCACTGTTCCGATCGTGGCTCTATCCTACCTTCCCGTCGTCTCTGAAAGAGCCGCAAACAACATAGTAATGTTCGTACTGTCTCTTCCGATTCAGTTCGTTGTCGGATTCCGATTCTATCGTGGAAGCTACGACGCGCTGCGCTCTAGAGTCGGCAACATGGACTTGTTGATTGGCCTCGGAACTTCGGCAGCCTGGATTTACAGTACCATCGTGACGTTTGTCCCTGGATTCTTTCCCGGTAGTGAGACCTACTTCGAGACCTCCGCTATTATAATCACTCTAATCCAAACTGGCAATCTTCTTGAATACATTACAAAGGGTAAGGCGTCGGAGGCGGTTCACAGGTTGTTGAGCCTTCAGCCAACGATGGCCCGCGTGGTCCGAGATGGTGTCGAGACCAGCGTGCTCGTGGAAAAGGTTGAGGTTGGTGACGTTCTGATGGTTCGTCCAGGGGAAAGGGTCCCGGTTGATGGTAAAGTGGTTGAGGGGAGTTCGGCGGTTGACGAGTCGATGATTACCGGAGAGAGTCTGCCG
>VBBS01000075.1:1396-2643 GCA_005888745.1 Candidatus Bathyarchaeota archaeon | reverse complement strand
CCAAGAAGATGGGGCTTGTTAAGCGTGATGTGCAGGACTGAGTCAGCCCGGCCGTGACTGTCATACAACCTAACACATCCTTCCGCCGCAATAAGACCAGACAAATATGATTCGAAAATGGGATCATCTTTCGAACGAGGGATCCAACTCGGTATGTTGATTGATTTTGTTAGGACGCCCCCGAAGCTGTCGTGCAAGTAGACGCTGAGCAAATATCTGTAGTAACCGTTGCGGGCTTCATAGTTAGGAGAAGAGGTTGGATGTCCATAAGCGCTGAAAACATCATGAAATAGTTGCGTCATTGCTGGATGGGTCGTCGACGTGCGGAGTTCAACCAGCCTTCCGGCTCTCCGAACATGAAAATCTTCAATCAAGCCCGCTAGGAAGGCGCCCTCGCGTTGATCATCCGCGAATGGTATCTTTGTATACTTGGTCGATGCAATTATTGAGGCGGAGATCCGATCTCTTAACGGAATATGTCGCCTAAGGTGACGCCTTACCGTCCACGATCCAACATGATACTGTCCTCCAATCTTTGTGGTCGATGAACCATTTTGGTAGAGCGAGATCCACTCCGAGATTGGATAAGCTCGTCTCGTGAGTCTTACAGAGACCGAGTCATAGTGATAGGGTAGAGAGGTAGCCGAGCCCCCTGGCATATCAGATTAACTATACGCGCAGCTCTAAACTCCTAGGCTTTACGAATGTAAAGCTTCACCAGCTGTCTGATCTATGACAGGGTTGAGAGGTCTGGGCCCAACAACGACTATCGCAGACATGCGTCCATGAGTCGAGTAGAATGGTTGAGTCGTCATTTGCCAAAGAAGTAGGCTCCCATAAGAGCGATAATGAGGAAGATGGTGAGTGCCATGTAACCAAAGAACATAGCATTCGCTTTTCGGTAAGATCGCTCAATCTGTCGCTCTTCAACCTCAGAGGTGAGCCCCGTTGCGTGGGCACGGGGTCCATGAGGATACGATCATGATAGCAGGAATTCCACGCGTGGAACTCCGTGGAAGACCGAACGGTCCTAGCGACCCCCTCCCTCCCCTAAGTCATGTCCCCTGACTTAGTGTTCGGGCGTTTCGAGAGTAAGTTCGAGTTCCTTTAGCTTGGGTTCATACTTCTCTCGAAACTTTTCCAGGCAAATTGGGCAGCAGAAGAATCTCTCATGTCCCGCGACTTTTAGAACAAAGGGTTTTGATGGAATCGGTCCATTGCAGGTTTCACATTTGAGGTGGACCCCT
>VBBS01000075.1:0-1377 GCA_005888745.1 Candidatus Bathyarchaeota archaeon | reverse complement strand
TGGTCTTAAGACAACTGCCTGATCGTCCTTGAATATCCTGACAACCATCTGGCTCGAGTTTTGCTTCACCCCGAACTCACGGTCCAGGGTCTCGTTGAAGCTTTGCAGCGCCTCTAGACTATCAACTGCAACCCGGAGAGTGAGATTATTCTCTCCCGTTGTAAGGTAAATTCCACGCACCTCGGAACGCTTTTCGAGCTTGCGCGCAACTTCTTCAACCTGGGCTGGATTGATCTTCAAGTACAACTGAAAAACTAGACCATCACGAAACTTTGAGGGGTCGAAAATCGGGGCTATTTTGCTGATGAGGCCCTCGTCCATCATGCGCTTGACTCTAGTTTGTACAGTTGGTGTCGTTATTCCCGCACGACGGGCGACTTCGCGAAAAGACCTGCGCCCATCCTCAAGGAGAATTCCTACTATTCTAAAATCGATGTCATCCAGCTCAGGCATTCCGAGACAATCCTACAAACCCGCAGAGTATATCTAAACGTTCCTCGACAATTTTTCTATCGACCATTGGCTAGACAATGAGCATTGAGTGAAGAGCGTAGCTTGCATTCAGAAGAACTACCGCAATCAACAACAAAAGTCTTGCTGGACCCCGCGACTCGAGACCAGACATGACTATCATCAATCCTCCGGCTGCAAGTACGGGGATGGGCATGTCATAGATGATCCGAGTCTGGAAATAACCTGACAGCAATGAGAAAGGGATAGAGGCAACTAAGACCCAAGACAAAAGCAGTCGCTGGAAATTGTCAACGTGCCTGAGCTTGAGCGTGTAGAGGAGAGCCAGTCCGAGCATGATGGTTGTTGCCAGAAGTCCGTTGTAGGTGAGGATTATCCCGACAATGGTATTTGGCCATAAGGCTAGAGGGTTGCTCAGCGGGTTAGGAGTTTGACCCAATAGGTGTTCTCCTCCTGCGGGCACTCCGAAAGCACTCAGCGCGAGAATCCTCACTAACTCGACCACGATATTCGTTAGAAAAATTCCGACCTAGGCTAGGAAGGGCTGTCTGGTTCCACTGCGCTTCCAATGGCTCGCAATAAATCCCCCCGCAACAACCATGATCAAAATCCAAGTCCATGGATGGGTGAAGAGGAGCGCTACTGACAAGGAGACTAGCAGAGCCATCTTGCCGATTGACCGCGATTGGACTGAATTCAATAGGACACCTAGGAAGAGATAGGCTTCAATGAGCGCAAGCAAGTTCGCGTAGTAGCTCGCCCAAATCCCAACCGTGACCGCCGTCGAGCCTGCCGTAAGGATCGCGGTCAGGGCGGCCAAATGATGATCCCGGCTTCCAAGGCTGACAAAAAGGTAGGACGAGGCGACAAGTCCCGTGGCAAGGAATACGGGCAGAACTTTCACAG
>VBBS01000047.1 GCA_005888745.1 Candidatus Bathyarchaeota archaeon | reverse complement strand
GCCTCGAACTCCCCCTTTCTCAGGAGGATTATCTATCGCATCCCAATGAGTGCCGAAGAAAGATGACAACGGAAAAATTGCACTGGAAGGCTTTCCTGGTGTTGACAGGGAAGACTCATGCTAACTCGGAGGCCGAGATTATGCAACAATTTGACAGCTTCGTCGAAACTCTCCACAGAATGGGGATCGCCTACAAGGCCGTGGTCCTAGTTGACCATATGAAAGAGAATAATTCGGAAAGAACAAAAGGACGCTTGAATTCCCCAGGGTCGATTTCGAGGCCCGAAGGGCCCGAAGAGATTCCAGGAGCGGAATAGATATTGGCCAAGTTCATCTTTTCCCTTAGATAGTTGCTTCGAAACTATCAAAGCTGAGGCTGAAGCGAGGGGCATCAATGTTCAACAACTTATCAGGGCCGTCATCATACCGGGCTGGATTAGACAGAATCAAAGACAAGGGCTCTCGCCAAGGCATTCGAGCAGCGGCGAGAACTCTCCAATCTCAAAGTCTCCAGTTGGTAGACTACCCTCGAATGGCGGTACTATGCGGTCCAGGAGGAATAATGGTGAATCAGCAATTGAGCCTTTACCAACAATGATCCGCGCACGAAGATCCCTTCTACCCGTCCAAAGCCGAGAAGGGGAGCAGAGGGTTGCACCCCCACCGATGGATTGAGAAGGATGCAAGTCGAATCTTTACAAATCTCTCATCAAAGAACTGAAAGCAGAAGAGGCCACGAATAGTTTCTAACGTAAGAACGCGTTACTCGTATGCTAAGCAAATGGTAACGCTGCGGTCTAACATGGCCCCGAGACCCACCCTTGGTAGCCTTGCCTGTTCCCGAAAGAAGGCACAAGGTGGCCCTGGTCGGCATAACTGCGTTACTGGTCTTTCTGGTCGCAATTCCGGTCGAGGCCATGCCAGTTCTGGCCAAGTCCCATGGGGAGAACCATTCTAAACTGGTACCTAACTGCTCGGCCCTTCGATCCAGTCAGGCGACTGTTGTTGCTGGCGGTTCCGGAGGGATATTGTTCTCTTGCGGTGGCAGTGCTGCGCTTACTGTCGGGAAGTCTGAACGGTTCCGACCCTTCTTCACGTTGCCTGCAGGATATACTGATCTGAAAATCGTGAATCATGATATCGGAAATACCGACTGCGACGACGGGCCAGTCTTAGTTTCGGGCCAGCCTTTTGACCTTAGTGGGCCAGGAAACCTCGACTACTGCGCGGGCTACGCTAACGCTCCAAGCACTGGGCTAGCTTCATTCAAGGTGACATGGTCGAAGTGATCCGGAAGCCTCGCATTGAAATGGGATTTCTACGTGTCCAGCAAGCTTAGATGAAAGTTCTAGCCCGGTCCCGTCTGAAGACTGCAAACAGGCAAAACCAGAATCTTAACGTATACGGGAA
Organism: Candidatus Bathyarchaeota archaeon; assembly: GCA_005888745.1. Taxonomy (GTDB): domain Archaea; phylum Thermoproteota; class Bathyarchaeia; order 40CM-2-53-6; family 40CM-2-53-6; genus 40CM-2-53-6. The sequence continues at coordinate 30,058 of VBBS01000047.1, read as the reverse complement.
AAGGCTAACCCTTAACTGAAACTTATTTTCTGGGAGCCTTTGCTCCGGTAGTATAGCCCGGTCCACAAGTTTGGCCGAAAGTATGCCGGACTCTCGATCCGGCGACCCGGGTTCAAAAGGCTCCAAAGAGCCTGAGTGTCCCGGCCGGAGCACTAGACCACAAACTTGGCCAGCATCCTACTCATAACCGGCACACCTGGAGTCGGAAAAACCGTGCTGGCCCAAAACCTCTCCCGAAAGTCAGGCTTCACACTGGTCGAACTGGGCAACCTGGTAAGGAAAGAAGGGCTCTACACCCGCTTTGATAAAGCTAGGAAAACCTACATTGTAGATGAAGGAAAGCTTCGAAAGCGACTGGAAATGTTGTCGCGATCATCGGAGAGGGTCGTTCTACCAACTCACCTGATTGGAAGATTTCTCCCCAAAGACTCAGTGAAAACGGCCTTGGTTCTTCGTCTAGACCCAGTTGTTCTCTATAAACGACTGCGGGCGAGGGGGTGGACCAAACGGAAAGCTTGGGAAAACACAGAAGCAGAAATATTGGACGTGTGCCTCCAAGAGTCTCGTTTGCTCCTTGGAACCCGGAAGGTGTTTGAGATCGACACTACTCGAAAGTCGGCAGCGTCAGTCTACAAGGAGGCACTGCGAGTCTTGTCGAGACGGAGAACTAGCAGGTCACGGATAGTAAACTGGCTTGCTCGTTACGATCCGGTCGAATTGGAGAGAAACCTATGACTGAGAGAAAGAGGTTCTGGATCATCAAGTGCCCGCGTTGCCAGACGTATCAGATTGCCGATTCCAGGAACAAGAGTAAGACTTGTTCTCAGTGCTCGCTACGGTTTGAGATTCTCCATCTACCCGTTCTCGCTTCTTCTAAGGATGCGAGGGAAGCGAGGACTATTGTGGCAGACCTGAAGATGCCGAGAACAGCTGCATCTGAACCAAAGGTGATATAGCGGTCTCCGGGTCAGCTCGCTTCGAGGGTGCTGGATAACTGTCCTCGACCGCCGGCCGGAAGTTCATGGAGGAGCTCTCGAACCTTCTCCAAAAACATGTCAGCGTCTTGACGACGCAGGGCAAAACTTTCATCGGCACTCTGACTGGTGTTGACACCGAAACCCTCAGCGTCTGCCTCACTAACGCAAAGTCGGACGCCGGCGATATACACAAGGTGTTCCTTAACGGCGGCACCATTCTTCAGATATCTAGCTTTGAGAAGCCATTTGATCTGCAGAGTCTTGGGGAGAGGCTTGAACGGGTCTTTCCAAGGATGGTACGCGTGATGGAAGATGCGGGAGTGATCGTTGTGATGGACAGGATCCGAGTTAACGAGAGAGGTATCATCGAAGGGACGGGTCCGGCCGCGGAGCGGGTTCAAAGGGTCTTTGACGAGTTCATGAGGGAAAAAGGCGTTAAGGCCTAAATCCCGTTTTGTCGTTTCAGGTACAGGGCAAAGATCTTCTCGGCAGAATCGGAACACTGGCCACTAAGAGCGGTAGCTTTCAGACACCTCACATGTTTCCGGTCGTGGACCCGAACCTTCCGATCATTGATCCAAAATTCTATCGTGAGGCCGGCATTAGAGCGATAATGACGAACGCCTATCTCTTGAAGAGAGGTCGACCGGGTCAGCCGCCGGAGGATGTTCACGGAACCCTGGATTTCAAGGGGACAGTGGCTACAGATTCTGGGGCGTACCAGATTCTCGAGTATGGACATGTAGGCGTGAAGTCCGCGGAGATTGTTTCTTACCAAGAGAAGATTGACACTGACATCGGCGTGATTCTTGATTATCCAACCGGGTTCCACAGTGATGCAAGACGGGCCGGATGGACTGTTGACGAGACGATTCGCAGAGCAGATGAAGCTCTCAAGCGAATCAAACGGAAGGATATCCTTTGGGTAGGTCCTGTCCAGGGAGGAGTCCACATCAAAGAAGTCGCTAGATCAGCAGTGGAGATGGGAAAGCGACCATTCTCAATCTACGCGCTGGGTAGCCCCACTGAATTGATGGAAGCGCAGCGTTTCGACGCTCTTGTGGACATGATAGTCGCTGCCAAGAAGGGTCTGCCTCACTCCCGACCTTTGCACCTGTTCGGTGCAGGTCATCCTGCGATGTTCCCATTCATAGTCGCTTTGGGCTGCGACATGTTCGATTCGGCTGCGTACGCGCTCTACGCTCGGAGGGGCAGGTACCTAACCTCAGACGGAACCCAGGAACTGGCTGAGATCGAAGAGTTCTCGTGCATGTGCCGGATCTGTGACAGAACTACTCCGGGAGAGATGCTACGTCTTGATCCACCCGAAAGAGAGCAGTTCTTGTCGAAACACAACCTTCTCGCCTGCGTCTCTGAGCTGCGCAGGATTCGAGAAGCAATCCGAAAAGGCCACCTATGGGATCTCCTCGAATATCGGACTTACGCAAACCCAGCATTCAGGAAATTCCTTGCAAGGATCGTTCAGCATTCCCTTTTCCTGGAACGGTTCACGCCGACGGTGAAGCCTCGCGGGATCTCCCATTTTGGCGAGGCAAGCGATTTTCGGCCTGAGATGGTCCGTTATAACGTGAGGAGGGTGCGGGTTCCGGTAGAACGGGGGAGGAGTGTTGTTCTCCTACCTGGCCGCTGGAGGAGACCCTATCACGAGGACCCACGAAACCTGCCCATAGTCAGCAAGCTCACAAACAGGCCAAACGTGTCCATCTGCTTCTACACAGTCCCTTTCGGACCAGTGCCAATAGAACTTGACGAGACCTTTCCTCTAGCGCAGACTGAGAGCTTCGATAGTCATGAACCGACAATGTACAAGGAGAGAGCGCGTCAGGTGACAGCCTGGGTCAATCGATTATCGCCAAAGCAGGTTTTCCTGGTTTCTGAGGGAGAATACGGCGGGGCACTTCGAAAGGAACTCACAGGATCGACTCGGCATCTGAAGGTTATTGGAATCCAGGCCAAGGGCTCGAAGCCGGACAGTACTGTAGGTTCCATCATTCAGCGGTTACGCTAGGCGTATAGTCTCTCATGCGACTTTGTAAGTCTGGACTTGTGATCGTATTCCCGCTCGATAAGTTTAGCGTCCTTCAATAGTTCTTTGAGGTTGACCTTGAAATTGTATGCTTTGGAGATCTTTCGGATAGCTAGCGCGGCAGCTGCAGGGTCAGCCCGTGCGGGCTCTGCATATGGAAGAACCGCGATCGCGGGGAAGTCATGAATTTCAAACTCGCTCAACATTACCGCAAGTGGCCCATAGACTAGTAGGCCGGGTTCGAGGATCGGTGCCTTGAAGACTTTGGCTCGATCAGTATACGCGCCGGTTGGAACGATGCAGAAATCGTCGTTGTTGTTCCTGAAGGACGAGTCTAGGCCCCCGATCAGAATCGCATCTTTGAACTTGCCCTTTACGGCCCAGTTTGCAAGGACCCTTGCAAACTCTGCCTCTTCCGATCTGTGGGGAGAGAATTCTAGCTTGACAAGGACTGTCTTGCCCCTCCGATAGACCTCGAAAGGTGTAACCAGACCGCCGTCAGCTGTCCCGACCCATGGCGGCGGGTTCGCGACTTGGACAAAGCCCACTCGCTCAGCTCTCAGCGCGTGTATCATGTAGGATGTCGCGATGTAGCCTGTCTGTCCCACTCCATGGAATCCCGTGACTAGCGTAGAGCCTTTGAGATTCTTCGCATCAACCAGGAGCTGAACCGGCACTCTAATACCAACTGAACAGAGCAGATTCGCCTAGCTTAACGGTGCCTAAAAATCTCTCCGGAGACACAATTGTAGGGCTTTTATTGTAGTCTTTCAAACCAATCCGTTCGTAGAGTGAACAAGAATTTCTCGCGATAATCCATCTCATACTGTTACGGTGAACGGATGAAAATCAGGTTTTTAGGCGCCTGCCAAGAAGTAGGCAGGTCCGCATTCGCAGTAAGCATCGGCGCCAAGTTCCTCGTCCTCGACTATGGCGTAATGGTAAACCATCACGTCGGATTCCCGATGCACATTCCTCCCAAGGAGGTGGAGGCGATCGTGCTTACACATGCTCACTTGGACCACGTTGGGTCTGCTCCAATATTCTACATTCACGGCGGCGTTCCGCTTTACGGAGTGCAGCCGACCTTTACGCTTACGAGTCTCATCATCAAAGACTTCCTCAAACTCAGTGGTTACTACGCGCCATACGAGTTCATGGACCTCCAGACGATGCTGAAGCATCAGCGTGAACTTCAGTATCACCAATCGATCGATGTGGGGGACGCCTCTCTGACGCTGGTTAATGCAGGTCACATACCGGGTAGCGCTCAAGCGATAATTACTTCCGAAGGCAAACGGCTACTGTACACAGGCGACTTCAACCGTCAGCCTACAAGGCTCGTCGACGGCGCGGACCCTAGCAACTACAAGGATCTGGACGCGATCATCATCGAAGGAACCTACGCCACAGAAGACCACCCAATACGGGATGGACTGGAAAAAGAGTTTGTCGAAAAAGTAACCGAAGTTGTAGAGGGAGGCGGAACGGTTCTCGTCCCAGCCTTCGGCGTCGGGCGATCCCAAGAACTACTTTCGGTACTATCAGCCTACCACTTCGAGCATCCTGTATTCGTCGATGGAATGGCCCTTGACGCAATGGAGATGCTGCTGAAATATCCATCATCCCTAAGAGATTCGTCAGTTTTCGAGCGGGCCAGTAAGATGGCTCACTGGGTGGACGGCTGGAATGATCGGCGGAGAGCTGCAAAGACCGCGGGTGTGATAATATCGCCGGCGGGGATGTTGAAAGGCGGTGCGTCCGTTTTCTACATGGAGAACGTTGCCGCCAAGAAGCAGAACGCCGTGTTCATGGTCAGCTTCCAAGTTCCTGGTAGTCCAGGCAGGATTCTCTTGGAGCGGAAGAAGTTCGTTATCCATGGCAAGGCCCGACCGGTGGACGCAAGAGTAGAGAGGTTCGACTTCTCATCCCACGGGGGCAGAAGAGAACTGGAATTGACACTGTCGGATCTCGATAAGAAGACGAAAGTGTTCATCGTGCACGGCGCGGAAGGAAACTGCAAGAAACTTGCCGAATGGGCCTCCAAGGAACAGGGACTTGACGCGAAGGCGCCTAAGACCGGGGACGTTATCGAGATCTAGTGCTCCATGGCAGATGAAGAACAGAGGGCTTTCAAGCCGCGCCCACACCACCTCTATCCTGTAATTCTCAGCCTCGCGGTAACGGGCGTCCTAGGATACCCGATCTCGAACCAGATCGTTCCTAGAGCCCAAGTAACGCCTTTCCAGGGCGACAGTCTAGGCTCAGCAAGTCTCAACGCGGTCATCTTCGTAATTGCTCTTGGAGCAAGCGCGACGGCAATGCTTCTCATGATTAGGAGAGGCAGGATGAAGTTCATCCGCTCGCTCATCAGAGCTGCCGTTCTCATAGTGTCGTTCGCAGTAGCGTTCTGGTACGTGTCCTCGATCTTCTTTCTCGTTCCAAACTCTCCGTCAGACCCCCTAGCCACGATTATCCTTCTAGGCGCTTCGCTAGGAACAGCCGTGGCGATTGGCCTTACAATATTCGGAAGAGCTAGAAAGTATCAGCTGATCGGGGTGACACTCATCGGGGCGTTGACTGGGATCTTCTTGGGATACTCGATCGGACCTGTGACTGCTCTCGTCCTCATCTGCGCCCTCGTGGTCTACGACATTGTTGCCGTCTTCCGCGGTCCTGTCGGAGCCCTCGCTAAGACAATTGAAGAGGGCGATCTTCCTGGTGCGGTCTTCACTTATGGGGACTTGACAATCGGGATGGGAGATATGGTCTTCTATTCACTAGTCGCGACAACCGCACTCGTATACTTTGGCGGAGTTCTCTCATTCTTTGGTGCCGCGATCGGGATACTCGCGGGGACATTCCTTGGATTCAAAGCGCTATCAAGGTATGAAATGTTTCCTGGTCTCCCGTTCTCCTTACTACTGGGGCTCGCGGGAATGTTCCTCGCGAGCTTCCTATAGAGACTCCAATATCGGCGATGCCTCAGCGAGACTCGCAAATCGATGATCAGCAATGCTGTCCGCGACAAGTCTCTTCGAGACCAGAACCGTCTTCATGCCAGTAATCCTGCCGCCCCAGACATCATGTCTCTCTGAATCACCCACCATCACAGCTTCTCGTGGCTGCATCTTAAACTGCATCAGAGCGTAGAAAAAGATTCCAGGGTCAGGCTTGCGGATCCCTACAAAAGCCGATGTTACGACTCTGTCGAAATAGTCCAACAGCCCAACTTTGCGAAGAATCTCCACTGCGACATCGTGAGACGATACGTTGGATATTATTCCGAGCTTGATTCTCCGTTTTGAGAGCTTCTCCAAAACATCTTTCGAGTCGGGGAATACAACGGCGTTTTCGGCCCTTGCGGAGACGATGATCTTGATCGCTTCCTCGACCAAACCTTCCTCAGGAGCATGGTCAAGTGCTCGCCTCAGGAGTTGTACCATCCATGCCTGGATTGGAATCTCGACCTGATGCGTGGTACGAAACGCCTCGTTTAGCTTGTAGCCTTGTTTGTATATCGAGAAGAGTTCAGCGGGGGACTTGCTGTATGGTAGGATCTTACTGATCTTCTCTAGGGCCTTGATCGTGACTAGGTTGTCTTCGATGTTTTGCGTTACGAGGGTCTCTCCGAGATCGAAGAATATCGCTTTTGCCCGCGCCATGGACAGTTGCTCGAACTAGTTAGCGGGGTAGCGTAGGACTGCTGCGACCTTTCCGAACGCGTCGCGTAGCATTCGTCCCTCCTCAGTCTCATCCGAGATAACTTCGACTTTGCTTCCGCCTTTCTCGGCGTAGTCTAGGAAGCTGTCGATGATATCGCTGTCCTCAAGGACTTCGAGGTTTGGCTTGCCGCACTTCTTGCACAGTCGCGTGGGAAGCTCGCCCTTGACTGAGTGAGCCTGATATCTTGTTCCTCGAAACTCTTCTAGATTGCCGCAGTTTTTGCATTTGAGGACGAGTCGCTGACCTTCTAGTTTTTCTGAGATCAGCAAAGTATCAACGACGCCTTTTTCCAGATATTTTTGGACCTGCAGCTCACCGAAGACCCCTTTGCCGGTTTCGTGGCCTAACTCATATAGGAATTTCTGGACCATCTGTTTCTCTTCCTTGTACCTTACCCCTTTCAGTATGTCGCTGCTCTTCTCGACGACCTCTTCGACGCCTGCCTCGCTCGTGTAGCTTGTATCGACGACCGAGAGCACCTTGTCCTTCAGCGTATACTGCAAGTATTCTCCCTCGGACCAGACGTATTTTGTGGGTCCCGGTCCACCGATGATAATTCCCTTGAGATCGGGTATCGCAAGCATGATCTCGTTGAAGTGCTGACCGACACGTTTGTAGTAGTCATTGGCGACCTGTTCGCGGATGCGTTCGAAACGTCTAGCCGATTGTCCGCCGGCGCGGCTCTTTCCAGGTATTCCCGAGGTGAAGCTTTTGACGATCTCAACCCTTCGTCCTTTGAGAGTTGCAACAACTGCTTCAGTTCCGTCGATCACGATTATTCCGTAGGTATCCTTCTCGACGACGAGAGCTAAGAGAGGTTCAACGTGGAAACGGGCATCGCACCTGTAAAACCCGACCGTAATTGCCTCAGGAGGGGTCAACACGTAGATCTCCATCCGTTCGCTCCCAAGACCATTCTGAGGAATCATCCCCGCGAAGATAACCAGCCCCGTAGGAGGCGGTTCCTTGAACAGTCGCAACCGTTGCATGACCCGTTCGATGGAGTCTTGCACCGCTTGGCGGGTCGTGCGTGACTTGATGTTGGATGCCGTGCCTGCTTCTTCCCGGAGCTGGCCGAGAACTTCGTGTATTCTACGGTCCGGGGGAACGTATAGGCTGATAAGTTCTGTTCCCCGGCCTTCTTTCCGTGCCAGTTGCTCCAGGGTTCGCCTGAACTTGAACTTGGCAACTGAGTCTGATGCGGATAAGACTGAGCTGGTCACTGGCTATTCGACCTCCAGCCAGAAAAAGCAAGGACGCTGGCCTACGGTTCTAGGCCGTCTCTTTCACATCTTGGATTTTTTCTTCTTGCCCGGATTGTGCTTCGCGCACGTGCTACACATTTTGCTGACGAGTCCTCAAGAGAAACAGGTGGGTTTTACGTATAAAATGCTTTTTCCACGATCGGAGCTATCCGATTACTCCCTGTCTCTGCAGTTCGTCTTGGAGGCCTGCCTTCACCTGTCGCAGCCGGACCCGTTGGTCCGCGTATTCGTCCCCCGATACCTTGCCGGTCTTGAAATCATCGTCTAACTGTTTCATTTGCTTCTCAAGCTCCGACATGCGGTGGCGTAGCTGATCCAGGTATGAGCCTGACGTGTCCTGTGAGGCGATCTGGCTGGGGGTAAGGGACGATTTGATGGTTCCATCCTCTATCCGCATGATGTTATTGGCTGTCTTCGCAACATTCTGGTCATGTGTGACCATTATCAATGTCTTCCCCAGCTCACGGTTTATCTTGACAAGGAAATCTGTGACCATCTTCGCGTTCACGCTATCAAGTTCGCCAGTCGGCTCATCTGCCAGAAGCAGAGGAGGATCGTTAGCTAGGGCCGCGGCGATTGCCACTCGTTGCTGTTCTCCACCGCTAAGTTCGTCGGGTTTGTGGTCGTGTCTATCATTGAGGCCTACGATGCCCAGTAGTTCTCGGGTTCTGGCTGAGCGAGCCCCGCCGGGCGTGCCCATGGCCATCATTGGAAGCTCCACGTTTTCCGCGGCCGTGAGCGTTGGAATCAGATTGAGGGTCTGGAAGATGTGACCGACGATTTGGCGACGGTAGTAAACTAACCGTGTCGGGTCTAGGTCTGTCAGTACGGTATTGCCAATATGGACGTTTCCCGCTGTGGCTCTGTCAAGTCCCCCGAGAATATTCAGCAGAGTAGTCTTTCCGCTGCCACTCGGGCCTATGATCGAGATCATGCCGCCGGCTTCGACCTTGAGATTGATCCCTCGTAGCGCTTGAACCTCTACTCTGCCGAGCTTGTAGGCTTTGACGAGGGAATCTACCACTACTGGGACGGCGGTCATGCGAATCTCACTGTTCTGCTCATCTTTGAAAGGTCTTTCCGGGCAGCGGTGATGGCTGGCAGAAAAACACCGAGAAAGAACAGACCGATTATTGCGAGGATGTTCTCTGAGGCCCATAGTGGGAATACGACTCTGCGTGGGGCGAGGAGGCTAGAATAGTTCGGGTTTAGGGAATTCTGGGCGAGGCTGTCTCCACGGACTGTGATTAGTCCGACTGTTGTCGCGAGTAGTAGTGCAAAGATCACTAAGGGCAGGACTTCTGTGACGAGGAGTCCTAGCATCTGCTTGTAGGATAGTCCTCTTACTGCCAACATTGTAGTTTCCTTTTCCCTCTCCTTGAAGCCGGTGTAGGCTACTGCTCCTACTCCAATCGATGCGGCAAGCCCGGCGAAAACTGTTCCCAGTCGTAGAACGTTCTGGGTCCCAGTGGCGATGACCGATCCAACGCTTGGGACGCTAGCCTGCGCTCCGCTGGAAACTACTACGGGTCCATTTCCCTGCGTGTTGTCTTGGGCCGTGATAACCGTCAAGGCTGGATAGGCTTTCTTTATCGAGTTTGCGAGGCTTGTGAACGACACGCCGGGTCCAGCCTTGACCAAGACAAAACTTGTCCCAGAAAACAGATTAGGGTTTTGAGCAATGAGGCTCAACGAAATGAACGACCATCCCTCTGGTTGGAAATAGGAATACCCAAAGGGTGCCCCTGTAGATTGCTGGGAGTAGTCTGGTCCAAACAAGCTGATCACGGATAGACTGACATTCTGGTTTACGTTCACAAGCCCGCCTTGGAGGATGTTATAGTACGAGGCAACGCCCTTGTCGAGCACGATGGTCTGGCTGTTTGCTTGCAGATTTTGGAAAACCTTGTCAAGGTTTCCGCTGAACCAGTCGGGTTCGTAGAATGCGCCCTGCCTCCAGGTTGCGGGGTCTATGGCTTTGATCGTGAGGGGGGTGCGAGAGGAGAGGCTGACGGAGGTGTCAACCTCGGGAGTGGCCCCTGTAATGTTGCTCCAGCCGCTCAGGTGACCGGCGACAAGAGTGGCGTTGCTAAGGTTGAAGTTGCCTTGGCCGGAAACGCGCAGGTCCGAGCCTAGTTGGACCTCAGCTTGTCGATAATTGTAGTCCTGTGCGCTTGCTAGGTCGCCGATGACCCAGATGGAGTATCCGGCTATGAGCGCGACGAGGAAGACTAGGGCGGTGACGCGGCGCGGGTTTCGGAACACACTCTTGGACGCGAGGGATGCTATGTCTCCGACGAGGCGTTTGGAGATGGATGTGAATGCCTTGTGGAAACGGGTTGCTAGCCCTGTTGAGAGTTGAGTGGCTCCGTAGAGGAAGAGGAATGGGCCGATGATATTCAGCCCGTAGTCGAGGGCTGCCATGATTATCAGAACAATTGCGAGGAGGAAGTTTACCCCGAAGAGAGAGCGTCCGATGTTCTGGAAGTTTACACCGAGGAGAAGGAGGATTATCTTATAGAGACCGAGGGAGAAGGCGATTATCGCGCCTCGTTTCTTGGATGGGCGCGTATCTTCAAGATACACGTACTCTCTCAAAGCCTTCGCAGGGTCCATTGTTGCGGCTGCGCGTGCGGGGGAATAGATTGCAAGAATCGTAAGAGTGAGGGTGAAGATTATCGTTGCGATGGCGGTGTCCTGGCTGAGGAACACGCCGCTTTGGTTGCTTCCGCTGAGGATTTGTACAAAGTAGGGGTTTAGAAGTGCGGCCGCGGCAAGTCCAAGTCCTCCTCCTATCAGTCCGACTAGTAGGGCTTCGACGAGAAAGTGTCTGAACAGCTGGCTCTGGGAGAAGCCTTTCGTCATGAGTAGTCCTATTTCTCTTCGGCGGAGGTTGAAGGATGCTTGCGAGACGGTTCTTCCTACGAACCATGCTACGAAGAAGACTGGGATCGAAAAGATGGTGAATTCGAGCCTGAGCGCGAATATGCTGGAGGAGAATTGCTGGAGAGGATAGATCAGGTTTGGCTGCGAGCTGAACCCGTTCAACGCAGCAATGTTCGATACTTGGTCGTCGATCTGCTGAACCTGGTTAAGACTGCTCTCGACGCTGAATGCGCTCAGAAGTTTCGGTCGGTCAAGGTAAACATTCACCGTACCCGTAATAGAAAAGTCTCCTCTACCGTATCTGGTTTGATTGTAGGCCCAATCGGCGATGGGGGCGAATGTCCTGTCCCAGCTCGCGATGAGGGTGCTGGCCGGTTTCGGGGTCGATCCCGAAGGTCCATAGTAGTTGGGGCTGACGCCCAGAGTGGTGACCGCGACCGAGTCTAGCTGTACTTCACCCACCACTTTCAGTGTCATGTTGAGTTTTTGTCCGAATTGTCCGAAGCTGTACTTGACTGTCTGGTCTGGCTTGAAGGTCTGGGCAAACTGCGAATCCGCGTTGATCACAGATTCATTCGCGCCAGAAATCTTTCGACCGTTCAGAAGTGTGAAGTGTTGGTACAGGAGGGAGGCGTCTCTTATGGCTTTGATGTACGGAATCGAGCCGTTGTAGGGATAGAACTGTTCGGTGACGCTTGCCACGGGTTCTGCAGAGACTACTCCGTTGACCCCTTGGACTCTTTGGGCAACGTTGTCGAACGACGTGCGAGGTACCGATATTCCACCGGATACTGGGTTGAGTGAGATGTCAACGGGAGTGTTGGCGAGCTGAGCATCGAGAGCTTGCTTTCCGATCGTGTCTGCTCCTACGTTTATACCGCCGAAAAATGTGGCTGCGAGCATCATGCCAAGTATTAGGGACGCGTAGAGCTTCCAGGATCGTATGATTCTCTTGATCGCGTAGGAGAGCATCGCTAAAGATCCGTCTCTTCTTGATGGAACGCCTATTCAGCTTTTCCGAGCGGATTTTGAAAGAGACCTAGAACGCTTCGATTTCCTCTATTCCACTCTAATATACCGAACCGCAACTGTAGCGAAAGGTTGAGAGAGAATGCGCGCAGTCGTCAAACTGGGAGGAGCACTATTCCGCCGCGAACCCAACGTCGCCGCCCTCAAAGAAATGGGTAAGGTTCTAGGAGGGTTTGTCGAGGACGGAAACCAGCTAGTACTGGTCGCGGGGGGAGGAGAGAACGCAAGAACGTACATTGCGACCGCGAGAAAGCTAGGCGGAGACGAGTCAACCTGTGATCTCCTCGGAATCCAGATCACGAGAGCGAATGCCGAGCTAGTGCGTCTAGCACTTGGCTCAATAACATCCTCGATGATTCCCACGACTTTGTCGGACCTGCCTCACTTTGTTGGACCGGGAAGGGCTGTGGTTATGGGTGGTTTACAACCTGGACAGTCGACTAATGCCGTGGCTGCGCTTGCTGCTGAGATCACTCGAGCCGAGATCCTTGTTAATGGTACTGATGTGGACGGCGTCTACACTGAGGATCCGAAGAAGAACCCGAAAGCGAAGCTAATCCGATCTGTTCACGTGGACAAATTGTTGAACTTGGCGATGGGCGGTGAAGTCTTCGCAGGCCGATATGAACTTCTGGATCCTCTCGCGATCAAGATAATGCAGAGGGCGAGAATCCCTACACGCTTCGTGTCGCTGGGGGATCCGGGCAACATCATCGCTGCTCTACGTGGGAAGGACGTCGGGACTAACGTGGTCTATTCTTAGGATAGTTGATAGTGGTGAGGTTGGTTGATCTGTTTCAGTCGAAGGCTCAAGTCCGCTTGGTCGAGCATCTGCTTCAGAATAGACAGAAGGTGTTCAACCAGGCCGGCCTCGCCCGGGTTCTCGACGTGTCCCCGTCGACTGTTGCAAGGATAGCTGAGCCCTTGGTGAAGTCGAGGATTCTGCTCTTCGAGAGGTATGAGAAGGGAATGAAGATCTTTGCCTTCAACCAGGAGGGGCCTGCGGCGCGTAGCCTGGTTGAGTTTTATGAGAAGATAAGCGGGCTCTGATCAGGAGTATCTTACTACAGAGTACGAGAACGTGCTGCCTCGAGAGGACAACAGTGTTATTGTGTAGGAGTTTCCTGTCGAGAACGTGAACGCGCCGCCAGTACTAGTGCAACTGCACGCTGAAGATATCAGAAGCTGGGCCTGTCCCAACGTCGTCGGGGTTATCGAGGGCGGGCCGGTCCAGGCGGTTTTTGCATACTGGCTGGAGTTCGAGTTTTTCACGTAATAGGTTACGAGGGTGATAGGGGTGCCTCCAGTGTTTCTCAAGTATAGGGTGACGTTGTAGGTTGGATTGTTCGGCCCGAAACTGGAGAACTCGAGGCTTAGCGCTTCCTTCTGAAGGTTCGGTGCCTGTGTCAGTGCGCCAAATAGTCCGGTGGCGTAGACGAATACCATTACGGAGGCGGCTACGACTATGACGACCATTAGGAGTGAAGCGAGGATGGTGTCGATTCCCTTCTTGTTCCTAACTAGCCTTCGAAACATAATCTTCTCGCACTCCTAGAGCAGGTCGGCAAGAATCATTGAGCGTGGGTCTGGTCAAATGCTTCTATCGTAACCTATCCCATTCCAATAGGGTAACAGACTCGGCGATCTCGCCGGCAAAGAGGTGGACTCTACCACGAGAAGGCTGGAATCAGCCAACCTGAGGTGAGATAGGGATTGCCCCGGACGGTTTCGTGGAGGGCGGGGCGCGGGAAAAACAGACCCCCGGGGAGGGTGGTCACAGAAAAGTTGGCTGAAAAAATAGTTACAAGAAAAGAATAGTTACGGAAAAAGAATCTCTAGAGGGGAACACGTCGTGAAGGGAGGACACTTGTTCTAGCGTTATTTACTTCCTCGGAGTCTCTCCTGGACTTGGGGGCTTTTCAGCTCTCGCAGGGCGTCCGAAGCAACCCACTTTGCACTTCCCGACTCCATTTTCCGTATTTTAAGCGCTGTCTTAGCGGCGGCCTTGTTGAGTTTGAGGTTGCGCTTTCCAATCTGTCTCAACGACCAGTTGACGGCCTTCTTGACAAAATTCCTCTTGTCACTAGCTCCACCGATGATCAGCGGTAGGAAGTCGAGGAAGACTTGGTCCGTCGCCTTCTTGTCATGGACCGCAAGCTCAGCCATTAGGACGAATCCCGCCCTCTTCTCGTACTCTGCCTCCCGTCTGCACCATTCCCTAGCCCTCGATACAGCAAACGGGGTCTTGTCGAAGAGATTCCCGCAACAACCATCCACAACATCCCATGAATCAAAATCTCGAACCCACTTCTCCATCTGGGCCACGGTCACCTGTCGAGGATCATCGATCATGGTGGCTAGGAGTCTAGCATCATGCAGCCGGGTCTCCCACAGTTGCGACGCCAGCAGATGATCACGTCCGATCTCTCGTGCTAAAGTCCGGAGCTTGGGGACAGAAACCCCAAAAGAATTGCTTGATTGAATTCCGAACCTCGCCATGCCCTCGACCGCTTTTGGGTCGCTAATCGACTTTAACCGATCGATAACTTGTTTGACCTCCAAAGCTGAGCTCATCCTTGCACAGCCGCACCGGGTCCGGTCCGTTTGTAGAGGAAGACTAGCCAGAATCGAGACCTCGCTTTGTTGGACTGTTGGAAGCCGTTGTCGACGAGAAGCCTATCGAGGGAACGCAGAGGATGAAGGTACAGCCGAAAACCGGTTTTTCTCAATCTCTCAACCAGATTGATGAGCCCTGTTCCGACCCTCATCAAGGGCTTCATCAGTCCCTCGTCTCGCGGAACAACGAACCCCAATATCCCATTTGAAGATGCGGAAGCGGTCTTCAGAAGAGAGTCTGCGTCAGGATAACAGCAGAGGACCTTGCCCATCACCACGATATCAAAGGAGACGTGTTGACTAGATGCTGCATTCGCAACTTCGAACCTTGCTCTATCTTGGAGGCCGGATTCCTTAGCGAACTCGTTCGCCTCGTGGATCGCCGCCGACGAGAGGTCAACACCCTTAATGGAAGATGCTCCTTCTCTGAGTGTCTCCAAGGCGAAGAAGCCTGTCCCGCAGCCCAGATCCAGGACAGTCTTCCCAACCAGACCATTCTCGGTCAGGAAGCCTAGTAGCACTTCGGTGCTCGCGGTTAGGCCCTTAGACTTGTACTTGCAACATCGATCATGTGCTAGATCATCAAAAGTCTCGGCAATTTCTCTGGTCTGAACGGAGTCCGAAGTCATACGTTATTCGGAGTCCTGCTTAGCGAACTTCCCGATGACCAGGAAAACAACAGCTGTTTCCGGCGAGACTGTTTTCAGAACCTCTCTGACTCTATTCTTGACTTCATCAGAATCGTCCTCCAAGTAAACGGTAAGTCGCCCCAGCTGCAGTATTTGCGAGGATACCTTCCGTTTGAGGGCTCTGGAGTCAGTAGAGGTCTTAGGAGGCGCCAACTATCTCGGGCTAGAACCGAGCACAATCTTTCACTTGAACCTATCCTGCAAGCTGGATTTGGAGGGCTGTAAGAACGTCCGAGATGTGATTGGCGATTGTCGATTTGGGCGAACCGCCGAAGAGCAGACCTGTCGCTCTGCCCAATCCCCTATCCACGATAAGCGAACCGGAGTCACCGGCGTCCGAGAACATCTGGCCCTGGTCTGGAGCGATCAGAATCTGTCCCTGAAAGGTCAACGTTCCAATGTCGTATTGTATGTTCACATCTGCGCTAATGTCGAGCACGGAACCAGTCGTGTATCCTGTAGTCCTGCCGACCTTGTGGACTTTCATTCCATCAGTCGCGTCAATCGGGGAGGTAGTGGCGAGCCTACCTACCTTTGGCAGTATTGTAGGGTCTGAGGAAACCGCTTTGTCGATCGCGGCTATCGCGCAGTCGACGCTGTTATTTCCCTTAGATGAGAGTGGGACTATTTTTGATAGAGTTGCAACCTGGTCGGTCGTCTGGTTTCCCTTGTCAAGCAGTGCTGGTTGGAATATCGCCGTTCCCACTGGAAGCTTGTCCTCGTTAGCGAGCACGTGGTTGTTGCTCAGAATGTACTGTGCACCTCCGCTTTTTACAATCGCGCCTAGAGTTCCCGCTTCGACCATGTTTCCAATAGGGGGAGGGCCGATTGAAGTTCCCGGTCCGAAGGCTCGGAACCGGCCCGTCTCAACGACATCGGTCGGAACGCCCCGTATTACAGCCGGTACTAGTTGTGGCTGGGGAATCTGAGCTTTGGGGAATTTCCGGTTCACATATATTCGAACCGCGTCCGTTGCTGTCGGTTGTCCGCTTTTGATCTTCTTTCCTATTCCCACTCCGACTATGTTCAAGTCGAGCACGTAGGAGACCGCTCTGGTAGAGTAGGCGGCTCTAGCGCTGCTGGTCAAGAAGCGTATAGCGGCCTCTTTTTTCGCTGATGAAAGTTGTGGAGGGATGTTTTCGCGGTTCATAAAATCGGAAAACGGGCCGTCTGCTGATTAAAACTTCGTTTACATCTGCAATCTAGTCAGTAGACTTCGGTCGCGGTTTCGGGGGACAGCATCGAAAATGCAAGCATGTTAATGGCTGCCCGGGCAATTTGCAAGTTGCATGAAAATGTGAATCCGATGCGTTCTAAGATAGGTTTCTTGTCGCCGGGAATGTAAACTTTGCCGGGGAGCGCGTCTATCCTTCATCTACTATCTAATAACGTGCGCGTCCGGTTCGCATCACCGGTAATATAGTGCCGCGAGCAACGTCGCAAAAACTCGGACGCACCGATCATTTTCCTGCCAAATCCGACGACGCCGATGATACTGGGTGCAACTCGATCTGCAAATGAATCTCTTACCAAACCCACAGGCTACGAGCAGTTCCCGACCATGATCCTAAGCTTCGCGAACAACAAAGGAGGGACCGGCAAGACGACAACCGCCGTCAACCTCGCCACCGCGCTGGCACAACTAGGAAGAAGAGTTCTGCTCGTGGACCTTGATCCACAGGGAAGCGCTACAGTCAGCCTCGGCTTCCAGAAATCCAAACTTCTCTACACGGTCTACGATGCGCTCGCTCAGTCGAGAAAGATGGAAGAGGTAACGCTTGGGACCAAGGTTGAGAATCTCAGTCTCGTCCCCAGTAATCTGGACCTTGCCGGAGCAGAGGTCGAGCTATCCTCTATCCCCGGCCGCGAATTCGTGCTGAGGGAGGCACTCGGTGTCGCCAAACTCAAGTATGACGCGATCCTGATAGACTGTCCCCCAAATATCGGAATCCTCACCGTCAACGCAATTGTCGCATGCGACCTGATGGTAGTTCCAGTACAATCCGAATTCTTGTCGATGGACGGGCTACCGACACTGCTAAAGTTCATGCGAATTGTGAAATCCCGTGCGAAAACTGATTTCGACTATCGAATACTGCTCACGCTGTACGACAAGAGAACAGGGCTATCAAAGAAAATTGTCCAACAACTCAGGGCCTCATTCGGAGACCACATACTCAAAATTGTTATCCCGCGATCAATCCGGATGGCGGAGGCTCCCAGCAAAGGAATACCGGGCATTATCTACAGCCCTAGAAACGCAGCTTCGGAAGAATATCGTCGACTTACTAAAGAGCTTCTTGAAGGGTCGCTGGCGGACACCGTTCTGACCAAGCTTGGGTCCACTGCAGACTGATTTCGCTTGTCAGGTGTCAAGGGACGGCGAAAGGCTGCGAAGAAGGATGTACAGGCAGTTTTCACTCCGGGCAGCAATTGGAAGGAGAGGTCCCAAGCTATCATTGGGCTGGCTGCGATTGGGGCAGGCGCCGCTTCATGGACATACACGACAAGAGTGTTCGGCGGCTCGGGGCTTGGCAACCTGGTCGCGTGGAACGCAGCGGCGTCGGCCATTCTTCTACCAGTTTCTATCCCTCTTTTGATTGGCGGGGTGGGCCTTTGCACATACTATTTTGCGATGAGGAGGACTTGGCGGGCAAGCAACCGTATCGAATCGGCACTACTCGAACTTGAGGCACTGGTTAGCCAGAAGAACGCAACCTCGAGTCCTTGGCTGGATCAGGGAACAGTCCCAGATGCTAAGACAGCTAGAAGGCTGCGATTCGATTTTTTGCCAAGAACACTAGCGATTGCTCTTGTTGAAGCGGTGATACTGGTCATCATCTACAGTGGGCTTGTCCAGGAGTATGTATCGAACGTCAATATGCGGAACTGGGTCCAGGCCAACTTCGCCCCAGGAATCTATTTACTGAACTACTACGTGGTATTCATCCTAGCCGGATTGCTAGGCATGCTGATATTCCGACTTTTGCCAAGAAAACCTCAACCAAAAGAGGTCCAAAAACCAGCTCTACCATCGAGAGTAAACGATCGTATGGATGATTGACCTTCACCGGGTCTCACGAGAAGCGTACTCTTCAATGCAGTCATGTGTGTTCGGAGGCGTTTGAACCAGGACGCCCAGCTTTTCAATTAGACCAAAAAAGGGTCCTGATGGAAGGCTAATTTTTTTTTGAGAATAGGTAGGCGCAACCCTGGACCTATCATCCTGGCCCTGTTATTCTCAGCAGTAAGTGTCTCGTAAAGCTGACTTCCGAAAATAATGTAGTTCTGGAACATGTAGAGTAGCCAGAAAAGAGAGATGACGATGAAGAACGCTTGCAGGAACAAGAACATGCTGACCGGATGGATTGTTCTAGCGTGCTTCCACTGAGCGTTTCCGGGTTGGTTTGTGAATTCTCTGATTCGTCGAGGTGGCAAAGGATTGCCTCCGCTCTCTTTTGCTTGCGACGCTTCTTGGTCCTGACGTTCTTCGCCAACGTACGACCTCCCTCTACCTTAGGGTCAGGTCACCACGTCATGTAAATCTGGGCCTAGGCGCCGAGAAGATTCAGATTAATCTGTCTGAATTAGGAAAAGCCCATTGACGATGGGGACCCTATCCTGCCTCCAGCTTGGCGGACTCCTCAAGCACCAAACGTGAGCTGGGAGGAGGAGGTTTTGGTTGGGAGGACCTTTTGGAAAATCTCAAGCGCCTCGTTGGCGTATTCTCGGAGGATTGTCTCCCGGGTCTGGGTTTGCCTTCTAGGCTTGAAATACGCGCCCAACGGAACCATGTAGAACTTAATCATGGTCTCAGAATTCGGGCTCTGCCGATAGTTCATCTCAAAGTCGTATACTTGAAATTCCTCCTTTTGCATTCTCATCGTTAACCGGACGAAAAAGTCGTATGCACGGGGCTTCTGCAATTCCTTCTTCAACGCTAAAGAGATAACCCCCTCATGGGGGACGATAATGTTCGCAGTGTCCGCTGTCAATGACTCCAAGCTGATTTGTTCGTAGTCTTCGAGAGTCTTCGGTACGACATCGACGATTAGCGCGGTTCCATAACTCATCTCGCGACGAAGCCAAAAGTTGTCTCTCGTCTTTTCCTGACGAATGAAGACCGACCGGTGATCAGTCACAAGTACGGCGTACTCTTTCGGATATTCCTCCTCCGGCACGATGACCCTGTGGATCAGCGCTAGTCTCTTCTCAGGGGTCACGCCAGGCATTTTGTTCGAGGACAGTCCGAGTGAACTTGTTCTTAGTCTTACGTGTGTTCACGGGACAACAAACTTCGATTGGGACCTCAAGATACGAGTGGATCCCAGGGCAACCACTTCTGCGTGGTCAAGGTGTCAAGGGAGAAAAGACGCGAGTTAAAGGTGAGCAAGGTATCCCGGTGTCCAACTCTCTTTTCTCATATGGGATCAAGTTCTGCTCGTGTGCCGTCTGGAATGAACCTGGTATCTTCTTGCATCGCGCAGGGTGAGGAATGCGTACAATAGCCATGCGCTTAGCGCAACGGCGCCGACGAGGTTGAGTCCGATTGTGAACAGTATCAAAGCTGGTTCCAACACTGCAAAGAGTGTGCCAATGACCCAGAGCAGGGCGCCTATTTGCATGCTTGCATGTTTTTCGGCACTGCCCATTTTCAACACGCCAATTCGGTAGCAGAATAGTATGCACAGGCTGAACGAGAGAATCGTCAGCACTATTATCGTCAAAGTGATCTGGAATAGAACGGGGTCGATCTGGCCTGAGGAATAGCGAGGGTAGAGGAAGAAGAGGAGGAAGGTAAAGACGGCTATGGTTGACCCGAGAACGGTCCCAGCCCGATTCACATTCGCAGCCGCAAGATCAAGATCCAACCATAGATCTTCCTTAACATCTGACACTGGATGTGGTCCTCCGATGGAGTCTTCTCGAGATGGTCCGCCTACTATTTAGGATGCCAAGAAACCGCACGGCTCAATGGGTTGTTGGACTCCATTGGAGAAGTCGAATCTTGACTATGTCAGCTTATTACCGCAGTTCTTGCAGTATCTAGCTTCGGTTGGGTTCAGTGTTCCGCATGACACGCATGATGCTGAGGTCAGCAGTGCTCCGCACTTGATGCAGTGTTTTGCCCCTGCTATGAGCGGGGCGCTGCATCTCGAGCACTTGCCGATGTTCGCGGATTCTTCCGGGAGTTTGGGCGGTCCGAACGCGCTTGGCGAGAACACATCTGACAGGATTACCACATCTCCGACAGTTGCGATTTTCTCGTGTCCGAGCTCGAACTCGCGAGGTAAATCCCTCTCGTCCAGTAGGGTTTTGAACTGTTCTTTGTCAATGGATAGAACGAATGATCTGATATCGCCGGTGTCGTTTGAGATGGCTTTCCGGACCCTACCGACGATCATTCCGTGGGAATCTATTACTTGTAGGCCGTTGAGAGCCTCGATAGTGGCGTGGGCGTCTTTGATGAGTGTTGGCTCGGTGGGACGGTCGACGTATTTCTCGCAGGCGTAGCAGTACCATCGCTTCTGGTGGGTTTTGGTCCGGATGAATGTGAGGGATTGACTGCAGTCTGGGCATCGTGCCTTCGGTTCTTCCTCGAACATGGTGGGTGTACCGGATTTCAAGAAATAGTCTTGCTGGATATTGCCAATATGACCCATTTTACATAGTTAACATCTTCGCCAGGATAGCAGATTCTTCTTCGCACGTGTCAAGATCTCAAGGTGAGGCGTCATGACGATTCGAGAAGAGGCTTTGACTTAATCGAGTCAATTCTCTCATTGCTCCATTGTCTCGGTTTCAAGGCCGAACTCAGTTTTACCGTACTACTCTATTTACAGAATATAGTAAACTCGATCAGCTGGGAAGCCCTGATGAGCGGGGGACGCCACTCTCGGCCAGCGTCCTCCAGTTCTTCCTTGTCGACAAAGGTCCAGGTCAGTCAAAGATCGCCAGTACCCTCGCTAACACCAATGGTGAAGTCCAGAAGATGAAGATCGCGGCGCCTAAACCCCGCAATGTCGGACGAGAGAAGACTACAGAGCCAGGGAAGAATACCTGCGGCCACGAAAAGGAATCCGCCTAGGGTTCCATTTCTCTTGACTTTGAAAGCACCACCAGGCCAATGAAGGGGCTTACAGCTCATGCTAGAACGAATAACTCGTCTGAAGCAGGCGTGACATGGCCCAGAGGAAAGTCTGTCGCAGAAGCATAACCAACAGCAAGCAAGAAGAGTATCTGTGCGTCGTTGTGAGCTCAAGATCCAGTTTACCTTGCATCCCTTCGAAGATCGAGGTGCCTTTTTCAATGACAACTGGATTTATCATAAATCTGAATTCATCGATCACTTTTGCCTTTATGAGAGACAAAGCTAGACCAGATCCGCCCACCCAGATGCCTTTGCCTGGCGTCTCCTTCAAACGTCGGACCGCGGCTGCATCAAACTCGTGAACGAGTCTGACATTTTTTCAGTTCTCAGTTTCTTGAACGTTGTGAAGGGTTCTTGAAAATACAATCTTGTTCGTATTGTTAATCATGCCAGCAATTCGAGATTCTCTCTTGAGCTGGTAGGGTCATTGATGGCTCTTGGCCGGGACGCTTCCATGAGCTGATATGTTCTCCGTCTGAACAGGAGAAGATCCTTCTTTCAGCCGTTCTATCTCAAACTTGCTGAATTCGTCATCAACGTTATGCCAGGATATGTTATGGTTTGACCCTTCAAAGTAGCCATCAAGAGATCTTTCTCATCAATTGTGCTTCTCGATGTATTCTGAAGTTATGTCGGCGACTCGTGTGACCCCCGCTAGCCTCATTACATTAACAAGTTCAAGCTGCAAATGTTTCAACACAGCAGTGACCCCGTCTACACCGTACAGAGCGAGACCCCATAGCACCGGTCGTCCGATGCCAACAGCTTCGGCACCTAACGCTAATGCTTTGAATACGTCTGTTCCCCTCCGGATGCCGCTGTCGAATAATATTCGCGTTCTTCCTTTGACTCTATCCACTATTGGTCGAAGAGCTTCAATGGCTCCGAGTCCGGTGTCGAGTTGTCTTCCTCCATGATTTGAGATGATGATACCGGGGACCTTGCGCTTGGCAGCCTCCTCCGCGTCGCTGGGTGAGAGTATTCCCTTAATCAAGACCGGGAGAGGAGTGTGCTCTCGTGTCCACTCGTAGTCGTCCCAGCTCAGATCGTTTTTGATACTTGCGGTAAGAGACTGAAGACCTCTCGTTGCGGCCATGAATTGCTCGGATTGAAAGTTAGGCCGGTGGAGACCTTTTGTTAGCGTGAAGCTGTTCCTGACATTACGATCCCTGATGCCTAACACTGGTAAGTCAACTGTTAGAACGATCGCAGAGTAGCCGACCCTCTCGGCGCGCTGTAACAGTTGTTTGTTTACCTCGGGATCCTTGTTGAAGTATAGTTGGAACCATCGAGGGCTCTCCTTGATTGCAGTCGCTACTTCCTCCATCGTCTTGTTGGAGCCAGTGGGAGCAACGAAGAGCGCGCCTGCCTTCATCGCACCCAGTGCGCTTCCAACCTCAGCCAATGGATGGACGACTCCATGATTGGCCATGGGAGTAACATAGATAGGCATTGACAGTTGTTGGCCGAAAAGATCAGTCGACGTGTCGACCTTCTGGATTCCCGTCAGGACCCGAGGCATGATCGTTATTTTCTGAAAGGCCTCTCTGTTAGCTCTCAGAGTTAGCTCGGAACCGGCGCCGCCGGCCACGAAGTCGTAGCTGGCCTGGTCAAGCTGTTCTTTCGCTCGTTGCTCTAGTTCATCCAAGTTGACAATCTCGGGTATTGCTGCAGTCGTTGCTTCAGTCAAATTCGCTCGCCCACATATTCCGAGCTAAGGTGCATGTATGGTCTATGACCGATGAGTTCTATTTCAGACTAGTATCCTTCGATTTCGCGTTTCATTCGGGTCAGCAGATCAATTGCGCTGTTTGCGTAGTCCCCGATCCATCTGTCATGCAGTTCTTTTATGGGGAGCGGGTTGATGTAATTCCAGCGAAGACGCCCCTCACGTTTTACTATGACGAGTTCCGCCTTTTCGAGAACGCTCAGGTGCTGCATTACGGTGCACCGGTCCAGTCGTTTGAAGTGTTCGACCAACTCTCCCGTTGTTCTTCCTCTCTCCTTGAGGAGGTCGAGTATCTCTCGTCTTCGAGAGTCGCCGAGTGCCTTGAAAATCAGATCGTACTTGTCTTCTCTTGGCATTTTATGTCTCCGGACTAGGTTGGTCGGGTTCACTATCGGCAATTGGACAGTGTACAAAGTGTTATAAATATATAACATATAACCGGAACAGCATTGGAAAGATGAACATGGACCTAAGATTTACTGTTCAGACGAAAATTCAGAAACCCATAGGCGAAGTATTCGATGCCGTCTATAACCCGAAGAAACTTAGCAGATACTTCACGTCTGGAGGCGCCAACGGACCATTGGTTGAAGGAAAGATGGTGACGTGGAAATTCAATGACGTTGGGAACAAGATCGTAGCGGCCCCAGTGAAGGTGCAAAAGGTCGTGCGCAACAGGCTAATTCGATTCTCCTGGGAGGCTAGCGAGGGGCTCTTTGACCCAAAAACCGGATCAATACCAGAATCCGGTGGATACGATACTGTCGTCGAGATGAGTTTCGAACCATTGAACGCGAACGAGACGCTTGTGAAGATAGCCGAAGGCAAATGGCACTCTACGGAAGCCGGTCTGCAAGGCTCGTATGGGAACTGTCAGGGCTGGACGCACATGGGCCTCTGCCTGAAAGCCTACTTGGAACACGGGATCAATTTGCGGAAGGGATCGTTCTAGCAACGAAAATCAAGCTAACGAGAGTCTTTGTAGACGACTAGGGCAACGCTCTAAAGTTCAGTACGACGGTCTTGGGCTTTGTCAAGAAATCCGATTTTCCATTAGAGATTATCCATATCAAGACTTATCCTCCAACATTGGTATCTTCTTTCCACGTAGACGATTGAGTATTCCAGGTTTCTGGATCAACCTAATCCTCTCATTTTGAAGGATGATGTTAGTTGAAGCAATTGTCAACTGCATCTTCAATCCATATCCTATGTCCTGCCATCCCTCTGATGCTAGAATGACACCAGTTCTGTCCCAACTTGGTCTTTCAGTCAAGGCAATATGAACTATCAGTTCATTCCCCTTCCTTTCAACTTTTATGGTGTGTGGTATTCCCTTCAAGTCATAGTGACCATGGCTAGACCAACATTCAAGGGATATATGGACAATATTCAGATCAAGACTGGCAAGACCACACAAGATTTCTGGAAACTTGCCAGCAAGAAAGGATTTGTCAGACACGGCAAGGTTGCATCAAAGCATTCCGAGATGCTGACCTGGCTCAAATCACAAGAGATTGGATTAGGACACGTGCACGCGAACTTCATCATACTGTATTTGCGATTGCGTGCAAATGACCCGGAACTTAGCACTCAATCGAGAAAATGGGCTCGTAGCACCGGGTATACGGATTACGAGAAATAAAAATATGAGTGTCGAAAACCGGATCGAAGAGCCTACCCGTGAATGAGAATGGTACATCCTAGGAAATTCGAAACAATAGACGAATACATCGGGACCTTCCCGGAGAACGTTCAGCGAATTTTGGAGAAGCTGAGGGCTACAATACGGGAGGCAGCACCTGAAGTGCTTGAATCGATCAGCTATGATATGCCCACGTTCAAGCTAAACGGCGAGAGATTGGTGTATTTCAGCGGTTGGAAAAATCATATCGGATTCTACCACATTCCCGAGGGCAATGAAGCGTTCAGAAAGGAACTTTCGCCTTACGCCGGAGAGAAAGGCTCCCTGCGGTTTCTCCTCGACAAGCCAATCCCATATGATCTAGTGAAGAAAATCGTCATGCTCCGAACGAAGGAAATTCGCCAGAAACAGAAATAACCCAATTCTACCCGCTGACTGACACCACAACTCAGAATGTCTCAACAGCTCATCTATTTCTTCTAGTCAGATAGAAGCTGTTCTATCGTGGATATCTATCTCGTGGATGGCACCTACGAGCTGTTCCGTCACTTCTACGCAATGCCGACCCACGCCAACGATAGAGGCGAGGAGGTTGCGGCGACACGCGGGGTGCTCAACAGCCTCGCGGGAATGCTAGAATCCGGAATCACTCACATTGGTGTTGCGACGGACCATGTCATCGAATCATTCCGGAACAATCTATGGCCTGGATACAAGACGGGTGAAGGAGTTGATCCAAGACTCATGTCACAATTCCCGTTGCTCGAAGAAGCACTTCAGGCGATGGGAGTAGTTGTCTGGCCGATGGTTGAGCTAGAGGCTGATGACGCTCTCGCCGGAGCAGCCGCCTCCCTAAGTAAGCTCGCAAAAGTTGGCCGAATCTACATCTGTACTCCAGACAAAGACTTGGCCCAGTGCGTTCGGAACGACCGTGTTGTTCAGCTGGATCGTCGTGCACGAACAGTTCGAAACGAAGCAGCAGTGAAGGAGAAGTTTGGCGTCCCACCACGTTCTATCCCTGATTATCTCGCCCTAGTAGGCGATGACGCGGACGGTTACCCTGGTCTGGAAGGCTGGGGAGAGAAATCAACCGCCAACGTTCTCGGAATTTACAAACATCTAGAAGCCATTCCCAAAAAGGCCGAAAACTGGAAGGTACAACCGCGGTCCGCCCATCGTCTCGCAGCAGTTCTGGAGACAAGCTTCAAACTTGCACTTTTGTTCCGCGACCTTGCAACTCTCCGAACAGAGGAACCGAACATAACCTCGCCTGAAGAGATCCACTGGAAAGAACCTCAAACCCGATTTCCAGCGATCTGCAAGCGACTAGACGATGCTCTCTTAGTTGAGAGGGTAGCAAAAATACACGCTTCCCGCCAGCCAAAAGATAGAGTCAAGAGATCGAAATGATCGAAACAGACCGCGGATGAGCCCTCGGCTCAGATCTTTCCTCTCGTCACAACGGTGGCTGTTCGGCCGGTTCCGAAGGGCCCGACGATCTTGAACACGACTTTCTCGAACATCGAGACTGTTCCGGTGTACATGTAGCCCGATCCTTGGTCGGTCTTGCTCACCGGGATGGCTTCCACGATAGTGCCACCCTTGTTACTTATGCTCCCCAGGGCAGCTTTCAGCGCAGCGCTTGCTACACCGCTATTGCGGTAATTCGTCTACGACAAAACAGGTAATCCTCCAGAGTCTCATCTTCTCGTCTGCAGGCGCGAGATTTCGATAGCTGCGACTGTTGTCAACTCGTGAAGCTCCTCTCTGGGACCATACTGATACCATCCAACTGGTTCCACGTCCGCGTGGGCTCGTCGATTTTCGGCGAGTTTTTCCTCTTGCCTACGATTCCTCACAACTCTTTCAGCCCTGGTGCGCGCTGGTCTATTCTCGGACGTAGAGTAAGATGAGAAATGATGGAATGCACACCAACACCACCATGCGTCCCCAATTTCCGGTTTCCCAAAAAGCGTCGCGAGATTAGGCCACGTCTTCGCCGAAAGCTCCTTAGAAACATATTCCCGTGCTTGTGATACCAACGGACCACCGAGCCTCGCCCTCTCTAGCGCATCAGGTCATAATCATTCAATATCATTCAAATCTGCAGAAGCTTGGGGACGGACTGTACTGAATTAGGATGTGCGCTGTCTTCGTCCGCGAACAGTTCGATGACTCGCAACCATTGAATAGCATCGATCTTACGCTGAGGCCCTAGTCCTTTGCGGGAAGAATCCTGAGGTCCCACCCCAAAGGTTGGTGTGAGTCTCGGCATTCAAACTGTTGGCTCCGGCCGAGCTCACAACACTCCGCCTCTTACACGACGCTTTTCGGGAATGATAGTTGCGAAACACTTTATTACACAATACTATATACATACCTGCGTATGGCAACCAAGAATCTTGCTATTAGGGAGGAGGTTTACAGGAAACTGTCAGAGGCAAAAAAAGAGGGCGAGAGCTTCAGTGATGTGATCGACAAGCTGCTCCAGAAACGTGGAGACTTGTTATCCCTATGGGGAGCATGGGCGGATGACGAAGGGTCCACGTTTATTGAAACTAGTGTCAAAGAGATGAGGAAGAGAAGCGTGATGAGAACATGATAGTCCTAGATACTTCCGCCATAATCGACTTTCTTCGCAAGGGAGAGAAGACCAGACGAATCATTGAAAGAGAAAATAATCGAGGAGACATGGTCGGAATAACAAGCATATCGCTCTTCGAGCTTCTAACCCCGATCTTTCACAGGAGACTCTTGAAAAGGGAAAAGGGGGTAAGGGCTTTCGCAAGAGAAAGTCTGTTCCTTGGGTTGGATGCCGCCGCAACCGACGAAGCTGCGAAAATAATGGGATCTTTGCTCAGAATTGGAAAAAGGGTCAATGCACTGGACGTTCTGATATCCGGTATTGCTGTTGCAAACGGTGCCAACGAAATAGTCACTTCTGACAAGGACTTTCAGACCATACAAAAGGTCGCCAACATAGACATAGTGACCATTTGAATTGTACGTGTCTAAACCTATAGGAAGGAATCCCCCTAGCCAAGTCAAATAATGCCCGCGGGATAGCGGGATTCCAAAAGTTAGGGGAGACCAGCCGTGACCGTGAACGGTGGGTCCCATTAAGAAGAAATTTTTTGGCTCTAGAAACGGTACTTTTCAATAGTCGAGCTAGTTCGTCAAAAATCTCCGAGCTTTGCCGCGCTGGTTGCGCCTCTCTACGGCTTTAGTTCTGTTTGGGAACAGTCATAGGCGCTGGCTTTTCTGGCTTAACCCCGCCATGATAGACCAGCTTTGACAACTCCAGTGCCGAATGTTTTCGACTCGGCAAGCTTAAGGTGGTTCGCCTGGCTCGTCTCATCGAAGAGGCGTTCTCCGTGCCCCAAGACGAGCGGGTAGATCAGGGTTTCTGAAACTGAGGAAAAACGGAACCCAACATTCTTGAAACTGCCTATTTCTAATCACCACTCCTTCGGAAACACCCGTTCTCGAAAAACTCACATCTTGTTCAGCTCGGCGAAGCTCGTAATGTGACGCGCCCTCTTCGGAAGCCTTGCCAGAAGCTTCCTATCTACTGTGTAGAACAGTGCTCGAAGATGCTCTGAGAGTGCCGCGTAAGAGGCGTCATACAAGGTAATGTCATATGCGAGGCTGAGACGAGCTGCTTCCCGGAGGACCTCCCCTCTCGGCTCCCATACTTCAAATCCATATTTTGCCAGAGAGTCGGCAGCCAGGGCCAACTCTTTCGGGTCGAAGAGCCTGCTAAACCTTAGCGCGTTCAGGGTCTCGTAGCACAGGAGGGATGGGACGCTGATTCCGACATGGCCTTTGACAAACTCGTCTCGCAGAAGCCTTGCTCTATGCGAATGTTCTTCGTCTATGAACCACTTGGCGCAGACAGATGCATCGACTACTACCTTCGGTCTCTCCACTCGCGAATCACCTTGGCACTGTCCCAGCCCTTGGGCGCTTTCCGACGCAATTTCTCATTGATAAGAATCGCTTCAGCTACGTTTCGTTCCGTCTCCCATTTTAGCCGCTCAGAGATCGCGTCCCTCAGATAAGCACTCCAGTTAACTTCAGCCGCATCCATTTCTCTTTTCAGGTTCACGGGAAGGCTGATGCTTGTCCTCGTCATTCTATCAGAGCTAGATGTATGACCCGCCACGTGTATTCACATTAATACCAGTATTACCCGTAATAAATGAGTCTGGCGGGAGTGTCCATCACGACCCCGAAATGCTACCGGCTAGAATCCTGCTGCTGTTGGGTCGTTTCCACTTCCGCCTCCTAAGGCTCAGAAAGAAATTGCGCTCTATGACGATGTCCGGGGACATTCAATCAGTGCAGGTTCAGGAACAAGTTCGGGAGCAAGAACCTAGACATGAGGTTATGAATGGGAACGCTAACGGGTCCCGTCCGAACGTTTCTGATCTCGGCAGAGTCAATAATGTTCTAGACGAGAGGCTGTTGACACTAGGTCAAAATAGCTAGCCGAATATGACAGGAAAGCGCATGCTTCTAGGCCAATAGCAGTGTCGTATCATAGTCAGCGAACGGGACGCAGAAAATCCGCGGTTCATACTGGCGAAACTGAAGGAGCTCGCGAACTCTTGAATCCCCCAGATTCGCCTCCCCGAAGTGGTGGGCCCGCCCGGATTCACTTGAAAACTACAGCGAATCCATTCTCTCGTTCCGAAACCGTCCCAGATTCGCATAAATTCCGAGGTTTCTCGGGCGCTGGTCTTTACAGATATAGGCCAAAGCTGATTTTCTACGAGCGTGCTATGTTTCAGGGTCGAGCCCGGCGAGTTCCCTTACAGTAACTAGCTGACTCCTCCTTCGAAGAAGTCTGGCCCTTCATGTACTTCCTATATGCCTAACAATTCCCTCCTTCCCACAAATAGCAAAGCATCTCCTGCGTCTCAGGAATCCCTCCCATTTTGGAGCCAGCCAAGATTTCGTTCCTCGCCTTCTCTCAGGGATAAGGAAAAATGTTTGAGATGACCAAGATCTCAGGGGCGTGTTCGGCTTTCGTCTACACATCTGGCTCATAGTTACTATAGTTCTAACAATCTCCCTGGGGTTAGCCCATTCCGGTTCACCCGATGGACTAGCCATGTCATTCGGCTATCAGGCTGCTGATCCATTTGCCTCCTATCCCGGTGGTTCGGCAATCTTGGGAGTGAGTGTCCAGAACACAGGCACCGTTCCAGAGAGAATAGTTGAGATGACCATTACTGTCGATCTTGCCAACTCCGTACCCTCTCCGGCTCAGATTCCTCTTGTCCTTGCTCCCGG
>VBBS01000064.1:509-8377 GCA_005888745.1 Candidatus Bathyarchaeota archaeon | reverse complement strand
AAGTGGAAATGGAGCCCATTGGCTAGCTTGGCTCCGGCTCTTAGTAACGGTGGGCTGAGGGATAAAGTCATGATAGGTGAAGGCGTCAGTTGCGCCTCTTGCTACGAGCTCTCTGGTCCAGTTGTTGTTGGGCGACATGTTAGCGTCCGCCCTCTTCGAGACGAATGCTTCTAAGACTGCAATTCCTTGAGACAAGAATGGTTGACGGAGGGTCTTCATGCTCCAGACAGCATGATGGTCGACTACCAACCTGAACTTGTAGAATGGTTTCGCAAGAACTAGAAGAAGTGGGAGGAAGATTGCCGGGTTCTGAGCGAGAACAACTCTTGGTCGTTCCCTGCCTAGAAGCGAGAGAGTTCTGAGCGCCAGCAATGCGTATCGCAACGGGGCAGCTAATTTTTTCCCAAACAGAACGTTGAGAAAGACAACTCTTCCCCCAACAAGAGCGCCCACCTCAACAAGGGTGGGAGAAAAAGGGGCCCAAGCCACTAGCAAAGGACCGGAGGAGCGGGTCATTTTTGCCAACTTTATCTCCTTCCCGTCTTTCGACGAACAACGAGGCCCTGCAGCTGAACCCCGGATCCTGCTAGCAAGGCTAGATCCTCAGTAGGAGCCTTTCGTCGGGTCCTCACGCCACTTCCTGCGCACTAATCAGGCTACTCTATGTTTGTGGCGAGAAAGTAGACCAAAGCCACGGCTAATGGGAACAGAAAGATGGCGTAATAGAAGACCAGGATTCCACTCGCGAACATGACACCAAGAGCAACCAAGTCCGTCCTCACCTTACGACTTGAAAGATCGATACCCCAGACTCCCATGGAATAGAGGCTGAAGCCGAGCAACACGGCTAAGGCGGCGAAGTTGAAGAACAGGACAGGAAGGTAAGAACCCCCGATTGGCTTATCGTTAGCCGGATAAGGGATGCTGTTGACTAACGGTCCATACAGATAGTTGAGGATCAGTACTTCTCCGATGCCATAGGCTCCCCAAACCAGAGGGAGTAGCAGAATCCGTCTTTGCAAAAGGGCCAACGATTTTCAGTTTTGCCACATATTGATATAAGGATTCTCGGGTGGTCCCGACCAAGTGAGTATGGTTGAACTTCTGGAAAGCGCTATTTCGTGCTTGGTTCTACTTCAGACAGGGCTACAATCTCTACCTAGCCTTCCTCATCGGATTCGCAAGCAACATAATAGTCCTCTTTAGACTCGGAGTGGAACCAAACAAAACCCTCCTCGATTGTCGTAGCGATCCCGGTCGGCATTTTCGCAGGCTTGTATCACATGAGGAGGACTGCAGCGTTTGCTGCTGACGCGGCCGTCCAAACCGAATCGAATCCCTACATGTACAAGGCGATTCCTGGAAAAGAGCGAGAAGTGTTCATACCCATTTGGATCCTTACTTTAAGGGCCCTATCAAAGGTACTTGATCAACAAAAGACGATCACGACCGAGGACCGAGAGGAAATGGAGGATATTCTCAATAAGGCAAATGCTCTTCTCGAGGGACAATATGTCGGACTTCCTAAACGAATGGGCGTTCGACGCTCCTCCGTCACAGAAGGAGACAAGTGAGAACGCTTCTCAAGACGTTTGACTGGATCTATGAAACTCCTGAGTCCAAAGCTTCGCAACAAGCAAGTTTGACCTCCCCCCCAAAAAAAAAAGCGAGTTAACGGATACCGATCGCTAGTCGACGGGTGCTCTGAATTGGCTACGGAATAGCAAGATCATGCTCACATGAGCGAACAGTCCGCGCTGGCAGATGGATTAGCCAACCCGCCCTTCGCCCATACCCAATGCACGTCCCCGACCGACGAGGATTCACCAGTCACATCGATCACGTAGCCAAGTCCTCGAAGCCAATCGCAAACGCTACAGGTACAGGAACCGTTGTGAGCGATGCGAGGCCTGTGGACTTCCAGAGCAATAGTTGGCATTTGAATGGATATTAGTTGGAGTCCACCCTGCAGAATTCGGAGCTCAAGCCCTTCGGCGTCCATCTTGATGAAATCCAACCCCTGAAACTTTGATAGAAAATCGTCGAGGCGCACAGTTTTCACGGGGAAGACCCTATCGTATGCTAAGCCATAGTGCTTCTCGTCGAGACTCGTCGCGCCTCCCGATCGTATGTACATGGGCATTGTCCCATCGGTGTCTGAGAGAGCGACCTCGTAAACACGCACATTTCGTAGCTTGTTCAAGGAGACGTTCAACCTCAATAATCTGCAATGCACTTCATTCGGTTCAAATGCAGTTACAACTTTGAATCTTCTTGCTAGAGGCAGGGTGTACGATCCTATGTTTGCCCCGATATCCATTGCCGCCCGGCCTGTCAATCGCCTAATTCTTTGGTGGAACTCTATTCCTTTGGCAAAATCCTCCGGATTGTGAGGTGGCGCGTCCCTTCGAAGATAGCGGAATTTTAGTTGGTCAAGTTCAACTGTCTTCATCGGGAACAATGTATTAATCGCCCACTCCTTGTACGGGTGCAACAATCTAGGAATTCTTCTCTTCTTCAATCAAGAATCGCCCTGACTCTTCTAGGTTGGCTAAACGGTATTAGCGTGAAACCGTTGCAAGGTACGGTATCGCTCGATATTGAAGTCGACCTTGTCTCAGAGGTAACTATTAACCGCCAATAGCCTTCTCGGTTCGTTGCGAACTGATAAGCCGGAAGTCCGGCAAGGGAACAATGAATTTCCCTCCAGATTCGAGATAGTCTTTCTCGTCGCGCATGATTTCCTCGAGAAAGTGATGCGGCAAGATCAGAAAATAATCCGGTCTGTCTCTTCGCGCATCTTCCTTGGAAACTATAGGAATGAGTGTCCCCGCAGTTTTTCTACCCCATTTCTCGGGGTTTGCATCGGTCGCTTTCTTCACCAGCGTGTGGTCTAGGCCGCAGTATTGTAGGATGGTGTTCCCTCTGTTGGAGGCACCGTAGGCGTACACAGACCTCCCCCGCCTAACTTCACTTTGGATGAATTCGTGGGTCTTCGACCTAATACTTGAAATCCTTTTGGCAAATTCGTCGTAGGTCTTGTTTTCCGCCAAGGCCATTTGAGACTCATGCGAATTCATCATAGTGACGGAACTCTCTGCTCGGAAGCTTCCCCTGTGACAAATTAAGGTACGAAAACTTCCGCCGTTTACGTCGTTTGTTTCTGCTTCGAAGACCTCCAAGCCATGTCGCTGGAGGAGCGTCTGCATGGTTCCCAGAGAGTAGTATTCCAAATGCTCATGGCCAATGTTGTCAAATCCATTCCTCTCGAGCATCGTTACGAGATAATTCTGTTGCACTACCCAAACTCCGTCGGGCGCCAGAATTCGAGCTACGTCCTCTACGAAACGATTGGGTTCCTCTAAGTCATAGAACATCGCCACGCTGGTAATGATCTTGGCTTTACGGTCGCCGAACTTTTGCCTGAAGAGGTCCGCGCTGAAGAAATCATTGAAAATCCAGCTGGTTCCTCTTTTCGCCTCGGCTACGAGGTTTTCCGCTGGTTCAAATCCGACAAGGTCTATGCCTGGGAGGTTGTACGAACGCAAGAGGGTCCCATCGTTACAACCTATGTCAACGACGATGTCGCCTGAATGTGGCTTGGCGATGTTGCAGGTTTTGGACACCAATTCAAGAAGGGCTTTCCTCATTGTCGAGCTTATGCCTGATTTGTACCAATAGTGCTCGTAAAGACTTCCCCTCGAAAACGTGTGTCGCAATTGAACTAAACCACAGTTTGAGCATCTCACGAGTTCTAGCGGAGCTTGCGGGCTGTTTCCGTCGGATGTTACAAAATCGGAAACGTGTTGGTTTCCCAAGGATATGATCTCTTTGAGTTGGGTTGCGCCGCATATTCTGCAGGCTCTGATCGTCGAAACTTGGACTTCAGGCATGTCTATCTCGGGCGTAGCAACTCTCGGGATATTTCTAGTATTTGTTATTGAATAGAGACTTTTCGTGGACGCTCCACAGCCCCAATGCGATTGGATGTACGAGGCGAGGGACCTATTGGGCGGCGGGCATTATGTGAGGTCCAAAGGCCATTCTCTAGTTCTCTCGGGACAGCGGATATTCGCCTTTGCTGATTGACTTAATATTATCTCGGAAATGGGCTTCGTCGAAGGCTTCCGCTCTAGTTCGGATTTCCTGGGGAGACCATTTTGGATGTTCGATGGCCTCTGCAATAGAATTAGCGGCTTCTCTAAGGTCAGTATAAGTATACCCTAGCTTGAGTTTGTTAATTAGCTCCGCTCCCCCTCCCACATCAGGGGCTACGGGAATGCACCCTGCCCCACATCCTTGCATAAAGGAAATATTGATTGCCTCTTCTATCGCTGGGTATAGGTATACGGCCGACTCCTCGAGAACCTCAGGGACGGTCCATAGTCTCTTCTCAATATAGTCCACATTTGAGGGTTTGACTTTGATCAAATTGTCAGCATAGCCAGGCATGAGTCTCCTTTCGGTTTCAGAAATTGCCCCAAGAAGAACGAATCGGTATTGAGGCAGCATCCTCGCAATAGCGAGGAAATCCTCAATTCGTTTATGCGTAGTCATACGCGTAACAAGTGCAACCTGTTTTTTCTTAAGGCCTGGCTTGAACTTGAGGCTTGCTGGAGCTGTTATGAACACGGTGTGCGGATAATGGAACTTACTGAGGGTAACTTCAAGAGAACGAGATAGAGGAATGCTAAGGGCATTCCTAAGCTCAACATCGGTGCGCAGGATTCTCTTTATGAAATAATAATAGGGCTTTTTGAAAGTGGAACTCGGTATCCGGATTATGCTTTCCCCTGTGTATTGTTTTGAGTAAATTGACCCAATTATGAAAATGTCTGTAGGGTCATAGAAAATATTGAACAACCGCGCTCCTGGTGGAGACTCGACCCAGTAGGCTGTCTGTGTATGCCATACTTGGTCAAATTGCATATACGTTCTTGCAACCTTCCCCCTCTGTCTCTTCACTGAAATAGCTCTCTGGAGAGCAAGAGCTTTTCGAAACCTAGGTTTGAAATCTGCAAGAGGCAAGATTCCAGCAAGACTTGGTTTGATACCGAATGCTCTTTCTACACCTTCTTCACTATAATCAATTGACCTTAGATAGACATCGTGTCCCATTTCGTGGAGGGCTTGCATGACGTTTATGGCTAGAAATTCTCCTCCACCGAATACACCGAATCTTGGATGAACCACGAGTACCTTCAAACCGTCCAAATCCTATCGGACAGCACATTTGATCCGGAGCAGTCAAGCATGCCGATCAATAGTGCTACTTGAGCACCATTAATCCCGGTGGAGAGCATTCGAAGATCTCTTATCAGTCAACATCGAACTAACACAATGGTATTCCGAGCAGTAGGCAACTACTGATCGTCATACGTTAACTCTGGTATCTTCTTATAAAATTGGCGAGGGTTGCCTCGAACGCGTCTGGTCCGAAATTCTCTGCCCGAGACATGGCAGCGTTTGACATCTTCCCTCTCACTCCATCGTCGGTAATCAGCCCGGAGACATGTTCGACGGCCTGGTCGATCAGCGTCCACCTATATCCAACCTCGTCTGTTACGATCTCTCTCGGTCCTCCGCTGTCATGAACTACCGGCACGCACCCAGCCGCCATAGCTTCGACAATGCTTATCCCAAAATGTTCGTTGCGGGCACAGTGAACATAGATCTTGGCTCTCGCAAGCACATCTCTCAATTTTCTCAAGGGAGACATTAGAAACGAGACATTCGCTGGGGCTGTCTCTTGCAATCGTCGGAAGTAGGATTCTTGGTCCCGGGCAACGCTGCCGATTATGACGAACCTTACCTTCGGAAGTCTTCGGGCCAGGTCTAAGAACAGATTCATCCGCTTTTCGGGCACCACCCTACCCACGGTTATTACCAAGTCTTCCCTTTGACCGTCGGGATTCTTGTAGAGATCGATGGGACATGGTGGATAGAGGGTTGTTGACTCGCGCCCCCATTTGTCCCTAACGAAACCCCGTGTGAAATTGGAGGTGGACAGCAGGCAATCGATATCCCTGATCCGATTCCGGTAGAACCGAATGGCAGGCAAGTAGTAGGCTTTCCATAACAGGGAGGATGGACGGGACTCGAGGTGAACAAAGTATTCTGGGAAGTAGCAGTATTGTATGATTGGAACGGTGGCAGACGGGAGGTAAGCCACGTCCTGGGTGCTCAGAATTAGATCAAATTCCTTTGCTCTCGTCACAACTCCCCGGATACGCCACTGGTGATAGAGAAGCCTCTGGTAGAGGACCGCTCTATCAGCTATGGGCCGAAAGGAGGGGTAGGTAAGTAATCGAACTTGTTTGAACAGCCCCTGACAAGCGAAAAAGTCCTCGAACGCGGGAATGTCAAATACTTCGCTGGCGAGAATTGGGCCTTCAAAGCTGTGATAATTGAGTGTACGGCTACGCGTTCGCCACCGCCGAACACGCTCATTCTCGGGTGGACGACTAGGATTCTCATCGGGACCAGGGCTCAGCAGGTTTGGTGTCTCGTCGGTCCCTGGCGGTGGTTTAGTATAGAACCTTTCATATCCGGGCGTCGAGGAGGATCAATTTGGGAATTGAAGAGCTGGCCTCGGCGCAGTGCGTTTCATGTGAAGACGCGAAGCCATTTACAGTAGAAGAGGCACAGGAGGCTTTGAGGCCTCTTCCAGGCTGGACGCTCAAAGATGGAATAATTGAGAAGGTTTTCCACTTCAAGTCTTATCTGGCGGGTCTAGGCTTCGCTTATTCTGTGGGCACAATTGCGGAAGAACAAAATCATCATCCAGACATGCTGATAGGTTGGCGACGGGTGAAAATGACATTTACTACTCATGCGATTAAGGGTCTAAGCCAGAACGATTTCATCATGGCGGCCAAGGCCGAACTCGCATATTTGGCAGCTCGTCGGAGCGACCCGAGAAACGGATGAACGATTTCTAATATGCGTGTTTATTCTAGAAGGGATCCTTCGAAGATCTCTTGAAGTATCCTTTGCGCCAAGAGACGAGAGCAACTCCTACCGTCGCTACAGATGCAACTCCGGCGGCGGTAATTGTCGATGCCTGAGAGCTCAGCCAGGGAAGTTTGACTTCGAATGCTGTCATGGCAGAGCCATTTCCTACCCCGGGCGCGTTCGCAGTTGCGATTAGAGAGTATGTCCCGATTTGTGCTGTCTTCGTAAGCTGGTACGAGGCTCTGAAGAGTCCGCTTCCGACCGACGTTACGTTTAGTGCGATGGTAGAATAGTCCGGCCTTGTCAGGTTCAGATGCAGTTGCAGCCCGGACGAGCTAAGTGGGACCCCGCTGGAGGTCACTAGCACGCTCGCCACGACAGTGTCTCCTGGGAAGTAGACTGCCCCGACGGTCAAGCTAGCCGACAGACCGGTCGGCACGGCAGTGACCTGGTAGCGCGTGATGGCGTTCGTGTTGGTAGCATAGTCTCTTGCCTTGATCTCGTGAGGACCCGGCTGAGCGAAGGGGACGTCGAGTGTGAAAATGAATGAGCCTCCATTGTTGGATGTGGTGCCTAGGAATTGGTCGTCGAAGGTAACCTCAACAGTTGACGCTCCAGTGTAGTATCCCTGTGGTGTGGGAAACCCTGATCCTTGCAGTGTAACCTTGGTACCTACAGGTCCCGACGCCGGGTTCAGGGTTAGCGTGGGGCAGAGTAGGGTGCCGCGGTTCAACGTGAAGTTGTCGAAGGCCACTTTTCTCAGTCTGCTGAGAGAAGAGGTTGTCGTCGCTCCAGGCCGCGAAACCGAAGCCTACGTCGAAGGTTGTGACTGGGCCGGTGTGAATTTGTATCCATTGGCTTCCATTCAGGTAGTATCCTGTAGCGTAAGATCCGGTTCGTGTGATTCTGAGATA
>VBBS01000064.1:0-433 GCA_005888745.1 Candidatus Bathyarchaeota archaeon | reverse complement strand
TTCCCCAGGGGGAATGTCGTATACCGAGAAGCTGTCCCTCTCCACGGCGAACGGTGTTGAGAGCGCCGCCGCAAGCCCGTTGACTGAAGGCCCTAGTCCAACTCGGACTCCGCTCTCGGATGGCCAGACTAGAAGTTGGAATGCAACTTGCATATCGAAATCTCCCCTCAGATTGCACAAGCTGCCGAGGCCTGCGCCAAATCCCCCAATTGTAGGGTCATTCGTCGAGTTCGGAGGTATCGTAATTTCAAGCCTCTGGTTTGCTATTTCGGCGGTTGGACCACTTCCTTGCTGAAAGATCTTCCAGAGTGTCGAATTGAATTTGTTATTGCTAAAATTCTCGGTGATCAATGGCGACGCCGAGGCGGTGTGAATCGGAAAAAGAGAGAAGATGGCTAGAGGAGTCGCAATGGTCAATAGGAGAATTATCAAA
>VBBS01000063.1 GCA_005888745.1 Candidatus Bathyarchaeota archaeon | reverse complement strand
TACTCCTACTATTCTCAAAGTCGCCCTCCGCAACAAAATACTCTGCGATGTTCGTTCTCTCAGTTGCGCTCTTCCTAACACATCCCTGGACCTGGGTCCTCATAGCCACCGCAGGGCTAGTCTTCGCAGTCTCGCTCTGGAGAGAGACACGGTTATCGATCCATCTGAAGTCAATAGCTGGAATCATAATCGCTGGCGTAGCGCTGGACGTCCTGAAGAGCACCCTCTTCGCCACCCGCACCGTCGCGGCGGACCTAGCAACCAAACTACCTACCAGCGCAGACCCATTCGCGTTCTGGGTCAACCTAGTGGACGGGCTACTCTACACCCACAGTGGACTCTTGGCGAGCTGGATTGTCCTAGGAGTGGGATTATTCGCCTGTTTCGCGCTCCGGTTCAAGGACTGGTTTGAACGACTGGTTCTCCTCTGGGTCGGAGCAGCCTCAATCCCGTTCCTATCTAATGGCTGCTGCCTTGCTGTTCTTTCTCCCGTTAATCGGAAATAGGGGAGTTCGATGGCCTGGCATAGTCGTCCTCCTCGTACTTGTTCTATGCGCGAACTACGCCCTGCAAGGCATACTCCTCCTCTAAAGATCGTATATTGGTGTCTAAAGGAATCTACGGAATTCCAGAGAAATCCTCGGTAGAAGATAAGGATAAAGAGCATCGACGAAGGGACAAGTTCTCATCTACCTTGAGACTGGCCATTCTTATTCATCCATTTGGCAGGTTCGGTGGAGCGGAGCGCCTGGCCATTCTCCACGCCATTGGACTCACAGAGGCGGGGGTTGACGTTACGATGTACACCGATACGACCCTGATGCACCGTGAATGGCTTTCACTGCTCGGGTCGAAGGTCCCAGTGAGAAATCTTCCTTACGGACTGAAAGGCAGAGATGTAATCCGAGATCTCGCTCCTTTCGATAGAATACTGATTCATCATCATATCGAGCCATTAATGGCGAGGCGAATCGTCGGCAGATACGGGGACAAAACGTACTGGTACACGGGTGAGGTCCTCCGAGCCGTGTGGGAGGACAAGATAACGGGCGAAGACTACAGACAATTTAGCCCCACCGTCTTCCGTACAGCTAGTCACTTCTACGGGAAACGATCCAGGATCGCCCTCTGGGGTCCGATGTACAATCTGACAGTCTCAATGCTTAGAGTGCTGGACATGGCCACCGTCCGTCGATTCAAGGGCGTAATCGCGAACAGCGAGTACATGGCAGACCTGGTGAGAAGAGTTTACCGGTATCCGGGACCGATGTCCGTCGCATATCCTGCTCCATCGCTACCCGCGTCTATGTTCAACCCTGACTATGGCAACGGCGACTATGTGCTAGCTGTGGGCGCACTCTTGCCAAACAAGAATCATCATGATCTTCTAAAAGCCATGTCTCTTCTCAAAGAGCCCCCTACGCTTCGTATCGTGGGCGATGGGCAGGAGAGACGTAACTTGAAGGACCAAGCGCAAAGACTTGGAGTAGAAACGGAGTTTGATCTGTTTGTCACTGGGGAAGAGCTGTGTCGTCTCTATGAGGGCAGTCTCTTCGTCGTGGTCCCGTCATTGTCCGAGCCTTTTGGGATGACGGCTCTCGAAGGTGCTTTGGCGGGTAAGCCTTCCGTTGTGACCGAGCTCGGAGGAACCAAAGAGTTCGTTCTGGACCAGGAGACTGGATTCGTTGTTAATCCTAGAAGGACCAAGAGCTTTGCATCAGCCTTGGAACTGCTCCTGTACGACAGGGACTTGCGGAAGAGCATGGGAGAGAGGGCGAGAGAGCGAGCGCTTACCTCATTTACCCCTGAAAGCTCGGCTTTGGCCCTTAGCAGGGCATTGACTCCGTGAACCTATCCTCCGTCTACGCGTTTACTAGACGCAATCTCAAGAAATTAGAAGCCATCGCAATCCTCGTAGGTATAATCGGCGCTTCAGCTGTTTTGATTTTAGGGGGCGCTGTTAGATCTGATACGATTCGAATAATCGATATTTCAAGTTCTATGTCATCGCCATACGGCGAATTGAGTTTCAGCAGTGTGGGATACAATGACAATTACAGTGGATGGAAGCCCAGTCAGAGCCTCCAAGCCAACACAACGAGTAACTCCCTAACAGTCAATGGAGCATTTCAGTCCGCACCTACATGGACCTCATTCAGTTTCTTCAAAAATGTAAATGTGAACATAACATCCTACCCAATTCTGAGCGTCAATCTGAGCCTCACATCTGGCCCCCGATACGGGATCCGGTTCTTCTCCCAATTTCCAAACGGGACTCAATACGATGTCTGGTGGGAAAGTTCACCTCTAGACCACAGACCAGGAGAAGGTTACGAATCACTCAGAGTGAACATGCAAAGAGAAGCTATTCTCGCAACCGGCCACTCTGTTCAGTCCATCACCAAGATGGAATTGTATATTGAAGATCCACCAAATTCTCCGACGAGTTTCCAATTCAGCTTGAACAACCTATCCTTCGAGACCGATCCGCTAGAACAGGTCTCGACTGGTCAATATCGCGCGATCTATTTTGACCTGAGTAATGTTCCTGAAGAAAACGCTTCATGGTCGCTCAACAAGATTATCCTTGGAGCTTTGGTCCAGGCACTCCCAGGAACAACCTACTCAATCTATTTCTTCGACGGCCCCCTTTTGTACGCATCAACTGCTGCCACCGGGACAGCATACAATTCACTTACGCCACTTGGTCAGATTACTTTTTACCCGAACTTACAACCACAGATCTTCCCCGAACTTCTTCCCCTCTCTAACATGTCAATCGTGTTAGTGGCTGTCTCGGGCTCCCTACAAAGTGTGAAACTTCAGTATGTCAACTTCGATTTCTTGCCTTCTCAAACGGCTCAAGAACTTACCCCGCAGCTAGTTGGATACTATTACGTGTATTTCATCTTCTTTCTTTTCTTACTTCCTTTAGGAATTGCAATTCTTGTTTTCCGAGAATTTTTCCCGCGAGCTTCGATCTCAAAGAACAATGTGATGGTTGTTCTGTTCGCAGGCGCGCTGTGTCGTGTAGCCCTTGCAGCGGCGACTGCTCATGTCTTCGACATGAATGTTCTTCTGTCTTCGACTCGGGGATGGTTCCAGTACAGAAATCCAGTGGGAAGTTTAGGGCCTACCTTGCCTTTCACTTTTTTCCTTTACTGGATTTTCTATTCTCCGTACGCTCTCCTTCAGTTAGCCGGGTTTCAGGATACCCAAATCCTCGGGCACGCTGCGGGGATACTTGAATCAGTCTTCGTGAAATCATTTCCCATACTCATGGATCTAACTACGTTCGTCCTGCTTCTCCGCTTCAGAAAAGACGGCCCTAGCTTTGTCTGGGCGACGTTCTACCTTCTCAATCCGCTTTCCATTTTCGTCTCCTCAGTCTGGGGGCAATATGAAGCCGCAACGACGACTCTCATAATCTGGGGAGTCTATTGGATGTCTCGGAAAAGAACTGCTATTGCAGCTCTCGCATTTGTCGTCTCCGGTATGGTTGAACTTTTTGGTTTCCTTCCCTACTTGCTGTTGCTTCTTAGAACGACACGAATGAGACTGTACAAGGCTCTAGCCACAGCGGCTCTCGCAATCTTGCCTGCAGTATTGTATTACCCAGAAAGTGAGTCAATTTTCCGACTTATTCTTGGCTTCGCAGGTTTCAGTGTTATCAACAGCGGTCTGTCTCAACCTGGACGCTTTAGTCTGTTCGGAGCCTTTCCCCAATTATCTTTCATTTCGCAATTCAAACCGTTACTTCTGACAACCGCTGTAGTCCTTGGATGGGCAATATTCGACACTTATCGACGAAGGATGGACGCCGAGAGAATAGTCTTCTTTGGAGTCATATCCTCAGTGTTGTTTCTAGTGTTCACAAATCTCATCGCACTCTGGTTTTGGATATTGCCAATTACCTTGCTTTATGCGACTATGAAGCAGAAGGACGATCTCGGAGCCTTCATGTTGGTCTTCGGTACGACCATCGCGTTTTTGGAAGTCAGTTACGGTTTCGGCTCAAGTTACTTGATTTTCGGGCAATTTGGAACCATCGTGCCCGGCATTGAAGGTCTGATCAACGGAAGGAAGATCCTTAGCATAATGGCAACATCTCTTTCTGTGATGTTATTGTTCCTCCTCAAGTATGGAAGTGGACAAGCCAAAGAGACACTGTTGAGAACTACGGGAATCTCTGTCCTAATGTATCTGCTGTTATACTTCTGGTTAGGAATATATTTTGTGTAGTGGCTCTGCGTTCTCTGTGAGGTTTACAATCGGCTAGACATTATGACCTGGACTAGAATGCGCAAATGGCAAATTCAATCCAACCTAAGGCATCTCTTGTATCTGTTGTTATTCCCACAAGAAACTCTGCAGCCACGATCGCCGATTGCGTGAAGTCGGTAATGTCTCAATCGCACAGGCCCATCGAAATCATTGTCGTAGATAATTATAGTACAGATTCGACGGAAGAAATCGCCAAGAGAAATGGTGCAATCGTAATGCTCAGGGCTGGGGGTAGATCCGCTCAGAAGAATTGGGGAGCAAAGTTCGCAAAAGGAGAGTATCTCTACTTCGTGGACTCTGACCTTATCCTTGGGCCTGACGTGATTTCCCGATGTTTGGCGACAATAGAAGGAGTAGACGGGGTTCTAGTGAGGACACTCGACGTCAACAGGGGATCTAGAGCGGCCAGACTGATTGCATCAAGAAAAAGAATTCTATCTTACGACGAAATGAATGTTGCGGTAAGATTTGTCAGGAAGGAAGCATTCGATCGCCTGGGCGGGTTTGATCCCGACATC
Source organism: Candidatus Bathyarchaeota archaeon (assembly GCA_005888745.1). Lineage (GTDB taxonomy): Archaea > Thermoproteota > Bathyarchaeia > 40CM-2-53-6 > 40CM-2-53-6 > 40CM-2-53-6. Next base: position 2,864 of record VBBS01000063.1, on the reverse strand, counting down.
TACGTTGGAATGGATACGGACTTTCACAGAAGATTTCTTCTCGAGGGGTTTAGGGTACGATATTCATCCGCAACAGAGTGGCACTTAGGTTCTCCTCTCACTGTGAGAGGTTGGTTGAAACGGAACTTGTATTATGCGCCGAGCCTGTTAAAGAGCACTTCGAAACATCCGTTATATTCGCTAAGTAGAATCAATCCACTCCACACTGTTTCGGCTTGGAAGAAGAGTGATGCCCACGGTTCCGATCTCATACTTGTTGTAATCCTCGTTCTTTCAAATATCAGTCTGGCACTCGCAGCTTTACTGATCCACCACTCTCGTGAAGTCCCCGTCCGACCTGCACACGGCAGCCGTCGGATAGACCCAGTGAATGCCGATGAGTTAAAAGAAGGGACTTAGACGAATGCCCGATTTTGGGTTTCCCATGAAAAAGCGGGCCTTGGAACTCTATGATGGACGCTCATCGCGATTCGCCTGGGCGCTGGCTAGGTTTCTAAGAGTTCTAGGCAACGCCTGGGTAAGATGGATAGCGGATCCTCTACTCCCGGAGACCTCAACTGTTCAGCTCTGGAGGGACAGACTCCTTCATTTGAACCAAGCAGTAGGTGATCTCTTCCCCTCTCTAACCCATGTGGTATGGTTTGAGACCGTGCAAGAAAATTGTCTTGTGTTTCGGCCCTTTACAGACGATGCAGACAGAGTGTCAGAGGCCTATGAGCATATAGTTCGACAGCTACTTTCTCCACAGACATCTGAAGTCATTGTCGACGTTGGTGCGAACATTGGCATACACACCGTTTGGTTTGCGAGAAGAGTTGGGCCTTCAGGTTTAGTCTTAGCGATAGAACCAGAACCCAACAATTACGCTATACTTGAGGCGAATCGACGAGTCAATAACCTGGGCAATGTTGTCCCCATAAGAATCTCTCTCTCATCAACATCTGGAGTGGGCGGGCTTTCAGTTCCCAAGCCTACGTCTATGGGCCAGGTTCGCACTGTTGCGTCGACCCGTTCTTCGAATTCGGCTTTGGTCAGCGTCAGACTACAGACCCTCGACAATCTGATCTCATCCCGAGGAGTCATAGTCTCAGCAATCAAGATTGATGTAGAGGGGTCGGAACTTTCCGTTCTCCAAGGCGCTAGGGATACCATACGCACCTTCGGACCCCGGCTCCTAATAGAAGTCCATGGAAGACAGAATCTATCGCCCATAAGGGCTTCGCTTCATTCGCTGAATATGATGATTCTATCAGAAACCCAAGCCAGTAAGCGACCTGACGAAGAAAGGCGATTTGTGCTCGCGCTTCCATCTCAACACCATCCAATCGATTCAGGGTAAACGCAGAATATTATGCATTTGTTGCATAATTCCGTCAACTTACGGCGAGCGCATTTTCTATGATTCTTGACTTCGGTTGTGGGTCCGGCGGCATCTGGGACCAAGAGGATGAGCAGGTCATAGGTATCGATATCAATCGCAGTCGACTGACGATTGCAAGAAAGAGGATCCAAGTAGTTTGCTGTGACGGGCGATTCCTTCCATTCAGGGACCGCATCTTTCGACAGGTGTTGGCCGATTCAGTGCTGGAACACATACAAGGCTATCAGAGAGCTCTTGAAGAAATCAAGCGTGTCACCAGTTACGATGGTCGATGTATGATAGTTCAACCAGTTGATAACGACCCCCTGTTCTTCCTAGCTAGAAGGGTCGCAGGAAGCTGGAATCAAGACAAAATCCCATCCAAATTTACTTCCGGCCATCTTCTCAAGCTCTTCAGGTTCGAATCGCACTGTTTTGACAAGCTTGGATTCGTATATTGGGATCAGCCTACACCTACACACGACCGAAGTCGTTGTGGCCGAAGTGCCCATATTTAATGGCTGACGCAGTATCGCTAATGTCTATTGAATTTGGTGCAGGAAACCAAAGGTCCCGCGAGTTAGTAGAGGAACGTAGGGCCGGGCCTACAACATGTACCCCAAAGGGTTTGGCGAAAAGAGATTGCCGAAAGCCTCCATGTGAATCAGAGCACGATCAGCAGGGCTCTCGCAGCTAAGCTCCGTGAAAACGTTGCTCTTTTTGGAGGAGTAGAAGGTGAAAACTTTCTCCAAAGCTTCCCGCAAGAAGAGAAGGATCGGTACCTAGACCTTCTCCAAGAGGAATGGAATCACTACTATAGCGTTGGAGACAACAACGTCAAGCGGAGGAGTCAAGGGCTCAGTGTGATAATGGCGACCCTTGCGGCTATGAGCAACATGGTGGGTCGGATAGTTGCAGAGCTTGACACGCTACGAGTGAGTAAGCAGGTAAATGAGTTGTTAAAGCGAGTTCATGATCTGGAAAAAGGACAGCAGGGGCCAAGTCTATTACCCAGCCTCTAGCTCTTGCTAGAGAAATATTCCTACTCGAGCAGGGGATCGTGACCAGGCTGGGGTCCAATTCACGATTCGTGCTCATGCAACCTCCGGCGATGCTTGGACCTAGCGACTCATGCCGCGTCTCTAAAGGTGCACCCTGCGGAAATTGTGTCTAAGCACTAATTAATAATGGCCCACGTTCGCTCCAACATCATAGAAACAATCGCCACGAAGACTTTTCAGAAGGCTCGGAACATTCTTCTCGTACAAGTCGAAAATCTGTTTTATTGCTAAACTTCTTCTCTTCATGCAAGAGTTTTTCCCTGTAATTCCTCGGAGCCAACAGGCACAAGCACGGAAGCCTCGATAACCACTTCCCAATGAAAGATTCCGGTTGTCTGACAGAACATTTTGTAGAACCTATCCAAGGTGGAGAGAATGCCTGATGTCTTCTTTCCGAAAAACCCGAATATTCCCGCCATTGGCGAGTTAGGAAGGTAATTTAC
>VBBS01000046.1:37566-42771 GCA_005888745.1 Candidatus Bathyarchaeota archaeon | reverse complement strand
GGAACGGTGTTCGGATCAACTCGATCATATTCAGCACTTTCCATTTCGGTCCAGGAAAGCTGAACGTTAGACCAGGCCAGATGATAACATTTCTGAACACCGGCACCTGTACTGATTGCGAGCATACGATAAGCCTTGTCGACGAGACACAACTTCCGACCACCTTTGATGACGTGTTCGGGTGCAGTGGGCCGGGAACGGTATGCTTCAACATTATTAGCGCACACTTCCCGCAGGGACCGGGCGGCCCCACAACGAACCCGATTGTCAACGTCACTGGTCAGCCCACCGGTTTCCATGGCGGAAACTCGTTCTTCATAACACAGGGACAGAGCCTAGAGATCGGTGTCTCTGCTCCAACTGGTACTACCCTTCACTACCTGTGCGCCTTCCATGCATGGATGCAGGGCACAATCGTTGTCGGACAGGATAGGACAAACACAGAACAGTAGCTATGCGAGAGGATAACAATCCTCTCTCCCCTTCTATTTCTACAGTCCTAGGTGATACGACTCATGGTCGTTGGACGACGTGAGTGTCTAGAAATCGTGCTGCTCTCTTAATCGAGTCTATCTCATTCTCCCGACGAACGAACCCGTGGCCTTCGTTCTCATAGATCTTTACTTCGACTGTCACTCCGTTCTTCCTAGAAGCCTCGGCCATCTGTCGTGTCTCTTCAACGGGGCATCGAATGTCGTGCTGGCCGGCGAGCAGTAGGAGGGGTGCGCGGATATGTTCTGCGAAGAATATTGGTGAGCGGTCGTGCCAGAGCTCGCGATCCTGTACGGGGTTGCCCATCAACCACTCATCATTTTTCTGGAGAACGGGATCCTCGTTCGCGTGGGCCGTGAACCAGTTGGCGAGCGGAACGATACTGACGCCTGCCGCCCATATCTCTGGGATCTTAGTCAACGCCATCAGCGTAAGGTATCCTCCCCATGAGCTGCCCATTATCGCGATCTTTTTCGGATCAACATAACCCGTAGTTTTGAGATAGTCGACTGCCGAGACGAGGTCGTTGAGATCTCCTCTACCAGCGTCTTTACGGAGGCTCTCCATGAACTCGCGTCCGAACCCCGTCGAACCACGATAGTTCGGCGCGACGATCACGTAACCACGGCTCGTCAGGTATTGGATGTTGGGGTACCAGCTGTTGAAGTGCTGCCATTGGGGTCCTCCGTGGGGATACACGATGGCCGGGTGGGACCGGTCGGGTTTGATGTTGGCGGGGACGTAGAGGAAGCCGGAGATTGGAGTCTGGTCCTTGGCTTGATAGACGATCAAGTGGGGTTGGACGAAGTTGTCCTGGCTTAATCCACCGACTAGGGAGTAGGTGATTTGCTTGAGAGTTCGGGCTTTGAGATCATAGACCCAGATATCATGGGGGCTGTCGCCTGAGGCGTGGATGATCGCGAGCTGTTTGCCGTCTGGGGAGAAACGGGCGGCTCGTACGACCCCGTGCCCCGGCGGTATCTCTTCTTGTTCCCCTTTCAGATCGCGGATGTAGAGATGGAGGTTGCCAGCTTGATTGACGACGTAAGCGTACTTGTCTTCTGTCGGGCTGACGTCTACGAGAGAAGTGTCCCAGTCCTGGAGTGTAAGCCACTGGAATTCGCTGTTTTCTTTCAGATCGAGCAGTGCAACTGCGTCTATTCCCTTCTCGTTAGCATTGCTGGTGACATAGACTCGTTTGTTGTCGCGTGTCCAGCCGCCGACGATACTGGTAGAGCGCTCGTCTATTGGGGCGAGGACTGTCTCGCGTCCCGTCTCCATATCGTTGACGCTGACACCAGTATACTGATAGTTTCTTGTGCGACAGAAGGCGAGTTTCTTACCGTCAGGGCTAAGCTCAAGAGCTTCGCAGTCGCCAGTGTCGCTGCTGATGATCTTCTTGACGGTCCCTGTCGCGAGGTCGTGATGGAAGATCGGGTAGGTTCCAGGTATGTCTCGCTCGGCCGCGTAGAATAGAGATCTGCCGTCGGAATTCCACTTCATGTCCCGATGACCGATCTTCTCAGTGCGCGTGATATTCTTGGTAGTGTAATCTGTTAGATCGAGCAGGTAAAGGTTGGGTTTCTCGTCACCCTGATAGTCCTGGGAGTAGAGAATATGATGACCGTCGGGTGAGGGATCCGCGAGATCGTTTCTCTCATCGCTTACTGTCAGCTGGACAGGCCAGCCGCCAGCACTGGGGACACGCCAGATATTGTAGCGGCCAGTAATGTTGGTCTCAAAATAGAGATGCTCGCCGTCAACGGACCAGCGAAGAGTGAACATCGAACGCGTATAGTAGAGAGTGTCAATGTCCAAGGGGAGATATGCTGGGCTGGACGGGCTATTGATAGAGTCGCTGGAGAGTTTCGCAGCCGGAGTGGGAATCATTTGGCTCGTGAGGGGAACAGGGAATAGTTAGAACTATCGGACAGCTACGCTTTCCATCGGGACCAGAATCGTTTGAGGCCCTTCAGAACCTCTTCAGTATCCCGGCTGGTCATCTTCAGCGTGCGCGGAAACCTGCGAACCAAGGGTTTCGGGGATGATCTCTTTGTCGAATTCCTAGCCGTACCGTCGAACCTCCTGATTAGCTATGTCGGCATTTTCAAGTAGTATTGTTTGAGAGTGTGTAGCATCTCTGGGTCGTGGTGTTCTTCGATGATTATCCTGTATCCCTCGTCCTGTTCCCTGTTGACGAGTTGTTTGGTCGCGTATACTTCGCCGATGTAGCTGTCCTCCTCGATTATTCCCAGGCCCTGGGGGCCGTGGCGGAGGACGTCGAACACTATCTTGAGCAGATTGTCTAGATCTTTGATGGGGCGAGTGTTTGTTGTGTTGGGTGATCCTTTCCAGAGGAGGAAGACGACTGTTATTCCGACGAGTCGCCCTGCTAGTTGGTGTCTGAGCCGTTCGAGATTGTCGTTAGAGAGTCGTTCTTTGATAGCGTTGGCAAGTTTCTCCTTCTTCTCCCCGATATTCTGCCCGTTGCCAGGTGTTAACGGCTCGAACGGAGCAATGGTCAGGTCGAGGAGAACCTCTTGAGCCTCAAGCTGTTGAGTCAAACATACTCGCTAGAACGCCAGATCGCGAACTAGGAGATTAGTGTTTTGGAAACTGAGAAGCTACCAGAGCGGACTATCTAGATGCTGTTGTTGACTCAGGACGATCTTCCGATGATGCTCGTTCCTCTCATTCCCGATAGAGCGGGAAGATTGCTAGTCCTGCTGCGACATAGAATAACATGTCTAGGGCGAAGAGAACCATATCGATTCTGGGAGCAAGGACGTGGGGTTGTAACGGTACGATGCATCGGGTTCCAACGAAGCCGTAGGTAGAGTTGTACTATAATGGAAAACCTAATGCTGACACGCACGAAAGCACACGTTGCCACTTGACCCGGACCGAGGACAATTCGATAGGCTGCGGAGGCTACGGTCGCTAGAATCCCACAAGCGCTAGTCAAGAGATGGATTGCGCGTATCCTCGCCCGAGGATAACTCTCAACGGTTGCCCACAGGGAAAATCTGGGTATGCGTCGGCATTAGCTGTTGGGGAAGAGAGTAGCGCGGGAGACCTAGAAGGAAATTCCTGTGTCACCATCTCTCTTTCTATAAGAAACCCCTCGACGCATCCGCGACCAATGGGGCTGAGAGTTTCAATTCAGCTAAGAACACCGTTGCCCAAGCATAGTGTGGAAGAGACGCATATGAAAATCACAACAAAAGCTGATGGAAAGGTCCTAAAGCCCTGGAAAATAGCCCAAACGATCTTCCATGCAGAAGAGACCACTAGAGCGGAACACTTAGAGTTGATCAAGAAGGCTCACCTTGTGCCGCAGCCCGAGCGTAAGAAGCTCGACGGTAAAGACATCTTCGAGCCAGGAGAAATTTTCTTCATGACGATGCCAACAGGGAAAGGCCCGAGAAAAATCCCCCATGTACATTGGAGACCTGTAGTGGAAAATGGAGATTACTACCGATTCCTCAATCCAGACGGTACTCTAGGAGACCGAGTACCCTCTGCGATTGCAGTTAGAAAAGGATTCTAGCTATAACAGCCTAGGGATCAATTCCTAGGTTCGCTCCGATAGTATCGGCTTCCGATATTTTCGGATTTTGACATCCACAGGTTTCGAAAATATCCCCGCGCGGAATATTCGTTCTAACGGAGAAACTGTCACGGACAGGATCTCTCGGTACTCGAGATAAGCAGAACCTTTCGCTCTGGATCCGCTCGGCGGCTCTTACCCATTCTCGCAATTCAGTCAATGCCGTCGAAACATAGTTCATGAACACCAGTCCACACTCCTCCCCAAGGCCACAATCGCGCCGAGTGCAGAGCCCATTCTTTACGAGAGTGAAGCAAGGCGGGGAAAGCTCTGGCTTCCCGGCCCGGACACGGACAATTCCATGATAAGGACAAACGTCGCTACGGCCGCGAAAACGAGCAGCAACGGTTCGAGCCAATGTTTCCTTAGACGTCTGAGACTCGCTGCCGATTTACCCCATAGTTGTCGCGGCTAGTCTTGAAAAAGTGAAGACTCGAAAAACCGAGTTAACTCAACGGATTGAGTTGAATCACATTATCCAGCGTGTCTTGACCTCTCGAATCTTCTGGATGTGAGGGTCGTCCGTAACACACACAGCCCTAAGGCTCGAGGCAGTCGCAGCGATAATGCTGTCTGCCATCGGAATCCGGTATTCTTGTCTTATCTCCGCGGAGGTGACCGCCAGTTGTTCGTCGACATGAATGAGCTTGAAATCCTTGCTCATGAGCCCGACCCGGAGTCGAGCCGTCTGTCGCCCGTCCTTCAAAAGGGTCAGCTGGTAGACTTCGTGCACGACTATTGAGGAGATTGCTTTGTCTTTCCCTCTTCGGATCTCTTTTGTGGTTGAGTCGGTGACTTCGGCGCTATCTGAGTAGTAGTGTTCAACGAAGAAACGTGTGTCGTAGGTCGCGCTAGTCATCTTCTGCCCGCATCCGGTCCAGGAGGCGCTTCATCTCGGTGACGCTCGCATGCTTCCTGCCTGAACCCGCAAGGTCCGCTGTTGTCAACCCTGGCTTTAGCATAATTCCGCTGCCGGTGTCGATAGCCTCAAGCCTCGACCCTTCCTCAATCTTATACTTCCGTCTCATCTCTACGGGTATTGTGGTCTGTCCCTTCCTAGTCACGACGACTTCCGTCAATGCTCTGGTCAAGTAGTACCTCTA
>VBBS01000046.1:2043-37545 GCA_005888745.1 Candidatus Bathyarchaeota archaeon | reverse complement strand
ATCCTGGTACTACTTATTCGTTCCCTTACCTCCTAATAAGGACCCTCTTCTTGTGACGAAATTGGCATTGTCAAGCACTGCGTGCAGAGACGGGTGGTGACTTGTTCAGACCTTGCGGCTGTCCTTCCGCGAACTCGAGGAATGCTGCCAGGTAGTTTCCCAGAATGGTTTTGAACTCAGATCTTTGGACCCTACGCCCGTTCGGTGAACAGGTCTATTCCGCCCTTCGAATCAAACCGAATATTGAAACCGTATTTCTTGCCCTGATACAGAGCAGTGCACTCTCGTCCACGGTAGTTTCCTGTCATCTTGATCTCATCAACCGTCTTCCATCCTTTTCTCTTCTTGACCTCATCGATCATGTTCCTGAATTCGATCGCGCAGATATCACAACAAAAGAACATGCGTTGGCCCTCTATCTCTTCCCAGTAATCCCCCCATGTGGCCTGGCAGATAGCGCAGCCCTTCTCAGGAACTTTCAAACTGTCTACTCCTCTCCAAACGCGCCATCAAATACAGGTCAAAATAGTAAATGGATCGAAGAAACGTCGCCTGCACATCATCCACATTTCCATACAACCTAGAATATTTCTCGACTAGCCCTAGGGCTTGTTCAGAATGTCCCACGTCCGCCTCGTAGCCCTCTCGCAAGAATGCCTTCGCCTGATCCGATATCTCCTCGTTCTTCAATATCGCCGGATCAAAATATCCAATGCTCGCACCTTCACCCTTTAACCTCCGATTCGCAATCAACTCCAGACCATGCATCGCCGCCATTCCCTCGACCCAGTGATCATCCCGACAGATACTATCCCAGACCCGAATCGCCTCCCTCGTATTCGCCAACGGCGCCATCCGAAACACTTCTTTCCGATCTAGACCCAAGCTCTCTCCCATCCTCAACAACAGCTCATAATGGCTCGGCTGACCCGTCCCCACACCCCCGTATTCCGTGTTGATATTATCCAGTTCGTACGAGACCACGTCCATCTCGTCTGTCCGCGCCATGATGTAGCTGCACGACCGGACCCACTGACGGAGGAAGTGCTGATGCTCAACAACATACCCCAACAACACCGCCCGGCTAGGATTCTGCAACGACAACACAAACGGGTGCGGACTAGACCCATAGAACTTTTCGATAAAACGCCTCTTAACCCATCCTTCCAGACTGCCACTTCCAAGATTGAAGAAGTCAGCAAGCAATCTTGACAACGTCCTTCTATCAGACCTGTCCTTTGTAATGTTCCGGTTCAACCACATCACATGCCCCGCATCACTCCGCCCCGCCATCGAAACAAAATGACCCGCTAGATCATCGAAATTATCGTGCTTCTGAAAACCCACACCACAACTAGGACACTTCGTCAACTAATCTCGACCACTACAGCGGGAAATCCTTAGGCAACCGACCACGAAGCCTCAGATAATCAGCATCAGCTCCATATTTCGTGTGAATATCCTCTAACATCTTCTTCACCTGATCAACACTCAAACCCCGAGCATCACCGACCATCTCTACAGTATGCTCGAAGTCCTCATGACAAGAAGCATAGCAATTGCCCATTCCGGCCATGAGCTCTCGTTCTCTAGGAGTCAAGAATCATCACGCGAAAAATAACCATGTTCTAAACGGTCCCGCCCGGTCCAGACCCGGTAGCTGGTGGTCGCACACTTCTCCGTAGCACGAATCCGGACAGGTAGGGGCGCGAAAAAGACAACAGAGCTAGGACCCATAGCCACAAGCCCAGTCGCATTTTCCGAGCCTTTGTTGTAGTGTAGAGTATCATTGCCTGGACCGGATACTTCGAAAATGTTCGTTTGGAAATCTGTGAAAGGCCTTGTAAACTCTCCCCCACCATACTTTGAAGCGTACAACGACGCTGTCAGGTTTCCTCGCGGGCCGCTGAACCACAACACCGGTCCGGGTCTTGTCTGAGAGGAAAACTCGAAAGTGAATACTGCATACGATACTTCGCATGATGAAAGGGTCGAGGAACCCGTGGTCCACGGGAGAGGGCCATAGGCGAATCCTTGTCCTCTAGGGACGTTGTATGTTCCTGAGCTCATCTCCGCTGGAATTCTTGTTTGGTAAAACATGACGAGTTCCGCCTCAGAGCTCGGTCTTATGACCGCCCATTGCCGTTGCCGAGAAAGGCTGCAGGATTATTTTCTGCATTCAGGACAGCGTTGACGGTACTGCTCTTGTCGTTGGGGAAGGTCCACAGAGCTGCAAAGTTGTCCCAGCTCAACATCGCAACTATCGCTATCAGGACAGTCTGATTCTGGCTAATCCTGCTCCGACGAGTCAAACTGTGTGAAGGACTCCACGCAATCAAGGAAGCTCAGCGTTGCTCTTGTAAGATTTTCGGCTTCCTCAGCGCCTGGATCATGCGTGTTCGTCGTATAGGCGCTTCTGGGATCTCTGGACTTTTGCATCTTTGAACAATGTCCCATGGATACGCCCATCGTGAGCATCTGTGACCGGTAGGAATAAGGGGGGAGAGGCTGTCCCCTTGATCGGATTTGCAACTTGGATACCGGGTTCTGGCGATAACCGGAATCGTGGGTGTTGCTGCTTGGATCATAGATGAAATAGAGTTCAACCAGCCACAGAGCTTAGCGGAAAGGATTCTCTGGGTTTGTGAGTCTTGGCCTTATAGAGAATCTTTGAATTTTTGACCGGCGACAAGTGTTCTGACCGACTGAAGCCCGAGCTCCGCCCGCTTGATGAGGAGTGATGGATCGCTTTGCAAGGCAAAGGTGGATTTCAGGTCGGAGGCGAATTTCGCTGAAGAGATCTCCTTTATCGCAGACTCAATCTGGTCTATCAGTTGTTCTTTTGATCCGCAGGCCGCACACTTCGCGACGGTCTTCCAGTCAACCCTTTCTGATAGCATGACGAGATCACCGGAATCTTGAGTCCCGCATAAGTGCAATTTCAAAGCGACGAGCAGATCTCTCTGTGCCACTCTGGACGGGGTCGAGCCTGTTGCACCAGCCACGATTGCTTCTACAGAATTGTCCTGGATGAACTTGTAGGTCCAGGTTCCGCGGGTTGTTGTGCTGACGACCGTGTCCACTAAGAGCGCCAGGGATGCTGGTTCTCGTCCGACCGATTTACTGTACTCTCTGATTGTCACGCCGATGGGTGGTCGAACCTCGTTTCTACGCAGCTCGTATCCCTCTCCGAGGAGTATCGCATCTATGACCGGAACATTGTCCCGGGTGGTTGCGAGGTCGCAGTCCTCCGAGAATCGGTGTTGGCCGTGGGCGTTTACAGCGTATCCTCCTACTACGACGAATCCGTCTGTGGCTTCGCTCAAGACCCTGAGGATCCTAATGATCTCTGTCTCACGCGAGGTGAGGTACCCGGATTGGCTCATCATCTCGATCCCGCCGCGGTTTTCGCCTTAGCCCGATATTGATCAGTCAAGATCTTCATCGCGGGATCTTTGATCGCAGTCTGTGGTAGGCTTTGTCGAACACATCGTAGATCTCCTTCCAGAAAATATTGTCCGCCAGTTCCTCCGTCGTTCTATGGTCGATCCGCCATTTCAGAGGGTCCTGCAGATACTCTCGGCCCTTCACCGTGACCATGAACTTTGTCCCCAGAGAAACCAGTTTGTCATCGATCAGGGTCTGAACGACGTGCTGGACGATCTCCCATACAGTCTTTCCTGGAATATTCCACCCTGAGACTTTCCCGCAGTCCTTGACAAGCTGCGGCAATGTCATACCCTTCGAGACATCCTTGAGCCTAGTCAAAAGTAGGATTCGTCTGATCTCCAGGCCAGAATCAACCCTGTTTTCCAAGAGGGGGGACCATCTAACAATTCGAAGCTACCGGCACATTAACAAACTGACACCGAGACCGGTTAGACGATCAGTTCTTCGAGTAGACCAACTGGCGCGCCTCCGAGGCCGAGAAGCTTATCATGGAATTCTTTCGCCGACGCTGTTGAGTGTGCGTGGAAGAAGCGTTCTCTGGCTTTCTTGATGAACAGCTTCCCTAGAGTATATCCATAGTACGAGTGGTCGAAGGTTCCTCGTAGAGCCTCTCGTTCCGCCGGCAGTGTTTCCATGTATGCGTTTTCCATGATGAACTGGCGCGCCTGATCCACCCCAAGACCCTGCGTATGCATCCAGAACGAGACGATGAACCGACAATCCCTCAACAACGCCTCTTTCAACTGGATCAACCGCAAAGCGTCGTTCCCGTAGGCCCAACCCTCGCCGAAAGCATAGTTCCAGTACGCCTTCCTGGTCATAGAATTCCCAAACTCTCGCTGAAACAGCCGATGAATATAGTGACCTGGAAAGACCTCGTGGATCGAAATATCCTTCAACGTCACATAGTTGAGATGGCGCAACCACTCCTCCCGGGTCTTAAGATCCCACGAATCCTCCGGAGGCGTAACATAGTACAATCCCTCCAAGCCCTCCTTCTCGAACGGGCCCGGCGACGACATGGCCGCGGTAGTTGTCGCCCGCATATGCATCGGAGTCGGAACTACTCTGACCTTTGTCCCCGCTGGGATTGAGACGAGATCGTGTTCTCTAAACCACAGCTCCAGATCCCTCAATCCCTCACCAGTCTCATCAATCAACCGATGAGCTGTAGGGTGGATTTCCTGAATTCCTTCAATGACACTTGCGATGGTTTTTCCGGGTCCAATTTTTTCCGCCAATTCCCGAAGCGCTTTCAGGTTCGACTCGAGATCCGACAGTCCCATCGCCAAAACCTCCTCCACAGGCCGGCTGATCCGATCGTTCACCCAGAGTAATTTCTGGAATCTTTCTCTTCCGAGTGCAAAGTCCATTGAGAGAGAGTGTTCCTCGCTGAGTGCTTCGACAAACGAGGCCATCGCGACCACCACATCCCGTTTCAAGTTCTCGAATTCTTCCCGGACAGGCGCGGAAGCCTTTCCCGCCTCCTGCGTCGCGTTCCCATCCAAGTCCCGAAGAACCCCCTGCACCTGCTTCGTCGCGACCTCGACAATCGGCTGCGCCAACGTCTCATCCAGATTCCTTGAAGCCTGGTCTAGAAAACCCGGGACCCGGCCCAGATGCTTATTCACCGCTTCAATTCTAGCATCAACGGGCGCGTATTCCCGGGAAGTGTAAGGCGTCAAACTCAGCTGCATCGAATAGATATTCGGCCTGGTTGCATAGCCCCGGAGATCCTGGGCATCGAAGAGCACCCGCTCCAGCATCGTCTCCAAACACAAAGCGTCCAAATGCCCGTCTTTGTCCAGCCCATGACTCTCACGCTTGACACGATCCAGCAATCCAGCAGCCTTGTCCATCCAAGCCTTCAATCCGCCCGGCGAAACGTCCGGCAACAATCCATCGTAGTCGTGCAGGCCCAGCATGACAGCTTGGCGGGGATTCAACTTGAAGACATGGTTGAAGACCTCTTGCTCCAGCTTATCCAGTCTAGAAACCAGCAATCAGGATTCCTCTCGCAGACCTCTGCGAGGAAATCTCGGAACCGCGATAAAAAGCCAGACTGTCGAGGAACCAGGAAGCCGGGGAGATCCTACTCTTGACTCGCAGGGACAATCGTTTCTAGGCTAGAGCTGGAGCCTCGGACGCTGAACTGTTGGGTCTGGTTGGCTTCTAGTCTTGCTAGTCTTTTTTCGAGCTCCCATATCATCTTGTGCTGGCCGAAAAGCATCGAGAACATTAGCGGAACCTCCTTCACTACAGAAGCCATAGTGCTCGCATACGGTGCGTAGTGTTTGCACTGGCGCAGAAGATCGTCGAATATTTCCTTGTCCTCGACTCTGAGAAAGGACCTGAATCGTCCTATCCGTTCAATCTCATCGTTCACAACCAGCCGCCACGAAGGAATCGTACGCCCCACAGAACACTCCTCGAAGCCCTGACTGTCCACGTCATTAATGAGTAAGAGTGCGACCCGGAAGTGTCTCTTAGATGAGGAACGGTATGAGCCGCTTCGTCCTCTTCATGTAGCTAGCATAGTCCTGTCCCAACCCCGACAACAAGATCCTCTCCTCGACGTACATTCTATACCCGAATGAGATGCCGAAGAAGAGAAGCAGTACCAGTAGCGCGCCAAAGGATTGCACTGCCAAGCCCAGTCCGGCAAACGTGATCATGATCCCAGTATACGATGGGTGGCGGACGAGCCGGTAGGGACCCTTCTCGACAACCTTGTGGTCTTCAGATATCTGAACTGTTAGAGAGAAGAAACGGCCCAGGATCCAGATCGCATACTGGCGAACCAGAATCCCAAGAAACATCAGAAAGATCCCGACACAAAAAATCCAGTCCGGAAGTGCCCCAACGCCTCCGTATCCGAAGTAGAAAGCGATGAACATCGAGACGAGTATCGCGACGGTGATCAGGGCTCGGGATCCGCGGTCTCTCTTGACCCGGGGTGCGCCGCGGCGTCGAAGCCGTGGAACTAATGCTGCGCCGAAAATCTCGCTGGCAATCCAGACGAAAATGGTGAAGTCGAATAGGACGAGTCCGAGACCTGAGGCAAAGACAGGCAAAAACTGTCAACCATGGTCGGTGCGCCTAGCAAGGGAAACTATCTGTCCAGTTTCCAGTGCCTTCTCACACCATTCTCAATTATCGAGTGAGGCATCAGGCGTTTTAGCGTCTTGTAACGTTTCTCCCTGCCAACAGCGTACTCTAATTTCGGATTCTTGCTTGTGACGATTCTAAGAACAGTCTCTCCGACTATCTTCGGATCCGCTCCGTTCTCGAAGTCATCATCAAGCGTGGCAATTACTTGCTGCCGTAGATGGTCATAATCTCGTATCGTGAATTTCGCGGTCTTCCGGGTAGTGCCCAGGTTGGTTTTGAAGAATCCCGGTTCTATGACCGAGACCTTGATCCCGAAGCTCTTGACCTCGTGACGGAGCGACTCAGACCACGCCAATAGAGCGGCCTTCGCCGCCGCATAGTAGCCCTCAAAGGGACCCGGCAGAATAGCGGCCAGCGAAGAAATGTTTACGATCTGGCCGGCGCCCTGCTTCCTCATCGTCGGCAGTATTGCCTTGACCATTCTGACTTGGCCGAAGAAGTCTGTTTCAAACTGCGCCTTCGCCTCCGCGATTGACGTCTCTTCAGCACCCCCGGTCAGAACGTAGCCGGCATTGTTCACAAGGACATCTAAGCGTCCCGTTTCATCGAGTAGTTCTTTCACACCGGATTGGACTGAGTTGTCGGAGTCGACATCAAGTGCGAGCATGCCGACGCCTAGCTCCTGAGGTCTTCCTGGCGGGTTCCTGCTGGTGCCGTAGACTTTGAAGCCTCGACTCAGCAATATCCTCGCGGTTTCGCGGCCGAATCCAGAGGATGCTCCTGTAATTAGAACTACTCTGTTCTCTGGCATGCTTGGGTGAGAGCGGACTTCGAGACTAAATCACTTGGGAAAGGAACAGAAAGCGATCAGCTCGGGTCTGTCTACCGACGCGGGCAATCTCAGGGATCATGGGTTAACGGTCTGCTGAGAACCACAAGCCCTCTCTCGAGATATGCCTCAAGCTCTCTAACTTGTCCTAGAGCTTCGTTGCTATCTCCCAGAGCCATAGTCATGTCAATTCTTCTTGCGTGGCTCAAGATCTTGCTGAAGACCTCGTGGAGTTCCATTTGCAGTTTGTCAGCTTCGGTCCCAGCTACTGTTTCATGAACTGTCATGTTGGACATGCTCCAACTTCGGGAGTCTAGAGAATATCATGGGCAGAGGAGCCCGAATCTATTCCGATAAGGTGAAACGGGCTGTCGAGTCGGCACCTCCTTTTCTGAGAACTTAAGCAAATTCCTAGGAGAACCACCATCTCCACCCCGAGCAGGAGTATCTACCGAAGAAAAGATGTCCCAACAACAGATTCAACAGACAACGCGGAGAAGCGTCTCAACACGCTCGGTACTGCTCGTGATGCTGCTCGTTGGACTTGGCGCAGGAGCCGTAGGCTACGGGCTCAACAACGCTTTAGGGGCAACCAATCCAACACAACAAACGGCGACGAACGGTCAACAGTGGTCCGGTTTGAAGGGGCCGCCAGGCTGGGGCCATGAGGGAGGCTCCTCGCTAAGCTTCAGAGCCTTCAGCACAGTCGCCAACGTCACTGCAACAGGATTCGCCATCACCGACAGCACACATTTCACGGTAACGATCGCCTACCAAGGTACCGCGACTGCGCCAGCGATAACAGTAGTCGGCCTCGCTCCAGGACTCAGCGGCAGCACCACTGTCACCTCAGGATGGACCAGCCCGACCACTGTAACCCTCGCCCTCACCGGCACTGGCTCCCTCACCACAATGCACGTGCAGGCACTCATCGTACCCCTCACAAGCTAGGTGAATCGTCTTTGTCCAACTCAAACTCCCCCTTTTCTAGGATAGTTCCGAGTGAGCCCGAATCTTTGCACGCCCGAGTTGACATGACACCGCGCTTCCTATCACTGGGAGAGGAATGTCTTTCCCGGAGACTCGTAACTCTAGCCATGCTCCTGTTCCTGCTCGGATTCCTGCTCGTCCGCCTACAATTCTCTTAGAGGTCAGCGATTCTCTATGATGCAGCCGTGAATCGGGGCATTACAAGATCTGCGAAACGCCTCAACAAGCCTAGTCCATCTTTGTCCGGGAAGTAAAGTATGAGATATGAAACGCCTAGTTCCTGGAGGCCTTTCATATTCTCCGCTACCTCGGTTGCTGTCCCGACAAGGGGCCGGGTAGAGCGCATTCGTTCAACAAATGTCTCCGTCGACTCCTCCGCCTTGCGATACTGCCCGTAGTATCTGTTGAAGGATTCGCGAAACTCGTTCTCGTTACTCCCGACAAGGCAAGAGCCGTAATAGGACCTCTCGATAGTGTTCAACTTCCTACCAGCATTCTCACAGAACATGCGAAGAATTTCCAGCTTGCGCGCGTACTCGTCAACGCTCAACCCAACAGCATTCCATCCGTCAGCGAGATCCGCAACAATCCGCAGCAACGTCTTCTCTCCGCCCCCTCCGACCCAGATCCTAGACGACACTGGTCTTGGGTAACACCAAGCTCCACCAATCTTGAACTGTTTACCGTCAAAGGTTGCCTGGTCTTCTGTCCACACTGATCGGATGATCTGGACTGCCTCCCGCAACTGCTGCATCCGTTCTGCTATAGCGGGAAACGGGATGCCGTAGGCCTTGTACTCTGGCTCGTGCCAACCCGCGCCAATAGTCAACTGCAACCTTCCTCCACTTACAAGGTCGAGCGTTGCACCCATCTTAGCCAGCAGCGTTGGATAACGGAACCCGACAGCGCTAACAAGGGTCCCAAGAGTAATCTTCTTCGTAGCTTGAGCCAGAGCCCCCAATGTGACCCATGGGTCAAGACAAGGCTGTCGATACGTCTCCTCGTTCCTTCCCATCAGATGATCGCAGACGAAGAGACCGTCAAACCCAGCTTTCTCAGCCTCCAAGGCCACCTTCCGAACTCCATTGTAGGTTATTCCCAGGTGATTCTCGATCTGAACACCGAACTTCATGAGCCGCTTTCCTGTCCCATGAAGCCGGGTGTTGGTATTTATCGGCGGGCTATGCTCAGATTTCGGTTCGCTTGATGACTTGGCTTGCTCTCATCGACTCCGGGGATTACCGTCGTCGTCGGGTTCCCCTTCATTGCTTCACCTGAGAGCCCTTGCGCCATAGAGACGCATAGTCTCTTCTTGGCAGGGAACGGTCGAACCTCAACCGCCCCCTCACGCCCGTAGCGTGGTAGCTTGGCCCATCGCCAGGCAAGGATTTTACAGTAGCCAACCAATCGGTTATCCCACAGACACGTCACGTGGTCGGAGTAACTCCCCTCATCTCAGTGTGACAGGCTCATCAAACGATCGTCCTAACGAGACTGGCCTGTCCATGCCGATATCCCACAGAGATGACAAAAGCTACTAGCATGTCATCAACCGAAGACTTGACAGTGCTTATCGGCGTATTCCGCGGATTCTTCGGTAGAAGAAACCGAAGAGCGCAACCAGAACACTGACAACAAGAACGACTCCGACAAACGGCAGCATGACAAGGGAAATGCCAAGAGAGATCCATGGATACAGTCTGAGACGGCTTCCCTTGAGGAGTCGTATTCCAGATGCAGACCCAATCACGTAGACAAGAATCGCGGCGCCGCTTGGAATCAGGAGCGCCGTCTGCAGATCGATATTCGAGAAATATGACGCTACCAACGTGATCAAAGAGAATCCGGAGAGCAAGCCGAGGGAGAGATGTGGGACACCTGTAATTGGATGGATTCGGGCCACTGCTTTCGGAAGACCTCCCTCTTTGGCCAAGGAATAGATGACTCTGGACATGCCGGTTGTGTATGCGTTTACGGTTCCGAATATTATGAAGACCGCCAAAACAGCAGTACTGACGCCACCGTAAACGCCGAGGGCGTTAGACAGGATTGCAGCAAATGGAGCTACACTGCCACCAGCTCTGTAAGCCTGGGTCCCCACAGTGGCGATGGCTACTGAGAGGTATAGCGCGCTGATGACGACGACGCTGAGAACAATACTTCTGTGAAAGTCGCGCTCGGGGTTCTTGAACTCCTCAGCTACATTGGACACGTTCTCATAACCAAGATACGACCAGAAGATCAGTGCTGCAGCAACGCCGATCGGCAGAATCCCGTATGGGAAGAAGGGACTGAAATTTTCGACCCGAACGAGCGGTGCAGACGCGACGACAGCCGTGAGTAGCAGTCCGACGATCGCGACAATTACGGCGAGCTGAACCTTTCCACTGATGACGATTCCTCGATAATTGATCAGAAAAGTTCCCAGAATTATCAGAGCGGCAACGATGTAGATCATTGTCTTGCTTAGAGGAATTGCGTACGAGATATAGGAAGCCGCGATGACCGTGACAACTGGAGCGCCCGTAACATACCAGACGATGAAGAGCCAACCAACTGCGTCGGCCATCTGGAGTCCAAAGCTTTCTCGTGCGAACGAGTATACTCCGCCTGACTCAGGCTTTCGAGAGGACAGGCTCGCAAATGTGTAGGCTAGCGGGTAGCTGGCCAAAGATAGCAATAGCCATGCGAGCAGTGAGGCGGGGCCTGCAATCTGTGCTGCCAGTCCAGGCAAGACTAGGACTCCTGAGCCTAGGACGGAGCTCATGTACAATGCTACCGCGTAGCGCATCGTTACGGCTTTGCGAAGACCCGGCGGTTCTTCGGGCACAGATCATCAGGCTAGCGCGGAGCAACGGGCCAGTGGGATAAAGGCTGGCACGCCACAGAGTGGAACACTGTCCGCCTTGACGGTTCACTTGTGATGAGTTCGATGCCTCATCGGCTCGGTTGATTTGCTTCGCTCAGTTTTCATTTTGGTCTTGGAAACCCACGATTGCTTGGCGTCCAGAACATTCCGGATGAATTCTTTGTAGCCGGTGGTCATCTCATCGTATACTTTCGCCACTTCTCGCATGTCAGGGATGAGCGCCTTGAGTGCCCTGGAGAGTTCTGTATCCGTATTACGAGGATGGAAGCGATTTCGGACTTTGACGACAGCTGATTCTAGCTTGTCGGTCCAGTCCTTTTCCTCGAGTATTCGGACAAAGAACAGTTTGAAGTCGTATTCTTCCTCTGTTCTTTCGGGCTGGTGATCAAACATTTGGAGCGCCTTCTTGCGTGCTTGATCAGAGAATCGGTCTTCGAACGACTCATAATCCTCTGAGCTCACGGGACAGACGCTTCGTTCAATGCGTCTGTTGCGAATCGTAATAGTCTCGTGTTACTGCCATACTGAATCGGCAATGGCTTTCCTTGAATCCACCCGGTGACAGCTACTCTAGAGAAAGAGGTAGTGGTGTGATCAAGAATCTATTTGAGTTGGAGAGAGGTCATCTAAGGTAGGAATGCGTTTCCACCAGCCACAACTGTGGCACGATTCTAAAGCGCTAGATTCCTGGTAACCTAAAGTGCCGGGAGGCCAGATTCGTCATCACCGCTTCGGATTATTTCTTGCGCATTTGCAGAATCCTTGTTCTTCGCCAATCTTCCTCTCTTCCTTCGGAAGCTGGTCGCTCTGGATGTAGCGTTGACAATCCGCGCAGAAGTGTTTCCTAATCTCCGCCAGCCGTTTCCTGTTCTCTTCCAGATCCAGCAAGCGCGCTTTGCTTGGGCGTTCGTTCTCTTCGACTTTCCGGAGACGTCTACGTTCTGCGAGTGTAAAGCTTAGCTGGGCACGTTCCCATGGAGGCACTCGTTTCTTCTCAGACAACTCTCCAGGTTTCCCAGCAATTCTATATCATAACCCTTCCATCTGGGTGTGGAACAAGCCCAGAATGAACCCTGATCTTGGATCTGAGAATCCCGCTCCAACTCTGCCTAAAAATTGTTCCGAAGCGGCTGTGCATCCCCGTATCTTCCATTATCCTCAAAAACCCGGATTGTGCCCTGATCAGCCGGTCTCGCCCGGAAACCCCGCCAGACAACAAATTTTCTCTAAAAAGAGGAGCGGGGTCTTGCAGAGTATGTCGTAACGCAGGGGTGGTGAGTCCTGGCTTTTCGAAACTTTGTAAACCCGTAAGTTGAAATACTCTCCAAACAATGGATATCATAATGAGTATTCCATTACCCGATCCTCCTGCAGACAATCCAGTCTTCGGGTCCACCAAGCGCGAGATCCTCCTGATCCTCAAGCGGGAAGGTCCATCGGATCTCCAAACGCTCGCTGAAC
Organism: Candidatus Bathyarchaeota archaeon; assembly: GCA_005888745.1. Lineage (GTDB taxonomy): Archaea > Thermoproteota > Bathyarchaeia > 40CM-2-53-6 > 40CM-2-53-6 > 40CM-2-53-6. Next base: position 24,835 of record VBBS01000046.1, on the reverse strand, counting down.
GCCTACGGATCTCAAAGATGGCGGTTCACAAACACGCGCAAAAACTGGGAGAACGAGGACTGATCGAACGCATACCCGTCCGGGGAACAACTGGCCGGCCGCGCCTGGCCCTCCGACTCGCCCCGACCGCAACCTCGCTCTTCCCACGGGCCTACGCAGGCGTAACCTGCGCCGCCCTTGCGTACATCGAGGAAAAACTCGGACGGAAAGCAGTCGAAGAAGCGCTACGCCGGAGACAAGCCGAAACACTCACCGGTTATAAGGATCAAGTCAAGGCTGAGACCCTGGGCGAACGCGTCCACCAGCTGGCCGGGCTCCGCGATCGCGAAGGCTACATGGCTGAAGACCACCAAGCAGGCCCTGCGAAGTTCGAGATCCTAGAACACAACTGCCCAATACTTGCAGTCGCAGAGAACTATTGGGAAGCATGCACAGTTGAGAACGAACTCTTCCGGAAGGTTCTGGACGCGAACGTTGAGACGACACATCGGGTCGTCGCAGGCTCGAATGTCTGCCGTTTTCTGGTCACCCCAAAACGGAGGACTCCTGATTGAAGGGCGTCGCCCTTGTAACAGGCGCCGGTCGCGGCCTCGGCCGAATTCTAGCCACCTTCCTCGCGGGCCAAGGACACGATCTGGTCATAGCCTCTCGAACCCCCACCGAGCTTCATGATGTTGCTCGATCTCTAGAAAGTACCGGCGTGAAAGTTGTCGCAATTCCTGGTGATATAACGGATCCTTTGCACAGGACCCGTTTACTGCAACAGACAGGAGCGATCGGCGGTCTCAGTCTGCTTGTGAACAACGCTTCCGATCTCGGTGAGATTCCGCGTCCCGAACTCGCCTTGGCCTCTCTCCAGCGTTTTCGCATGACCCTAGAGACAAATCTCATCGCACCGATCGCACTGATTCAAGAGGCTCTCCCCCAGCTAGAACAGACTCGAGGATTAGTTGTCAATATTTCGAGCGACGCAAGCCAACGAGGCTACGAACATTGGGGAATCTACGGATCAAGCAAGGCCGCCCTCGACCTTGCCTCGAAAACACTTGCAGCGGAACTCAAGCCTCGCCACATCTCCATCGTAAGCGTGGATCCCGGTGACATGAGGACCCGAATGCACCAGGACGCCTTTCCCGACGAAGATATTTCCGACCGACCCCTCCCCGAAGTAACGCTCCCGTTCTGGGCCTGGCTCGTCAGCCAACACCCTGAACGAATCACTGGGATGCGCTACCAGGCACAGGGAACCCTCTGGGAGATTCCAGCTTGAACCGGTCCGAACTCCTGTTCGAGCGTCCGACCGGACTCTTCGCCTCCGAACCACCTGAGACACGTGGACACGACCGGGACGACGTCCGTCTAATCGTATCGACACCCGAGGGCGACACGCACCACGCATTCACCGACCTGCCATGGCTCTTGGAACCGGGAGACTTGGTTGTTGTTAACGAGAGCGCAACTCTGCCCGCAAGCCTTCCTGCAACTTGCCGCCTCGGGCGGATCCGGCTCAACCTCTCGACCAGATTTGCTGATGATCTCTGGCTTGCGGAGCCGCGATGGAGCCCGTCAATACCCGGCCCACTCCCGCTCTACATGAAAGAGACCCTGAAGATCGGTGAGGCAAAGGCGGTTCTTCTCCAGCAATATCCTGGACTCCCGAGACTCTGGCTAACCCGACTTGATACTCCAGCCAGCATTCTCATGGCGAAGTACGGTGAACCGATTCACTACAGCTACGCGCCAGCATATCCTATGTCAAACTATCAAACCCTATTCTCCCGGTTTCCAGGGAGCGCCGAGATGCCGAGCGCGTCACGGCCTATCACCCCACACGTTCGGGATACCCTTCGCGAACGCGGTATCGGAATCGTTGGAGTAATCCTCCACACAGGCGTCTCCAGCCTAGAGATCGAAGATAGTACTGTAGAGCATCAGGCCCTTTATCCCGAGGTTTTCAAGGTCCCCGAGGCAACCGCAAACGCAGTCAATAGAACACACGCCCGCGGCGGCCGCGTCATCGCCGTGGGAACAACGGTTGTCCGTGCTCTTGAAACCGCTTGGACACTAAAAGGTGTCCGCGCCTGCTCTGGCGCCACCGGCCTCTACATCCACCCGGGAACCAGTGTCCACGTCATCGACGCGCTTCTAACGGGATTACACGATCCCGTCACGAGCCATCTAGCGATGGTCAGCGCCATCGCAGGCCTCCCGCGGGTCAAGAGAGCCTACGCAGAAGCAATCCGGAACCGGTATCTCTGGCACGAGTTCGGCGACAGCCATCTGCTATGGCGGCAAATCGCAAACTAAAAAGAGAGACCGAGTTCCTCCCGGAGAAGCATCTTAGCAAGGAAGCGCATATAGCGAAAATACTCGGAATCTCAGGCAGCAACCGCAAGGGATCCTACAACCGGGGCCTCCTCGAAGCGGCGTTAGTTCTGATAGCCCGAGTAGAATACCCGTGATGCTGATGAGTAGACCAGTGATGTAAGAGATTGCCGAATTTGTGATCTCTTGAAGACCGGTGATATAGGCGATAGTTCCGAACATGGCGAGAGACGCAAGTATCAGTAGAATCATGGCAGTGTTATGCCAGGAGTTATTCGGGTTCCCAGGCTTCAGGCTCAGACTACTCGTCTGATGAAGTAGCTTCTCAGGCAGTGTTATTGGGCTTTTGCCAAGATACAATCTTCGCGCCTAACGAATAGTTTCATTCCTCCATTCACTTCTCTCTCTTGGATTAGACCTGGCCCAGGCTACGCCCGGCTTCGGGCTGCAGGGCTTGAAGCATACAGGCTGGATTCTCGATCTTTACCACAAAGCCGGCCAGATGGTCATATGGCTAAAGAAAACAGATGGTAGCTGTGTAAGACTCACTGATCCCTGGAAGCCCAAAATCCACATCGGCGGAAGTTATCGTGATCTCTTAGATCTCGCATGTCGTCCCGGTCTTGAAAACGCTATTTTCGTAGAGATGTACGAAAAAGCTGGCGACCGTGAACGATCAAGAGTTTTAGAGATAGAAGTCGATGGAGACCGAGAAGCAGTAGGGCTAGCGAGGAAACTCGAACAGTTCGGCCGATATTCCAAGTTCCGCTTCTACGACATCGACGTTCCCTCTCCGCAGATGTATCTGTATCGCAAAAGCCTCTTCCCACTCGCGCTTGTTGAAGTAGAAGAAACCAGTCGAGGAGTCAGCTGGACTCTCAAAGACTCAAGAGAATCCATTGACTATCAACTACCACCACTAAGAGAGATCGAACTTCAGATCAAGACCGAGAAGATCAGGAAAGCTCGCAGCTTCGACGATAAACTAGCCTCAGTCCACTTTGCACGCGACGAAGGGGAAATACTCACCGTAGATTCAGGCGATGAAATGGACAAGATCCTAGGATTAGTTGAGGCGTTCAGGGCCGAGGACCCTGACGTGATCGTAACCCACGGTGGCGATTCTTTCATCTTCCCGTATCTTGCTCGGAGAGCTCAAGAGCACGGAATTCTAGATCAATTGATCCTTGGCCGAGACATCTCGCCTCTTCGAGTCTATGAGGTTCAAGGCCACAGCTACTTCTCCTACGGCAAGATACTGTATCGTGAGACCGCTGCTCGGCTTTTGGGCCGTTTGCACGTAGACCAGAGAAACGCCTACGTGAGCGCCGACTGCGGCCTCGAGGGCCTGTTCGAGGTCTCAAGGACCTGCATCATGCCGATCCAGAGGGCCAGCCGTGCGACCATCGGCACCAACATGACAAGCCTCCAGCTGTACCACGCGGTAAAACGAGACGTTCTCATTCCATGGAACAAGAATCAGCCTGAAGAACTGAAGAACAGCGGAGAGCTGGTTATCGCCGATCGCGGGGGATTCATCTATCAGCCTGAGATCGGAATTCATGATCATGTTGGAGAGCTGGACTTTGCCAGCCTGTATCCAACACTCATGACCAAGATGAATCTCAGCGGCGAAACAGTCAACTGCACTTGCTGCCGCGACTCCACCAATCGTGTTCCAGAACTCGAGTTCAATATCTGCGAGCGATCGGCTGGCATCGTTCCTCTCTCCCTGAAAATCCTGCTCGACAAACGAGCCCGGTACAAGATCGCAAAGAAGACCGCTGTGGACAAAGAGTTGAAGACGCTTTATGATCGTCGGCAGGCTGCGCTCAAGTGGATCCTAGTCTGCTCATTCGGGTATCTTGGATTCAAGAATGCTCGTTTTGGAAAGATAGATGCTCACATAGCGACCTGTGCCTTCAGCAGACAGGTTCTGGGAGAGGCTGCTGCTTTGGCCGAGGCTCGTGGTTTCACGCTTGTCCATGGAATAGTCGATTCGTTCTGGCTGCGCAAGCAGGAAGCGACAAGAAGCGAGTACGAGGACCTTTGTAGAGAGATCCGTGATAAGCTTAGGCTGCCGATCTCTTTTGAGGGAGTATACAGGTGGATTGTTTTTCTCAGTTCAAAGATGGACTCGAAGGTCGGAGTGCTAAACCGGTACTATGGTATTTTCGAAGATGGAACACTCAAGGTTCGCGGAATAGACCTTCGAAGACATGATACTCCCGATATCGTTCGACAATGCCAGACTGAGATGCTCGAGATCTTCATCAAAGCTCGTGATTCAAACGAGTTCAGACTACTCATTCCCCAGGCTCTCAAGGTCCTGGAAAAGTTCGTAGGATCACTGCGAGAAGGCAACGTTCCCCTAGAGGATCTAGTGATAGTCAGGAACTTGAGCAAGAATCCAGACGAATACACCCACCAGGTTCCCCAAGCGATAGCCGCGAGACAGCTTGTTGCACAGGGAGGCTCAGTACATGCGGGACAGCAGGTCAGCTACATCCTAACCAGAGACCAGACTCGCACGGCTGTACCGCCTGAGATTGTTGATGAAGGCACAGTCTATGATTCGGAGCGGTACGTGGACCTTCTCTGTTCGTCAGCAGCAAACCTCCTCTTACCTCTCGGATATGACGCGAAATATCTTCGATCCATGTTCAAAGGAACCGAGATGAAACGGCCTGCAGTCCCTCAAGAGCAGTTCATAGCGCCGCTCCTCCTGGGAAATCGCCAGAATAAGCCCTGATCTCGGTTCTAGGAGCCCTTCCCTACATTTCCTAGCAAACCGTTCGTGACGCCTCAACAAAACGCCATGCATCCAAGCCTGGACTGTGCCCTGAATCGCCGGTCTCGCCCATAATCACCGCCAGACAGCAAATATTCTCCGGAGGAGGGGGGTCTTAGCGATCGCATCTCGCGACGCAAGAGCGGTTGAGGGAACAACTTCTACAGGTTTTCCTGACAGCCGGTTTCTAGAGGTATCTTGTCAGTGTCTGGTTGTCCAGGGTAGCGATCTCCGTCTTGCCTGTAGGGAGGAATGGATGCCTGGTAACAGTCAGCTGTGTATGCGCTCCCTTATCCTGCAGTATAGCTGAGACATGAGCTGTTCTGGCTAGAACATCATCCATCGCCTGTCTTCTTGACTGCAAGTTCGTAACCACAATGATCATGTTTCTCTGCTCTGCAAGCGTGGCCAAGGAACGAACATCTTTGGAGAATAGATCAAATGCTTCCCGCTTTTCTTTGACATCGGGATCGCAGTAGAGAGCGGTGATATCTGATACGATCGCCAGCCTGGCATCACACTCGCGCGAGCCTTTCAGTGATGAAACCGCTGAGCTGGTGATGGGTGAAGGCTCTGCTGAGATGAATCCGCAGTTTCGTCGTCTCCTGATCAAGCCTGAGGCAGAAAGCGTGCCGCGACACGGTGTACGCGTCGAAAACGTTTCCCCCATCAACAAACACGACATCACTATCCAACCCTGGTGGAAGAGGATAGACTGCTCGGACGCACAAGAGATGGCTGAGAGCATTGGACGCTTCGCCCTGAAGAGTGACAAGTTGGCCGAAGCGGAGAACAAGGGCTTCATCAAGCAGTTCAATTCCTGAAGGCAGATCCGACCTGACATCCCGGAGCAGCGTGCTTCCTCTGCTCAGCTGGGCCTCGAACGATTCATCAGTTTCGATCAGCTGTTCTGGGTCTTTGCAGGCCGGATTCGTGAGAAACCGTCTTCCCGGTAGAAGGGTTGATGTTTGTACTTTCAGTGTTTTGTCAAGTTCGAAGCTGCATCCTGGACAGGTGTTCGAGAAGGCGAGCTGGATCTTGCGTGGGTTGATGAATTGTTTAGAGAGGACGAGCACTTGTTCGCAGAGGCTGCAGCTGTACAGAAAGCCCTGGTCACTGGTCTGGTCCTGGTCTAGCTCCCAGGTTTTCGACTGTAGAGGTTCAGCGGTGTGTCTAGTCCCCATGATCGGCTCATTGTAAGGGTCCTATTCGTCGCGTTTGTTGCGGGCGACAGCGTCTTCCACACCCTTCTCGGTGATGCGGAAGTATGTCTCGGATTCTGGCAGATAGGGCGAGTCTATGACCTTGGCAACGCGCAGTCCCTGACTGGACTTTTTGAGCATGATACGATGGGTTGATGCGTGCGCCATGATATTCCCACCAGCAGGACGCATAGGGTCGCCGAAGAAAGCTTGCGGATTTGCCTGCACCTGATTGGTCACAACGACCGCAAGGTTGAGGGCTTGAGCTATCCGGAGGAGCTTGTGGAGATGACTGTTCAAACGCTGCTGTCGCTCGCTAAGAGACTCTCGACCAATATATTCGCCGCGGAAGTGTGAGAGAATAGAATCGACAACAAGCAGTTTGACGTTCTCTTCCTTGCAGATCTTGAAAGCGTGATCAACAGTCAATATCTGATGGTCACTATTGTAAACGCGACTGTAGATGATGCCATCAAGAATCTTGTCAGCATCCTGCCCGCTAGCCTGGGCCATCTGGAATACTCGTTGGGCCGCGAAGGTACCCTCAGTATCGATGAAGAGGACTTTTCCCTCCAGTCCGCCCTCTGCCGCGGGAAGCTGAGTCTGAATACTCAATTTCATAGAGATCTGCGATTTCCCTGCACCAAATTCACCGACAAACTCGGTGATGGCCTGCGTCTCAAGCCCACCACCCAACAACGTGTCGAGGTTGCTCGATCCGAAACTGAGCCGGAGCAGAGTCTTGCGACGCTCCCACAACTGTTTAGCAGTAACAAAATCCGTCTGGATGGTTTCGCGAGCAGCTTTACTGATCTTGTGAGCAACGCTACTCTCGAGACCGGCTTTTTCGACAAGCTCACGGATAGGGGCGATTGCGAGGGCCGAGATAGAATCATATCCTGCCTCGCGGAGCTTATTCGCCGTAACCGGCCCGACGCCGTCTAGGTCTTGAATATCTAACACTTCAGCGGTCATTACACATCTGCGTGGCTTGGCGCGCGGTTCCCTTATCTCTCACAGTGAGGGGTGAAAGTATTCCTGCTGATCAGTAGGCTCTCAGCCTATCAAAACCGTGTTCGTCTCAAGACCCTTTAGAAACTGGAGGCGAGTCCTTCCTATCCAGTTTGGACGACCACTGGCTCATTGTCTTAGATAACAACTCCCGGAACCGCTTCACGGCAGACGTAAGTCTCAAAAGCTCAGGAATATCCCGCGAACTATACGTGGCCGACGCGGCTGAGACAGGCAGGGAAGCGCCCATACCAGTCAAGGGCTGGTCCATCCGAACCCATCCATGACCCAGCTCCGAGAGTACAGGAAGAACGCTCGTATCTGTTTCGCCAGTCAGCTTGTAGAGACTCGGCTCCCGAACATCCAACCGCGAGAGCTTGCTGGTAAACGAAGCCTCTTTCGAGAACTTGAGATCAGCCTGAAACGCCCGAGCTAGCTGCTCCGTCAACGCTCGCACCTCCAAGAAACAGTCCGGCAACATGCCCAGGAGAAGATTCACACGAAGACTCTGCGACAAGGGATGAAGAACCCGAACAAGATAGTTCGGAATCGCATGACGAGAGAAAGTCTCTGAAAGATGACCCAGACCCATAACCCAAGATAAGTGCGACTTGAAATCCTCGCGCAAGCCTAAGACCTCGCTCCAGGCCTGACTTCCTTCCCCAGACTGACAGAAATCCAGATTTCGAGTCAAGGACATGTTCACCTGGCGAAGAACGTCCACATCGACCGGCGTGACCAATGGGTCCTGAGAGGGCAAGGATATCCAGCCCTTGACGGTCGGTCAAGGTGAGAGATAGGTAAAATGTTCCCATCGTACGGCCCTAGTCGTTCATGATTGGCAATTGAGCGAAATAGGGGGATTCGACTAGGAACCCTGTTAAGCTGCCGAGAGAACTTCTGTCTTCGTGAAGTCCGTCCTATCGATCAACGAAGAACAAGTAGGTAGGACTCTGACAGTCCAGAAATCGATCCAGCTTGCACGCAGAGCCTACATTCTGCGAGCAAAGAAAACGGTGCTTGAACCGCTCCGGACATGGTTCACAGTTCCAACTGGCGCTTCTTTCTATTTCATGCCGGCCCATGTATCCGGCCTCGGGACGGTATCCGTGAAGGTGGTCACCGTAACTCCTAGAAACCGCAACAGTTCTCTTCCCTCGACATCTGCTACAATCTACGTCTTCGATTCCAAAACCGGGTCCGAGCTGGCCCACATTGCCGGTAATAACTTGACCGCGATTAGGACCGCAGCCAGCTCGGGGTTAGCTACCGACATTCTGGCCTCCAAACAGACAGATTCCTTAGGAGTCATCGGAACCGGAAAACAAGCTCAAGCCCATCTCCCAGCGATGTTGGAAGTGAGAAGTGTTTCACAGGTCCGAGTCTATTCACGATCAAAAGCCCATCGCAAGAGGTTCGTGAGAATGGCATTCAAGAACACGGCGGTACGTGTAACTGCTACCGATTCAGCTGAAGAAGTGGCTCGAAGATCTGACCTTCTCGTCTTAGCTACCAGCTCTCGTAATCCACTATTCAGGGGCAATAGGGTGGCTCCCAGGAGCCATGTCAATGCAATAGGAGCCAGTCTTCCAAGCTCACGAGAGATGGACACAACTCTTGTGAAACGATCCATTCTTGTCGTTGATTCTCGAGAACAGGCTGTCGCAACATATGGAGACATCATGATCCCACTCAAGAGAAAGGCGATCACGAAATCGCATATTAGAGCCGAGCTGGGCGAGTTACTTCTCAATCCAAGCCTTATAGAGAGAGGAGAAAATGAAATTACTGTCTTCAAGGCTGGAGGGTTAGCAGTATTGGACGCGGTCTTTGCGGACTATGTGGTCTCACAGTCTTAGCTCTCTTTCGCAACACCATTCGACAGAACCAATTTAATAGTGGGTCTTAGGTTTCGCGGTCTCCGTGGGCCGGTAGATCAGCCTGGTACACAGCGCGTTAGGGCTGGCCGAAGATCGCCCGCTTGGCAGGTCATCCTCGACCCTGAATGCGGGAAGGCACTAACACTGCTCCGTAGGGCCGCGGGTTCAAATCCCGCCCGGTCCACCAAACACTTTTAGCTGGTCTTATAGGTGCCCACAAAACCAGCCTAGACCACTCGGGAGAATCCTATGATCAGTAGACAGCCAACCTGGTTCGAGACGGTCAACCCTGCCACAGGTAGGATCCTCAAACGATACAGATCGTCCACGAAAGCTGATGTTGACAAGGCGGTTACGAAAGGAAAGAAGGCGTTTGAGAAATGGCGCCAGCTCTCGCCTGCAAAGCGTGCAATCTATCTGGAGAGGACAGCGAAGACTCTTCGGGCCCAGAAAGAGAAGCTGGCCAGAATTATCACCCAGGAAATGGGAAAACCTATCAAAGAGTCGTTACCAGAAGTTGCAAAATGCGCGTGGGCGCTGGAGTACTATTCTGAGAATGGCCCGAAGTTTCTGAACCCTGAGATCATAAAGACAGACGCTACCGACAGCTACATATCATTTGAACCGCTTGGCGTCATCGGCTCTATCATGCCCTGGAACTTTCCGTTGTGGCAGTGCATCCGGTTCGCAGCACCTTCTTTAATGGTAGGCAACACGACCGTCTTCAAGCCCTCAAGCGTAACCCCCCAGTCAGGGCTGGCTCTCCAGAATGCCTTCGAGTCAACCGGGATGATACCGGGATGCTTCAGCATAGTTCTCGGAAGCGCTCAGGTAGCCAACCATCTGATCGAGTCAGATACCGTCGCCATCTCTTTCACTGGTAGTGTGAATGCCGGACGAATGGTAGCTCAATCCGCGAGCACTCAACTGAAGAAATTCGTCCTTGAACTCGGAGGTAGCGACCCTTTCATAGTTCTTGATGACGCAGACGTTGAGGCTGCCTCAAGCGGCGCGGTCGCGGGCCGTTTCATCAATAACGGCCAGAGCTGTATCGCCACCAAGAGAATCTTTGTCGTCAAGAAGGTTCTGGACGAGTTCCTGGAGAAATTCGTAAAGAAAACAAAGTCATTGAGAGTAGGAGACCCTCTTAGTCCCGAGACAGACATCGGACCCATGGTCAGGGAAGACGCCCTCAAGACACTGGACGGGCAGGTCAAAGACTCAGTCAGACAGGGAGCCAAACTGGAGCTCGGTGGCGAAAGACTCAGGCGCAAAGGATCGTTCTACGCTCCCACCATCCTCACAAATACTACACCGAAAATGAGGATTATGAAGGAAGAAACGTTCGGACCCGCCGCACCAGTCATGCGGGTCAAAGACGAAAATGAAGCGATACGACTAGCCAATAAGAGCGAGTTTGGCCTTGGAGCAAGTGTTTGGGGCACTGACACCAGGCGAGCTGAGAAGGTGGCGAGAGAAATCTCCGCCGGCCTAGTGACTGTCAACAATGTTGTTGTCTCGGACCCTCGGATGCCGTTCGGCGGCGTCCGGCATAGCGGGATTGGTCGTGAACTCTCAAGATACGGAATGCTGGAATTCGCGAACATTAAGTCGGTCCGGCTATACGAAAAGTCCCCGCTAGCCCACGCCCACGTAGAATAACAGGCAACTAGGGACGCTTCTTGGGAGGCAAAACGACTCTTGTCTACTCCGAGAGGTTTCTAGATTACAACCTCGGACCCCTGCACCCTCTCCGTCCAATAAGAGTCAAGCTAACCCATGACCTTATCCAATCGAAACGATTGCTCAACGGAGACACCGTCAAGATCACAACGCCCCGCGTAGCTTCTGAGGAAGAAATTCTTCTCTTCCATGAAAAACAGTACGTTCGCTTGGTTCAGAAGTATAGTGAGAGAGGTTCAGGACTCTTGGATGCAGGCGATACTCCTGCTTTCAAAGGGTGCTTCGAAGCCACCAGTCTGGTCATCGGCGCGTCCCTAGAGGGATGCGATGCCATAATGAAGGGAAAATTCGATCATGCCTTCAACCCGTCTGGAGGGTTGCACCACGCACATCCCGACCGAGCCTCAGGATTCTGCATCTTCAACGATGCAGCGATCAGCATCAACTACTTGAAAACGAAGTACAAGATCAAGAGACTAGTCTACTTGGACATCGACGCTCACCATGGTGATGGTGTAATGTACGGGTTCTACAATGATTCCTCAGTGTTAGACATAGACTTCCATGAAAGTGGAAAATATATCTTCCCTGGAACCGGATTCTCAGATGAGATCGGAGAGAATGAGGCGAAGGGGCTCAAGCTAAACATCCCGCTCCTGCCCGGCACAGGAGACCAAGCTTACCTGAAAGCGTTTCACAAGCTTGTTCCAGACGTTGTAAGAAAATTTCGACCTGAAATCATTCTCGTCCAGTGTGGCGCAGATGGCCACGCGGAGGATCGCCTCGCACATCTTCGACTTACCACAAACATGTACCGGGAAGTTGTTTCCGAGATGCACTCACTCGCTCACGAACTGTGCGAAGGCCGACTCTTGCTGTTTGGTGGAGGCGGATACACTCTTGCCAACGTCCCAAGGGTCTGGACGATCGCATTCGCGGCTCTTGCAGAGTTGAAACTGGACAATGTAATCCCGGAACCTTGGTCCAGAGAGTTCCACAACCTCTCGGGAGAGGAATCTCCGAGAGACCTGCAGGATGCGCCTACAAACGACGATTCGAAGACGACAGGCGAAGTCGATAACGTGCTCAGAGAGCTGATGTCATATCTCTCCGCTTGACTTAATGAAATGCAACGTTTATCTTTCAACGCACTAAGCTTCCGCGAAGAGCCATAGATGGGCAGCAAAGGAACCACATCTCTAGGAAAAGCTGGCGGAAAGGGAACTCACATCAGATGCCGGAGATGTGGCCGACACGCCTACCATGTTCGAAAGAAACGTTGCGCTGCATGTGGCTTCGGCGAGATCACCAAGCTTCGACGCTACTCTTGGCAGAACAAGAAGATTAACCGGACAAGAATCGTTTAGAAACGGCGGTTTTCCTTAACATCTCTATTGAGTATAGGCAAGGTCGTAGCTTAGCCTTTGACCCAGGTTGCGTGTCCGCGCTGCAACCGCACGATGCACTGGAACGGCCGGATGAAGATATTCATCTGCGACACAGACGGGTTCATACTAGGTCCAAACGACCCCTACGTGAAACGACTGGAATACGAAAATAGTCAAAGTGCTCCAGCCACGTCTAGTCATTGAAGTTGAGCCCGGACCCCGAGTAAACTTCGCTCGCCAGATTGGAAAATCACAAGTTCCTGACCCACTGCGTTGCACAAGGATTGTTTTCTAGTCCTGCAGAGTGTTTTCGTTGAGAATAGTTTCTCCTTCGTCTACACAATAACAGCCAAGAATGGAACCACCGATGAGAGACCAACGACAAATATTCCCGTTGTCGACGAGACCATATTGACGAATGAAGATTTCTGGTGGCTCATAGGATATCTAGGTTCTGTGATTCTGCTGAGTCTTCGGTTTGTTCGAGGACTCGGCTTGCTCTCATCGACTCTGGGGGATTACAGTCGTTGTCGGGTTCCCCTTCATTGCTTCACCTGACAGCCCTTGCGCCCTCAGAGACACGTAGTCTCTTCTTGGCAGGGAACGGTCGAACCTCAACCGCCCCCTCACGCCCATAGCGCGGTAGCTTGGCCCGTTGCCAGGCAGGGATTTTACAGTGGCCAACCAACCAGATATCCCGTTTCAGACCAGTCACGTGGTCGGAGTCACTCCCCTCATCCCAACGTGACAGACTCATACGACGATCGCCCAACCTATACTGAGTAATTCCTGAAACATAACTGTTAGAGAGGACTGAAGCTACCACAGCGAACCAATAACCGAAGAGTTGACAGTGCCGATATCGACAAGAACATGGCTGCGTAGACCCGAGAAATGGAATTTGGTTCCACTCGACCAACCCCGAGCTCATGGACCGCCAGTAGTGTTGTCTCCAGTCTCTTCGGCCTTGCTTCAAGCACCTATCTAGAGGCAACCAAACCTCTGGAAGCCGAGGCTGAGACTGGCGGTATGCTCCCGAACCTTGGTTAGGTGGCTCAGCAAACAACATTTGAGATTTGGCACCTAGAGACGGAACGTGTCGATGTTATCGAAGATTCTATTCTGTTCCTATCTTGCCGGGCTCTTCGACGCTGAGGGTCAGGTCGTTTTGACGCACAGCAAGAAAACTCTCACGACTTGTAATTCATAGTGTGCCAATGGACCCTCCCTGCAAACTACTGCACAAAGAGTGAGCGATTTCGGGGTAGAATGCCTCCTGGGCGCGCGAGTGCCAGACGGCAAGCCGAGCGTCCACTATCAACTCGAACTAGCGAGGAGAGGAGACCTCAGATGGTTCGTCAGGAACATTGGGAAACATAGTCGTCTGCACAGGAAGAACCGCTACCCAAGAGAGAAACTACTCCAGAAACCTCCGGCAGGCATCTCAAAGAGAAGTCGAGAAACCAAAAAGAAGAAAACCCGCCTCCCTAGCACCCCGTCAGGGACTCTACGAATCAGGAAAATAGGCCACCCTCGAAAGGGTGGGCAGATTCAAGTGGGCTCGGCCGGATTTGAACCGGCGACCTTCGCCGTGTCAGGGCGACGTCCTAACCAGGCTTCGCCGACGCTTCAAAGGCGTCTTAGACGACGAGCCCCAGAAAGCGGCTAAAAGTAAACCCGTATCAAGCTTTGCTATCGTTCGTCGCTCCACGAACTTAGACATGTTCATCGACGATAACGACTAACCTTATACCAAATCTGATTGCCGCTTCAGGCGCTATGAACCGAAAAATAGGAAAAAGGGTAGTAACAACTTCACTCGTCGCGATTGCAATCATTTCTCTCGGACTGCCAGTTCATGGCCAAACCATCGGCGCCCGATACGATCGAGCTTCGTACGTACCCGGAGACGGCGGAACACTATCCGTTACGGTGATCAACGAAAATCCTACCGCAACACTTGAGGTCAGAAATGTCACAATCTACTGGCCGTGGGCTCAGCTCGTGGACGGAAAATGGCCGTCAGGCGCGAACATGACTGACAATCTGAATCCATGGACTACAATAGGGAGCAGGAACAGCGGCAACAACGTTCTCGTGAAAACCTACTCGTTCACCATTCCCAGCTGGTACGGGGGCAGCATTTTCGGCACAAGCTCCAACTGCCCCGACTCATCTGGACCTCGATACGACACATCTTATCATGGATGCGTCATGGCCGGGATCACCGCAAACCCCCCAAGATACCTCGTTAACCAACCTCTGAGCATCCAGATGTCGATGCCAACCTATACCCCGGTGTCCATAATGTCTCAGTGGCTTCCTCTTGCGACCCTGGTGATACTGATCATTGCGACTGCCTTCTTGGGTTTGACCTGGAGCCGGCTCGGCAGACTTTCCAAGAAATCCTAGCACTAGTTCCCATCCCTCCCATTCTACTTTTTTCTTCTTTGAGGCATAGAATATCCTGCCTATTTGTGTAGGGAAGGCATTTTACTGGAAAGGCCTGTCGACTCGTACTGGGCCCGTAGCTCAGTACGGACAGTAGCGTCGGCCCTCTAACAATCAGAGGAGAGCCGAAGGTCGAGGGTTCAAATCCCTCCGGGCCCGCCCAGGTGATCTGGTTTGAACTCGAATTCCAGCGATCTCCAAAAGCTTCAGCTGCTTTCGTTCGATAGTGAATCCGACGATGTTTGTGAAATCCAATACGGATTTGGACCGCACGCGTAATGCGTAACAATTCTTTTTTCTAGCATATAGCCTCCCCGTACGGGGGTCTTTGAGAATCGTCCCTGCAATTTTCTGTACGTATAGCTTTCCCGTTTCAATCCGTAGTTCGCGTAAAAGGTGCCTCACGAAGAATAGAACGTCTTTGCTTGTGTTGCTAACCTGAATTCCGCCACTTACAGACCCTTCAGAGTCGTAGAATGCCCTTAGAAAGGCGGTTTCACACTTCCTGCAATGTCGTATCCAAGGTCTCAGCTCCCGACATTGACGACTGAGGAATTTGTGGAGGAGGATACTTGCTCCTTGGACTATCCATCTTTTTCTATTCTCACTCCAGCGTACCCTGTAGGGTCTGGATTTGTTGAGTACTATCGAGAGACATCTGCTGAATTCCTTTGCGAAGTCCCCGTCGGTGACACTGAGTAGAATCTCGTTGTGGTATTCGTGTACGTTGAGGTTTCCATCACCAAGGACAACGCCAATGGTGTAGGCAAGCTCAGGAGAGGGTTCTGCATCGAACTTGTTCACCCTTCCCAGCGGATCATGAGCTCCGTGTACCCAACCGCTGATGGTCGCCTTTGACAAACGAATTTGTGTCTTCTCGAAGAGGTTGCGTTGCAATTGTGCAAAACTTAGCCCAGAAGCTCTGAGAGAGCGGACCAGGGGAAATAGGACCATTCGAGTATCTAGCGGTAGTTGTTTCTTTCTCTTCGTGCGACCTAGGCTACATCGAACCGGGTGCAAAGGCACGGTCGATGACTTGGCACGAACCAACGCAGGAGGGAGGATCAATTGGCATCA
Source organism: Candidatus Bathyarchaeota archaeon (assembly GCA_005888745.1). Taxonomy (GTDB): domain Archaea; phylum Thermoproteota; class Bathyarchaeia; order 40CM-2-53-6; family 40CM-2-53-6; genus 40CM-2-53-6. The sequence goes on along the minus strand of VBBS01000046.1, from coordinate 9,027 downwards.
ACCTCAATTCCCTGTCCCTTACCAGATAATCGGTGGAACCGGAACCAGGGATACTGTATGCGGTTGGAATTTGCTATTGTTATGACAGAGAGGTCCGTGAACTTGTAAACGCGACGCTTTTCCGACTCAAACTTCACGACTCCGGTTAGCATCTATTTCTGTGGAAAACCACCCAATCTCCACGACGTACTGGAGGAGGGGCCCGAGAGACTCGAATTGATCCACAAGGGCGCCAGCCTCTGAAAGGTCTGAAGGGAGGTTCGAAAAGCGCCACTTATTGAACAGTACTGGCGACAGGAGAGATGGATCCATCAGCCACTAGCCATGAGGTCTGTCATCTCGCTTGCCCACAATCAAGTGCTCGATAGTCCTTAGCTGGGGGTGGAACCGATGGGGCACGGCATCTTTCAAAATGCCAAAGTCAGACGCCCTGAAGATCCTGAAAGCCCGGCTGATAGCGAGAAAGGCTAAAGCAAAAACTCCTAAAAGAATCGGCAATCGCCGGAACGGGCTTAGGTGGCCGATAAGCAGACCATCGACTATCGCAAGCGGACCCCCCACTCCAACGGCGAGGAGGATGGCAATCGGCAGGGCATTTTCGGTGTGAGTTTTAACCGAGGAGCCCATGCTGCGACGAGCCAAAATGACTGTGCCCATACTTAGGACTGTTCTGCCGAGAGCACCTCCAAGCGTCCCAACAAACCTAGTCGTTGTAATGACCACGAGTAATCCAACTACAGTTGACACAAATGTAACGATTAGAACTTGTCTTGCTCGGCCGACCGCTTGAAGCGACGTCGTTAGAATTGCTCCCTGCGCTGTGAAAATAGTAGCAAGAGCCAATATTGCAAAGATCCCAGCTTGGCTTACGTAGGTGGGTCCATAGACGAGCTCGATCGCTGTTGGGGCAATGGCCGCCAAAGCCGCTCCCAAAGGGAGGACCGCAAGGTTGGTCAATCTGAACGCAACAGCTAGACGTTCAGAAACAGCCTCTGTCCCTCCGGTGGCGTGACTTGCGGAAAGGGCCGGGTAGAGTGCCTGGGTTACTGGAATCCAGAGGACGGACAGAAAGCTTACGCTAGAGACGATCAAATAATATGCGCCAGTTGTTGAGAGTTGTCCGATGATAGCCTGCAGAATGGTAATGTCGCCATACTGTTGGCCGAAAGTGATTAGGGCAGATCCGAAGACCGGTAAGCTAAACGCCAAGAGTGGTCGTATGGGATGTGAGGCATGCTCTGGTAGCTGGCCGTGCCAGAGATATGCCGAGAAAAGTACAGCAATCAGTCCACCTATAACCCATCCTGTGATGATACCTGTTACGCGATATCCTAGGATGGCGAGAAGGAGTCCGAGACCGCGACTGAAGGGAATGTACAACGCATTCTGATAGAGGTTCCTTGCATAAGCACCTACACCAATGAAATATGCGCCATATACTAGAATTACGTCCAGCAAAAACCCAGAGAGAAAGGTCAAGATCAAGAGGGTTCCGGCATCAGACGAGCCGATAACCGAGGGCCCTACTAGAGGTGACACTAGTGCGGCGATCGCGAACCCTACGGCTCCAATCAAAGTAGAAAGTCTCAGAATAGTCCTTGCAACTGCACCAGCGGTCTCGCGGTCATTTTTTCCAATATTGCCTGAAACATAACGAGTTGCTGCCGATGGCAGTCCCAGTTGTGTAATCGCGACAAAGGCAGCCTGAGCAGCAAGAAGAAGAGAAACTTGGCCGACCTCCTCCGACCTCAAGACTCTCGCGAGGGCAACGTAGAAGATCAGATACGTAGTGTAAGTGATGATCTGTTGAGTTGTTAGATACGCCGTGCCCCGCGGAACGTTATAGATGTCGCCCAGCTTAGACATGACTATTATTCCTCCGCTTACGAGCGGAGTTCTTCTAGATTACGGTCGAAACTGACTGTCAGTCGAAAACGTCTAGAGCCAGGTTATGCGAAATGCTCCCAGCCCCGTTCTTTGATCTGAATCTGCTTCCCTTCAAGATGCGCTAGGACTCCGAAGGATTCTTTCTCCACGATTCCTATCTCAGTTAGCGACGGAACCCGTTTCTTCAACTCGTCAAATCCATTTGGTTTGATAGTTATCACAAGTTCGTACTCCTCACCTCCGTAAAGGGCGAGTTCCAGGCTGGACAATCGACGTTCTTTCGCGAACCTCGCGACTTCATCAGCGATAGGGATCATATGAAGGTCGATTCCTACCTTGCTAGCCTCCGCAATTTGGTGGAGGCTGAACGCCAGGCCATCGCTTGAATCAATTGAACTAGAAACGACACGGCTTCTGGCCAGAATGATTCCTTCCGCCAAACGAGCCTTTGGCTGACGCACAGCTTTGACAAGAGATGGATATTTTGCAGCATCCTGCTTCCGATTCGCGGTAAGAATCCTTAACCCTGCAGCCGGTCTTCCAAAGAGGCCGGTCGTTGCAACAATTTCGCCGGGATGAGCTCCGGTTCGTCGAACCAACGTCTTCGGGTCTGCGAGCCCAACTCCTGCAACGTCTATTACAAGATCATTCGACTGATTTGTGTCTCCTCCAATAAGTTTGCAACGGTATTCTTGGGCTGCTTGGCCGAGCCCACGCGCCAGGTCCTGGACTGTCTTCTTCTTGACCGGTGCGGGAAGTCCTAGGGACACCATTAGAGCGATTGGCCTTACGCCCTTCGCAGCGAAATCGCTGACAGTTGCAACGACGGCCTTTCTTGCAACTTCTTGAGTAGTCATTCCAGGCGGGACATCGGTGCTCCCCACAAGCATGTCGGTCTTCACGATAATCCAGTTCTTCGATGAAAGGGGGATTGCGGAAACGTCATCGCCGAATCCGAGGGGAACGCTTCGTTCCCGGGCAAATCGGTTCGTGATGATGCGGATAATTTCTCGTTCTGTTAGAACTTTCATCGAGGAGCAGGATGGTCGATTACGGTAGGAGCTTTAAGTCAAAGCATTATCGAGCGTTGGCTTGGTGCCTCGGTGGCTCAGCCTGGTAGATGTTTCTCACACCGGAGAGCATCCGCCTCGTAAGCGGAAAGGCAAACCATGTTGCTTGCCCCGCAGGGTCGCGGGTTCAAACCCCGCCCGAGGCTCCATACTGTAAGTGCGGAGCACCCCGAGCCCAATGCAAATGAGAAGGTCAAGTAACTTGACAGTCAGAAAGCTCAGACTGTCTTTGAGCAATCATCGGTTTTGATTGGGTAAGGGACGTTATCAATTTATCATACAATTTCAGTGTAGCGATAGCATGCCCGTTTGCCGTTGCCATTCATTCGATTCTCCTCGAAGCCCAGACGACTCCGATACTGTCCCACGCCGACATCTCTGATCTTGTCACAATGTCCGCCCTTGAATTCATACCCGTGGGCACCCGCCGCACGGAAACAGAGAGAGAACTCGCTCATGAGAGAATAATGAAACTGCAGGAGGATTTCCTACGCCTGATTGCCGAAAGGCTCCAGGTCTACGGACAATATTTGCGGTCTGAATGGCAAAGCTCCGAGCGACAACGGCAAAAATTCGAGTGAGATGGGGCTTCCCACGATCGCGCTCCGGCGATGAGTTCAAACTCAAACCTTTGTCATGGTCTTGCGAGGGTTCAAACTCCCTTCTGGACTCCAAACAGGACTTATTGAACCGCCTTTGATCTCGACCTGTCGGCCCTGAACCTTATCGATGATCCTGGAATGGTTCGCGGAGTGAGGGTCTAAACTCTGGCGAAGAGAATCCGCTTTTCAGTGCAACGCGATGAGAACGATTACACTCTTGGCTGTTTGCTCTCTTCGAGCCTCGTATAGAATACAGCACCCATTCAGTCAGTCTTATCGGCAGGCTGTGAGAAGCAAGAGCGGTCAGTCAGAATATCTTGGATTCATCTACTGTTCATCAGGCAAACCTTTGATGGAGCCGTCCGAGTGAACAGGACGGTCAACCCCAAAATGTAGCAGAAAATGAGCGGTATTACCTATCGGTTTTCACACAGAAAGAAAAAGGGGAGGTTTCGCTTTTGTTACCGTTGCTTGCCCTGTGCTCTATGTTCCAGAAGTTATCACGATGCTGCCTGAACTCGACGTGTGGGTAGTATCGCCGTTATAGCTTGCTGTTATTGTTACAGCTGTCGGTTTACCTGCCATTGAGGTGAAGCTCACACTGCAGCTCGCTGACGTGCTCGTAGCTGGAGCCGAGCCCAGCGTACAGCTTGTCGGGGTGAAGAATCCGCATGGGGATGGGCTGCATGTCCATGAAACCGTGCCTGTTGGTGGTCCGATGAAAGGGGGATCGTCTGTAACTGTTGCCGTACACGTTGTAGACTTATGATCTCGGATTGTAGTCGCTGCGCACATTACACTTGTGCTGGTTGTGGCCTTGGAAATGGAAATTGCCGAGACCGTGTTCGAGCCAAGGTTCGCTACGTAGATCTCTCCATTAGTAAAATCATAGACTGTTTGATGGGGACTTGGACCAACCGCGATTGTGGCAGTTACGGTCAGAGTACCGCTGTCAATTACAGCTACTGTGTTCGGGGTGGTTGATGGAGGCGAGACGGGTGGTTCAACATTCACGAATTCTGAATTGACTAATGGATTGTAGGCCGCCCATGACGGAGCTGTGCCAACGGAGACACTTGCAACGACGGTGTTTGTGGTACTGTCTATCACAGATACGAAGCTCGAGAATCTGTTCATGACGTAGACGTCATTGTTCGCAGGGTCGAAGAATGCCCCTATCGGACTCGATCCCACGACAATAGTGGTGACGACAGTATTAGTCGAACTAGATATGACAGACACAAAGTTTGAAGCGTAATTGGGAACATATACGTTCCCGTTGGCTGGGTCAAAGAGAAGATACGCTGGAGTAGGCCCTACGGGAATAGTCGCGGTCTCTAGATTTGTAGTGCTATCGATCCGAGACACGGTATTGGAATAATAGTTTGAGGCATACATGTCATGATTTACAACGTTGTAGATTATGTGTGCTGGACCGCTTCCGACGGGTATGAACGTCGGAATGTTTGTCACACTTGATATTCTCGCAACCACGTTGCTCGACTGGCTGCCGACGTAAATGTCTCCGTTAGCAAAGTCAAAGGATATCATGTGCGGATTAGACATTACTGGAATGGTAGTGATCACGGTGTTTGTCGTGCCGCTTATCACGGATACAGTAGCGGACGCATCGTTGGACACGTAAACGTCACCATTGGCAGGATTCCAACTTATCCAAGCTGGGCTTGAGCCTACCCCAATCGTTGCGATCACTGTGTTGGTCGAACTGCTTATGACAGACACAGTGTTTGATCCACTGTTAGCGACGTACACATTGCCATTAATGGGATCGTAAACCTGGAAAGCTGGTGCGTTGCCAACAGTAATCGTCGTTACACTATATGAAGCAGGCACCGCGTAAACCGTGATCGGTAGATGCAATGCTATGGCTAAGGTTATTGAGAGAGCGAGGGTTGATAGGATGGTTTTTGGTTTTGTGTAAAACATTTTTCGCTGACCCGGTCCTCATAGAACCTTTAATTGGTTTATGTTGAAGAGCGAAAATATCTAGTTCCGACAATATCGATTCTTGGAATATCTTAGCCCATCCCGGAATGCCGGATGCCCCTCTTGGCCGAATGAAGACCGCTGCGCTCCGGCCCTCCCTCATTTCACAAAATCTAAACTCGCACATTTTTCATCTCATCCTTCGAATGAGGCCTTCCCGAGTCGCTCTCTCGAATTTGTCTTTGGTCACTCTGAAGGTTGAGAGTGACTTCCAAGGTTCAGACTCTCTAATATGGTTCAACTTCAGAAGGAGGTTCTGACCTTCGCCATGCCTTGACAGCAAACAATCTCCTGCATCGTGTAAACCGATCCGAAAAAGTGATTATCAGTGGACCGGGTTTCTGCACTGCTAACGCTAGCATGGCTCATGGTCTCTGCGATTTACTGTTGCAAGCAGAGCCAGGTTGCTTACGACAACATTCCCATTTGTTAGTGTGAGCACATGCTTGCGAGTGACAACAGTACCATGTCTCTACGTATCAACTCTCGGTTGGATCGGAGAATACAACCCGAACTCCAGACTTAGACCACCTCAGACTCGAACACGAAACGCTGTAACACTAAAGGATCTAAGCTGGATCGACGGAAATGTTACGATACTAACTGTCGAGCTTATTTCCATAATGATAACTTTTTGACGTTACGGGAAAACCCCTCTCGCGGAGCCCGCATAATCATGTCCCATATCCCCATAACAACTCTGGCACAATGATGCTTACGACGCTGTCATTGTGATGCCGTCCGAGGACGGGACAGCTGGGCTGGTGTTATTTTTGCCATTTCAAGTTGTGCCATAAGTCTTCCTCCTAGTTAGCTTAGGTCAAATGCTCTTGCGACTGGATTATGGCAGCCAAGCTTAAATCGTTCATCGGGAACGTTCTTGTGTCCTCCGAGACTAGGACGACCGCAGGAACTCGGTCCTGGCCATAGAACTCTGAAGCCCAAGAATTTACCGACTGAGCTCGGTTTGTGCCAGCGGACAGGTTTCTGCTAAAAGTAGCAGTCTACGCTGTCGCATAAAAACCGGTGTCCTCATTGCGGCTCCCAGAAGATTCCTTGCAACTGTATTTTTGACCAGCTGCCAGCTTGGGTCAAAACTCTCGAGGAGCTACGACGAAAGGCGACAACGTCCGAGGATCACCCCCTCACAAAAGTCGAACCGTAATCGTTATTCTTGAGGCCCCCCTGCAGAATCCTTGCTGGATCCGAGGTAACATAGAATGGGAGCCGCAACCGGGGTTCGGTTCCCTTCTAAAGAAGCCCTCGGACGAGTGAGATCTTTGGGGGCCAGAATTCAAATCCCCGGCCGGCTTTCAGCCTGGCTTTCGTGTCTAGTTGGTCGGATAGGTGATTAACTGAGAGCCATAGATCGGATCCGGTCCCAGATTACTCATAGCTTCACTGGCAGAATGGCTCAA
>VBBS01000046.1:1308-1893 GCA_005888745.1 Candidatus Bathyarchaeota archaeon | reverse complement strand
TGCTCCATAGCAAAACATGGCGAGTACTTCAGTAGCCCGGAATTGGCCGCACATGTCTTTTGAGATGAAATCCGATGTCAATGCGAAGTAGCGCGTGCCATTCACGTCTACGGAGGTCAGTCGATTCGAAAGCTGATCAGCCACGTGGCTTGTCGCACTATACGGTATGGGAGTTCCGATCGCAACTGAATCCCCCAGTTTCATTACGCCGCCGTGCGTTCGCAGAATGATCATCGAGAAACCTAACATTGGTAGGTGGAGAAAAAGATCAAGAGTCACAGAACTCGGAGGATAATAGTGGAAATCGTAGCCTGAGCTAATAGCAGAGGAGTTAACGCTGTTAACGAAGGCTTGATCTGGAAAGTCAGCCGCGAGAGCATCGATAAGGGCCACGGAACGAGATGCTGATGTTACGCCTCCTACTTTATTGGTTACAGTACACACGCCAGCTCCACCAATTACGGTTGATATATTCCATGCAGTCAAGACCCCCGTGAGTACGGTTCCTACGAGTAGGATCGTGATGATTAATCGTCGTGTTCGGCGATCTGCTGAGATTGTTCTCTTCTGAAGTCTGGGTATCGC
>VBBS01000046.1:814-1301 GCA_005888745.1 Candidatus Bathyarchaeota archaeon | reverse complement strand
TGAGAGCATGCCCTCTTATGGATTCTTGTTTGAGCTTATCCTTCCTATCCCCGGCCAAGATTCTCAACATTTCGAGCTAAGCATTCGGGATTGTCATGCTGGACAACTGCTAGTGAGCATGGATCAGTTGCAAGATCCTGTGGTATTACGCCGTCCCCGTCTGAGATAGAGAAAAGTGGCGAATATCCCAAGAGAGGTCGCGGAAAACAGACCGATAGAGGGAACGAGCAACGCAAGATTATCCACTGGGACTATCGTTCCCCCGAGAGGGGTGGCATCCACGCCGAAGTCTTCACACTGACCTGTAGACGGAAAATAATTACCATCTCCGCTGTAGATCGCCTGGAAGCCATAGCTGCCAACTGGCAGCGGGCCCGTGGCTACGGAGTTAGGCACTAGACCGTTAACCAGTAACACGCGCTGAGAAGAGACGAGGGTCGAGAAAGTGCCAGAACAAGTACCACTGTACAAATTGTAAGTCACACTA
>VBBS01000046.1:0-744 GCA_005888745.1 Candidatus Bathyarchaeota archaeon | reverse complement strand
GCCTGAACTGTACCCCTAATGTCAGGCGAAGTTGTGCCAGCCACAAAGATACGCGTGGCTATCGAGGTGTCAGCCTTCGCGATGGTCAACATCTCGCACGGACTGAGAGACCCAGGAGAATTAGAATCGCCGCTGTAGACAGCTTGGAACGAGTAACTGCCAGCAGTCAGGAGACTCGCGGTACCGGAAGGGGGGACTGCACCGCCCGCCAGGGTCACATTCCAAATGTATGGAGTAGTATCGCCACAATTTCCACCATTGAAGTAGTAAGTAACAGTGCCAGTCGGGGTGATTGATGACCCGGTTAGGCTAGCGGTGTCGTAAATAGAAGTGCCCAAGGGCTGAGTTGTGCCCTGAACATCAGGACCATTGGTACCAGCCACAAAGATCTGGGTGGCGATCGATGTGTTCGAGTTTGCAATGGTCAAGGTCTCGCATGGACTAGTCGAACCTGAGTAGTTGGAATCTCCGCTGTAAACCGCTTGGAAGGCGTAGTTGCCAGGGGTCAACGGACCAGTGGCTGCCGAGTTAGGTACTAGACCGTTGGCCAGGGTAACAATCTGCGTGGACAGAAGATTGCCAGAACAAGTACCACTGTACAAATTGTAAGTCACACTACCAGTAGCAACCAGCGGCGAGTAAACCAGACTAGACGCGTCATAGACGTTTGTGCTCAATCCCTGAGTCGTGCCTTGAACATCGTAACGATTTGTACCGGCCACAAAGATGTGAGTTGCAATCGAT
>VBBS01000062.1 GCA_005888745.1 Candidatus Bathyarchaeota archaeon | reverse complement strand
TGATCCAAGAATAACGGTAGTCCCAGTTTTTGTGTTGGCCGAACGCCTCAGGCAACGAGGTGGTCGGCGCGGCGACTATTGCTCCTGTAGGGGCATAGACCAGCATCTTTAGAGTCAGTGCGGATCGTATAACCTCTCTACGCCATCGACCCCGGTAGAGCAGCTTTCGGACCCACGATCTCCAGAAGATCTCCGTCTCGCGCAATCGCTCGGCAGTCTTGTACTCCTCTACCTGGCGGGGCTCAGCCTCCCCATAGCTCAGTACGAATGCTTCCCGATCCCCCCTGAACATTTCAAACTCAGATGATAGACTGCCCAGCTTCGAGGGTTTGAGCCGGAGAGTAGAAGCTAGGACCATCTCGTCTCTCCGGCCGGTGAAAGACGCATTCCTCCCGTCCACGGCCACCTCCGGCCGAATCTGTCCGTAGTCGAAGCGGGGATTGAGATCGAGACGAAGCCTCATCCTCCCCTCCACGCAGTTCAAGACCCTATGGATCTCAGGGGGAGCAGACCAGGCGTCTCTGGAATTAGAGCATGGCATGAAGTCTGTTGCTATTACTCTGGACCCGTCCACGCTAAACTCGGTCACAAGAATGTTGGTATTCTTGAGATAGGTCTGGGAAGCATGTCCCTTCCCGACCGGGCTGACCCGCCAGCTCCCTCCAATCCTGCGGTCGAGTATGGCAGCGAAGACGCTGGGCGAGTCAAACCTCGGAAGACAACACCAATCGATAGACCCGTCATAGCCAACGAGAGCTACGGTCCTCGTGTTACCGACGACACCGTAGGCCCCGATCTGCTTATACTCTGCCTCGACCGGAATCCCGAAACCTGTCAAAAATCCTCGACTCTATCTAGCACGCCACACTAGCAAATCACGATTGGCGCTATCCCTTTTAGTTATCATCTTAATTCTCACCACGGTAACCAGTCTCCTCAATTCAACCGTCCTCTGCTGCTGAAAGCTACATAGGTCATCTCAAAGTGCCAACTCTTCTAGCTGATGATCCATAAACCAACGATATCAGGTAACTAGTTCGACTGTATATCCCACAGTAGAGTTTCGGCCCATTTCTCTATCGAATTATGTCGGAGTTTCAGGTATAGTTATTTATCGCTGAGGAGATGAAGTCGCTGTTCGCTTGGGTCAGCCTATTGTCGGCTCAGACTCCCGCATCACTCAAAGTCAATTGGGCTAGGGCTCACCTTGCGCTGATTCTGATCATAATAGTAGTTGTAGGAGCTGCTGCCGGTGGAGGTACCTATTATATCCTGTCGATGAATCGAGGCTCGACCATATTCTTCTACGAGAGCCTCGCGCCCCCAGAGGTGGACTTCTTCCAGCACCAGCTTGTACCTCAATTCGAGGCCGCAAACCCGGGGACGAACGTCATCCTTGTGAATCTATCGGGCCCGGACGATACCGCGAGCGTTGTTGAAGCACTCGTCAAGGGCAACAGCGTCGGACCCTCACTCGTGGGAATCGACAACCTAGTCGTTGGAGAAGTGATCTATGCAAATGCCGTCACAGACCTTAGTCCGATGCTAAGCAATATCGAACCGTCGTCGTTGATAACCAGCGCTCAGAAAATGATCGCCTATGAGCAACAGGTGTATGGAGGTGCCACATATTTCGTACCCTTCCGATCCAACGTTCCTCTAGTTTGGTACAACATTACAGCATTCACGAGGGCGGGAATCAATTTACCACCAGCAAACACAACTCAACTCTTAGCAGATGCGGCCAAACTGAAAACAGCCGGTTACAGCACGCCGATTATGTTCCAAGGTGGAGGACGGGACGCGAGCGCTGCTACTGAGCTTTACCAGTGGATGGTACAGTTTGGCGGTAACCCATTCATGTTTAATGACACTGGCGACGTGGCGACTTTCCAGTACCTGCAGACCCTCAGCCAATACTTCGACCCCGGCTACATCAATGGTTACTGGGGGGAATACACTGGCCTCTACTCTGGAAGCTACCAGTTGCTTGACTATCAATGGCCCTACATTTACAGCCAGTTGACCAATGCCACTTACAAAATGACCGACAAGAATCTCGGCGTCTATCCTGGTCCCGCTGGACCGTCCAACAGCAACCACGTCCTCGGTGGGGATGTGCTGGTCATACCGAAGGGTGCGACAAATCTTCCTCTAGTCGAAAAATTTGCGAAGTTCCTCCTTGACTCTCAGGCGCAGACGGAGACTCTTCTGAAGCTCGCGTGGGTTGCCGTGAATTCCGCTGCCTACAACAATCTTCCTGGAAACTTCTCGACGGTAGGCAACGCTCTTCTCTCAGCAATCGACCAGGGAGTATTTCTGCGGAACCCTGCTCCTTGGATCTCCACTTGGGATGCCCAGATATATGATGCGTGGACGCAGATCGTCGAGGCCAGCCCGCAACCCTCCCCATCCCAAGTACACACCATCCTCAACACAGAGAACCAACATCTATACGACTATCTAGTCACAAACTACGGCACACAGACAGCTCAACAGTACGAACAGAACGCTTTCAAGCCAATCTCAGTCTCCTAGCCTCTTGAGAAACCTCCGGCTGAGGTGGAAGGAGAGCTACAGCCCCATCCTGCTGGTTTCCCCAGCCATCGTCTATATCTTTTTTTTTTCGATCTATCCTACGCTGACGGCCATCTTCGAGAGCTTTCAGACCCCCCTTTCATCCAACACCCTCTCCAACTATCAAGGCCTAATCTTTTTCCATCTGACGAACGCTATTGAGAATACCCTGATCGTTAGCTTCGGAGCTTTGGCATTCCAGTTCTTCCTCGCGTTCATCATCGCAGGGCTCTTAGCAAGAGAATTCAGAGGAAGACGTGTTTTCCTCACTATTGTCATCCTGCCCTGGGGGGTTGCCACGATAGTGGCTGCCTTCGTATTCTCAAACATCTTCCCAGTCTCACCTCCTTTCGGCGGATACATGAACTCCTTCCTAGCGCTATTCGGCCTACCGCCTGTCAACTGGTATTCAGGCTACAATTCTAGGGTTCTCGTCCTGATTCTATCTGACAGTTGGAAAAATACGCCAATCGTCGCGCTGATCCTCGCATCAGGTATGACGGGGATCTCCCAAGAAATCTACAACGCTGCGGCTCTCGACGGGGCAGGTCCCATCCGACGCTTCCTGTTTGTAACCCTCCCCAACCTAAGGAACTTCATTCTCATCGCCTTGGTGATAAGGGGAATAAGCGAGTTCAACATCTTCGCAATTCCTCTCGTCCTCGTGGAATACAATCCTCCCTTCCTTACGACCCTGGCCTATGAATTCTACTCGAGCACTAGTTCCATCTACTACTCCTATGCGGCGTCCACAGTCCTCCTTGCAATTGTACTTGTTTTCACCCTCGTTGCTCTGAAGCTTCGGAGGACCGCCTAATGCAGTTACTCTCGCGCGCCATGCAGTATGTTGTGGTAGCGTTCATGTCTGCTCTGTTCTTGTACCCGCTCTACATTCTCTTTCTTATCTCATTCTCTCCCATCCAGTATACTTTAGGCTCTCTGAGGCCGCTCCAATGGCCAGAAGGATTCACGCTGCAGAACCTTGTCCTAGCGCTACAAGGCACTAACCTCATCGATCCAATGTTAAGAAGCCTATTGACCGCCTCTCTTGTTGGAGCAATTGCTCTGCTATTAGGAATACCAGCCGCTTACGGTCTAAGCAGACTCACCTCTACACTCGCAAACACCATTTCGACTCTGCTTTTCTTTGTGAATATGATACCAGCGCTAGTGATAGCCATCCCGGTTAGTGTCAGTTTCATTGATCTGCACCTGTACAACACGGTAGTGGGGTTGGCCCTCGCCCAGGGTCTCATTGCGCTCCCTTTCTCTATCTTTCTTCTACTCGGAGCCTTTCAAAGCCTTCCAAAGGATCTTGAGAACCAGGCGAGGGTTGACGGTGCTGGAATGCTCCAGACGCTGTACACTCTTCTAGTACCGCTTTCCAAGTCGGCTGTGGCAGCAGCTTTTCTGATCTCTTGGATGTTATCGTGGGACGAGTTCACATTTGCCACGATTCTCTCGCCGATCACTCCAACCCTACCGTTTGTCATTTACACAAACATTTACAGGGGAAACATACTTGCCTCCTCTGCACTATCACTGGTCCTCACCTTGCCAGTGATCATTCTGACTGTCATGTTGCAGAGATACTTGAGAGGAGAATATCTCTCAGGCGGACTGCATGGTTGACAAAGCTCGAGCTCGTCGATGTCGAGAAGTCCTACGGCAACAAGAGAGTTCTGAACAAAGTTTCGCTTAAGGTCGAGAAGGGCGAGTTTTTCGTCGTTCTCGGACCGTCGGGTGAGGGAAAGACCACTCTCCTCAGGATCATGGCAGGCATCGAGAGGCCTGACTCTGGCCAAGTCCTCATAGACGGTAGAGACGAGACTGAGCTTCCTCCGAATAAGCGGAACATCGCCATGGTCTTCCAGAGCTACGCCCTCTATCCAAACAAGACGGTCGCGGGAAACATAGCCTTCCCGCTCAGAATGCGTCACACCCCGCATGGTGATATGGTGAGGAAAGTTGTTGAGGCGGCG
>VBBS01000045.1:12600-60900 GCA_005888745.1 Candidatus Bathyarchaeota archaeon | reverse complement strand
AGGGAGACTTAGGAGGATTCAAAGTCTGTTCCGCAAGTTCGAAGAGAAAGTGCATCCTATTCCATTGAAAGAACGCATAGCGCAAGCTCTGTTCAGACTCGGATCCCAGAAAGAAAAACTGGAGCACATGTCCGCCAGGCTCCAGCAACGAGACAAGGAAATGTTCCAACGCTGCATCGGCGCCCAACTCTCCAAGGACCCTGCTCACGCAGCCCTCTACGCCAACGAATGCGCGGAGATCCGGAAAATGGCTCATCTTACACTTAGCAGTGAACTAGCCCTCGAACGCGTAATCCTCCGAATGCAGACAGTCGAAGAGTTCGGCGACATAATGGCTCAGATCGCACCAGTTATCGGGGTCGTACGCGAGACCCGTGGCAGAATCGCAGGCGTCATTCCCGAAGTAGCCAACGAACTTGGCGAGGTCAACAACATGCTCAGCGACATGAGCATGGAGACCGGCCAAGTCGGTGAAGACCAGGGCTTCGACATGAGCGCCTCAAGCACCGAAGCACGCAAAGTACTCGAAGAATCCAGCGCCATCGCATCCCAACAGATGAAGGAGCGATTTCCCGAACTGCCCTTGCCGGAGGCAGCCCAACCCGTTCAAGAAGCCGGGACGCGCGCACCCGAACAAAGAATCCCTATCGCCATCACCACCTCGGGATCGGAAGAGGCTCCATTGGAAGACAAGCTACTCGATTACATCAAGTCGCACAATGGCGAACTGAGTCTCAACAATTGTTCCGCAGAGCTGCTGGTCCCAAGCGACGACATCAGACGCTCTCTACAACGGCTCAAGGATGACGGAAAGATAGTCATGGACTAAGACGGGAGACAAGTGCTCCCGTCCAAGCCCTTCAGTGTAACAAGGAAGGACAAGAAATTTCAGCATCAGAAGAACTGGAATCGCTCGCAGTAAAATACGCGAAAGAAGCCATTGAGCTCGAGAGAAAAGGCTCCAAACGCCTCGCCGCCACAAAATACCAACGAGCGATCGAGGTCCTCCTCAAGCTATGCTCCCTCTACCCAGCCGCGCCCCAAAACAAAGTCTACACAGAACACGTAGAGGCCTACAAGAAACGAATCCAAGAACTCCAATCCGACGAGCCGATAGCTCATTCCATGGATTCCACTGAAACCCGAGAGTCTAAGACTATCAAGCTCGACCAGTGGGTCCTAACCGAGAAACCGGACATCAGCTGGAGCGACATTGCGGATCTAGAGAAGCCGAAAAGGGCAATCGAAGAGTCGATTATCTTTCCAGTCCGAAGACCAGACCTGTTCCCCCTCGGGTGGCCGCGGGGAATACTCTTCTTCGGGCCTCCTGGTTGTGGAAAAACGCTCCTCGCTGCAGCCATTGCGAGCGAGATCAAGGGGATGTTCTTCTGCGCTGACGCCGCCTCCCTAATGTCAAAATGGCTCGGAGAATCTGAGAGAAATGTCTCTCAACTATTCACTAAGGCGAGAGACGTCTCTGAAAACGGACAACCCGCGATCGTGTTCATCGACGAAATAGATTCTCTGATGGGTGTCCGAGGAGAAGAGGTTGGCGGAGAGGTCCGCGTCAGAAACCAATTCCTCAAGGAGATGGACGGTATCCTTGACAAGAATAAGAAATTACATGTCTACCTCATCGGGGCGACAAACAAGCCATGGGTTCTGGACGAGCCGTTTATTCGACGGTTCCAGAAGAGAATCTACGTCCCACTGCCGGACGTCAAAGCCCGTATGGACATGTTCCAGATCTATGCTCAGAATCTGAAGTTCCAGAACAACGTCGACTTCGCGGAGCTAGCGAGAAGGACCGAAGGCTATTCGGGAGGAGACATTCGCGATCTATTCCAGTCCACCCAGATCAAAGTGGTCCGCGACTTCTTCCAAAGTGGCGCCGCTAACGATCTCAACGCTATTCCGGACCCGATTACGATGGAAGACTTTGAGACAATCATCGTAGGCCGACGGCCAAGCGTTTCACAGAACATCATCAAGCGCTACTTCGACTGGGACGAATCGTTCAAGGCATCATAGAGGATGAGAGAAGTGAACCTCGACGGAACTGATCTTCGCATCCTCGCGGAGCTCGTGGAGAACTCCAAACAGTCCTACGTTGAGATAGGCCGCAAACTCGCCCTCCATCCCAATGTGATCGCCTACAGAGTCAACCGCTTAGAAGACGCGCACATCATTCGCGAATACACAACACTGATCGACTTTTCAAAGCTCGGTCTGTCGGAACAAGTGATCGTAGCTGCCAACTTCCCCAGCACCCCATCCAGAGAAGACATTCTGAAACAAATATGCGAAATACCTGAGACCCTCAACGTCATAAGCTCCCTCGGAACCCCAGAAGGACTCGTGTTCATAGTCGCCCGCAACAAGGAAGACGTGAACGCCGTTCTATCTAAGCTCCGCTCGATGAACCTCGACATCGACTTCGCCTCCTCAGTCATCCGGACCTATGACGAAGGACGACTCGGAATGTTCCTTCGGTCTATGGCAGGCCCAGAATAGAAGGTCGATTCCATTTTGGAAAAGCCATCCTGGACCCCGATCGTCCTATCCGGCGCCATCCCACGAGAAGCCACGGACCTACTCGCAATCCTAGTAATGGGAATTGTGGCTCTTGAAACCTCCCTCGGAACCATAGGTCCAGTCTCCTTCAACTCACGCCTCTGGCTCTCTCTCCTAGTTGTTCCCCCAACCTGCGCGCTGGCGGCCGTCTCGACAACGACACGACGGACGAGGGAAGAACTAGCACTATTCGCCTACGGGGGCTCCAGCTGGCAGATATTCCTGCGCTACTTCTTTAGAGGCGCAATCTGCTCCCTCGTAGCATTCTCCCCTGTAATACTGCTAGAATTCTTTGCAACCGCTCCGATTCGCGAACTAGTCCTTTCAGCACTCGCTCTCATACTCGCAGGAGGATTGTTCTACTCACTACCGAGCCTTCGCAGAATACGATCCTCCTCGTTCGTTGAGCACTACAAGAGCTAACAACAATGACATCCATGATGGAAACCAGGTCAGTGGTAGTCGAATACCCTTCAATCCGAGGGGTCCTCAGACTCTACGATCAAGGCGTTTCTTTCAAAGTGGATCAAGGAGACTTCCTTGCAGTCCTTGGCGGATCAGGCTGGGGAAAATCAACGCTAGTCAACGTGGTCTTAGGCTTGGAGAAGCCGTTTCATGGCTCGGTAAGCTTCCGTGAGCACGACGTCACCCGGGAGTCGTTTGTAAAACGATGCGGCCTGGTTAAGACAGCCGCGGTTTTTCAGAGACCCACTGCGCTACCGCAGATGACAGTCTCGCAAAACCTGCATCTAGCTCTATCGCTCGCAGGGGTCCCGAGAAGGGAACGAGATGACAGAATCAAAGAAGCCCTCGCCTTCTTTGGATTAGACAAGATCGAACGCTCATACCCTGACGGGCTAAGTGCCGGACAGAGAAGACGAATCGATCTGGCGAGAGCTTTGGCCGTCAAACCGGAGCTACTCGTAATTGACGAGCCAACCGGTGACTTGGACGGCTCGGCAACAAATCTGCTAATCCCTCTGCTGAGAGGACTGAACAGAAACCAAGGAACTACGATCTTCATGACCACAGCCCTGCCTCGCCAAGCGTCACAAGCCAAACACCAGGTACACCTCGGACCACCGGCATATCTCACGCCGGAAAACAGGATGATAGGAGACTAATCATGTTCCGGGACAATCCCTCGTTAACCGATAGAATTCGAGAAGCCATCAAGCCGACTCCGATGAAGCAACGGATCCAGTTCGCAACCCACAAGCTCCGCACCCAAACAACGAGGTTGGAGCGCAGCATCACCCAGATGGAGTCGCGAGACCAGATCCTTCGGGACAAGTGCACAAAGGCCTTAGAAGCACGGGACACTCAGACGGCGACCGTTTTCGCAAACGAGTGCGTGCAGATCCGGAAACTAATCAAAACATCTCTCCGAAGCCAGATCTGTCTTGAACAGGCACTCCTCCGTCTTGAGACAGTGGAACAGTTCGGGGATATGGTCCACGGCATGGGTTCTGTCAGAGGACTCCTCGGGATGGTGAGGGGCGAACTAGAGGGCAAACTGCCAGAGATCTCAACTGGCATAGGCGATGTTGAAGACTCGCTAGAAAATCTTACGATGGAAATTGGTGAGGCAGTCGATTCCGATGGAATGTCGATACCGGTCAACGATGAGTCTGCTCACATCTTGAAGGAGGCGGATCTTATGGCTGAGGCGAAGATGCGAGAGAAGTTCCCTGAGATTCCCCAGATCGTGAATCCGGCTCATCGAGTAAGGTAGAATCTAGATGCTATCACCTGAGCTGGAGACCAAAGCTCTCCTCGGCCGAACGGTGAGCGACATCTACGGCAGACTACTAGGAAGAGTGATCGGAATAGAGCGAAACCCGTTTGGCGAAATGGAAGGCGTCCAGGTAGAAGCAACAGGTGGAATTATTCTGACCGCCAAAGCTCGACAAATGGCCCTCACACCCAAAACGATCACAATATCGCCGATGTGGAAGCTGGAATCCGAGGACATCATCTCCGAACTAACACTGTTGAGAAAGAGAGTTGGTGCACTTGAATCGTTGAAAGATTCAAGGGAGATTGACGGTGAGATCTACTCGGAGCTCTTGCAGTCCCAGAAGGCAGGCTACATGGACAAGGTGAAAACGGCAAGTGCCCTGGTCAGCTCAATGCGATCAAGGCTAGCCGAGTTAACGGGACAGATCACAAGTCTGACAAAATATTTGGTCAATGCGAAGCTGGATCATAAGAGTGGTGAGTTGGACGAGGCATCTCTAAAACTAGCACAGGGCTCGATCGAGCCTAGCTTGAGGCCTTTGATCGCCGAGAGAAACGATCTGACCTTATCGATCAAAGTAGTGGAACAGGTTCTGCCGTCAAAGGTCAGCATTAACTAGGACCCCTACTCTACCTCTGACAGAGGATAAGGGAAATGGCTACCTTCGACGGTCGAGTCCGGGTACTGTAACAGCCATATTTCCGTGCCATTTTCCAGATAACAGAGCACTGGCGTGATAGTTCATGACTAGCAAAGCGAGAAAAAACAAGCCTACAAGAATCGAGAAGATTCTTCCCATAGGCAAGGTTATCGAATTCTTCCGTCAGCGATTTCATAACCCGTACCTGAATCCTGAGGCTGAAGTGAGCTTCGCAGATTTTCAAGCAGCTTTTCCAGAGATTCCCCGCGAGGATCTAGAAGAGGGCCTCTCTCACTGGGTTATGCGACCCGGGCCGAAAGTGCTCTCGACAAAGACTACTGATCTTGGTGGGCATGAGCTGCAGGTGTGGTACGTGCATGGGTTGCGTGAAGAACACGCCGAGCTAGAGGATTCCATGAGCCGAGGTCTCTTACAAGCCTAGAAAGCAACCGACGAAGCCGTTTTCTGTGAGCATTCTTACCAATTAGAGTAGAAAATTGCGGAGTATCTCGCGACCCAAGAGCGGTTTCGCCGGTCCTCAGGATCTGTGGTTGAAGTCCTTATACATATCGAAGACCTGCCGCGAAATTGCGAGATACCATTGAAGGCGTTTGTTCTGGCCGGTGGCGCCGGCACACGGCTCTCACCGCTTACAAGCTACGTTCCCAAAGGCATGATACCAATCGCCGGCAAACCATTCATCGACTATGTGATCAGCTACCTCGCCAGCCATGGAATCCGAAACATCATCATGCTGTTATCCGACGAGGATGGCGAAGTCTACCGCAACCACCTTGATGATGGATCAAAGTATGGCGTCAACATTGGCTACAGTATCAGCCCGCGAACAGGTACCTCAAACGCACTCAAAGAGGCGAGCGGTCATGTCGACTCAACGTTTCTTGTCTACTACGGCGACGTGCTAACAACCCTCGACCTAACAGGCATGATCCGGTTCCACAAGGAAAAGAAAGCAACATGCACAGTAGCACTCAGCACCGGCGTCCGAATCGACTATGGCGTTGGACGAGTAGACAAAGATGGTAGAATAGAATATTTTGAGGAGAAACCCGTTATCAAAGAATACCCCGTCAGCATCGGCGTCTGTCTCTGTGAACCCGTTGTTCTGAAATACTGTTCAAGCGGATCCGACATTGCGGCGAACGTCATACCCACACTCGTCGCGAAGGGAGAACGAGTCTACGGATACTTGACGCCGGAACCGCATCATGATATTGGATCTTTCAAGCAGCTCGATGAGGTGAAGAAGATCCTAAAGACTCAAAGCAAAAGCCAGACAAAGAACGCTTCCAAGCAGGACTAGGTTATCCAGCGCGTTTCCTCAGTCGAATCCTCTACCACGAAGCCAAGTTTGGCCATCCGATCGCGGATGCGATCAGCCGATTGAAAATCGCGCTTATTCCTAAGTTCATTCCTTAGCTCCAAAACAAAGTTCACCAGTTCCGAAACTCTGTCCTGCGCGACAGTCTCTGTCTCTAAGACCCCTAGGATTGAACCCAGATCCTTTAGAGCATCGATTATCGCCTTGGCGGATTTGTCTTGGGGGTTCCTCGCTTCTTCCTCCGCCAATCCGATTATTCTGATGTAGGCGGCGAGTGCTCCTGGGGTGTTGAAATCATCGTCCATAGCCTTGAAGAAGTCGTCCCGCGCCTCGTCCAGCCGCTTCAAGACCGCGGTTGGCTCAGTCCTCTCAGTACTCATCTTAGAACGAGCCAAAAACAGCTGGTCATACGCCCGCCTAAACCGTCTAGCAAGGCTGACAGCTTGCTCCAACGCCTGATCAGTAAAGTCCAACGGACTCCTGTAGTGCGTCCCGGCGTAGAACACTCGCAACCCTGGACTACCAACTTTCCGTATCATTTCCTGGATCGTGATGAAATTTCCCAGAGACTTGTGCATCTCCTCTCCCTTAATACTCAACAACCCCGTGTGGAGCCAATAGCGCGCCAACGGCTCCTTCCCTGTCAAGCCCTCCGCCTGAGCAATCTCGGCCTCGTGATGTGGAAAGATCAGCTCGGTACCACCACCATGAACATCGTAGGTCGGGCCAAAGTACGTCAGTGTAATCGCAGTGTCCTCGACGTGCCAGCCGGGCCGTCCCTTTCCCCAAGGACTGTCCCAGAATATCTCGCCAGGCTTCTGGCTCTTCCACAACGCAAAGTCGCCAGGATGCTTTTTCCGCGGATCCGGATCAACCCGGTGAACCGTCAGATCCTGAAGCTTCTGGTGGGACAGTTTCCCGTAGTCTGGAAACTTGGAAATGTCAAAGTAGACATCATTCTCCACCCTGTACGCCAAACCCTTCTTCAGAAGTCCGGTAATCTGCTCGATGATCTCGGGAACATGATCCGAAGCATTCGCGTAGAGATTGACGTTTTCCACATGCAAATCCTTCATGTCCTTGAAGAAGGATTTCGCCAGACGTCTCGCGAGTGCAAGCGGTTGTTCGCCTAGATCGTGAGCCTTGTTGATGATCTTATCATCAACATCAGTGATATTCAGTAGAAAGAAGACGCTGAAGCCCTTCCTCCGCAGATACCGTGCAATGATATCATAGGCGACGTAGGTCTTTCCATGCCCAATATGGGAGACATCCCAGACCGTAGGACCGCAGACAAACATATTCACCCTGTTAGGACGGATGGGCGCGAACTTGTCCTGGCTCCGCGTCAGAGTATTGTAGACACGAAGCTCGGAGAAAGACGGATCAATCAACGTGGAAGCATCCCAGTCATCTTGTCCCACACGAATCCAGTCCTCTATAACTGACTCTAGCTAGTTGGAAGTTTGGTTTGACCCGGCTTCGCTTCAGCGGAATGCTCCTTCTCTGACTTGATAATACTCGAAGCCTTCGAAAGCATCTCTTTCTCGTTCGGATAAGACAGCGTCTGAAGTGCCTTCTCGTAAGCCATCCACTCCATAGCGTCATGCTCAGTCCCCACCTTCGCATCCGCTTGGTCAGTCTCAAACAGGAAGAAATGGACAGTCTTGTCGTAGGTTTTCGCACGGAATCCGAACTGGTACTTGATCGCGCCAAGCTTCCCATGCAACTTCACCCTGCTCACACCCGTCTCCTCACGCACCTCACGCATAGCTGTAGTAACCTCATCTTCCCCCTCTTCAATGAGCCCCTTCGGCAAACACCAAACTCCCCTCTTGTTGCTGGCTAGGAGCAGAAACAGTGGTTTATCGCCATCCCAGCGATAGACAACCCCGCCAGCGGACGTAACCCGGATCCTCTGTCTGGGCTGCATCCCGCCCCCGTACATGACCACACCTTAGGCTAAGCGACTATAATTCGATATCTTTCGACAAAGGCGTGATGTTTTCTGAGGGAGAATCTACCACCACAATGTCCTCTATTCTGACACCACCCCATCTGGGCTCATAGAGTCCAGGCTCGATCGTCACCACGGACCCTTTTCGCAGATGATCCCTCCCGTACAACGAGAGGTACGGTCTCTCTCCAATAGTCAATCCAACACCGTGACCGAGCCCGTGTATGAACCCACGAGTACGCGCCTCTTTGTTCCCCTTCACCAGCTGCCTCGCAGTCGGGTATCCCTTTCTCTCAAAGATCTTGCAAGCGTTCGACATCATCTCCTGGCAGGGAACCTGCTCCCTCACCATGTCCAGCGCGGACGTCTGGACTTCGAGAACCGCATCATACATCTCCTTAACCTTCCTCGGCGCGGAACCGAAGAGGTACGTCCTAGTGCAATCATGCCAGTAGCCGTCCGGTTCGGAAGGAAAGATGTCAAAGACGATAGGTTCCCCGGCCCGGACAACGTCCTCGTCCTCACCCCTGTAGTGAGGATCACTCGACCTTCTTCCGGGAGCAAATATGGTGTCCTCCGGAGCAACAAGGTTCTGCTCCGAAAGCGACCTTCCAATAACCTTCTTAACAGTTCCAACACGTAAAGGTCTTGACTTGTAAGATACCTTTTTTCCATTGACTTTTGCCCCTCTTAGAAACCGCAAAGTGTCTTCCACAACATGTATGGTCTTCTTTCCTAGAAGCTTCAGCCGTTCGATTTCCCAGCGATCCTTGGTTTCACGCGCAGTCTCAATAATCGTGGGCGACTTTTCCCCGATGACCTTTGCTCCTCTGCGACGGAGACCGTCGATCATGTGCAAGGTATTCGACACATCGTTTCTTCCTGCAAGAATCGTGGGACCATGAAGTCCCTCGTCCTTGATGATTTTCAGGTAGAAGCGGATCCTTGCCTCGTCCCGGTCGTATTTGCTCGCTATGCGCTCATATCCATAGTCAGAATATGTCTTGATATTGCGAACTTTTCCCTGACGTGCACTGCCCACGTCGATATTGCTGACTATGATTGTTGGGTCGTTCGATCTTCGTTTTAGGAATATTCCTCCCCTCGGCAGAGATGTTCCAGTTACGTATCGAAGGTCCGGGTTTCCGACAGTCGAATCTCCGAAGACTATGATGGAACCGACGTTTGTCTTTTCCATCTCCACGTCAAGATCTTTTATCAAGAAGATGCCTTGAAGATACGCGTCGATAATGGTATATTATCATTGGGAACGGTCGCCTACGTGGAACCGTTCAATAGGTTCTGAGACTAGGACTAGTTCCTTCTGATGGAAACCAGTGGTTTCTGAAGAGAAGTCCGAAAGAGCCGTTTCTGAGTAGCTTTTCGATGACGACTTTCCAACTCGGTTCTCAACTGCTTTTCCTCTGCGCCGTGCAACCAGTCAGGGATGAGGAGAACCCGGATAAGTTCCTGGACGGTAACTCCTCTCTGATGTGCTAGCTGCTTTAGCCTCAGATAGACCGCCCGGTCAAGTACTTGCATGAACTTGACGGAGTCTTTGGTGCCCCGAGTTCTGGATACTGGCATGCGAAAAACGGTAGCCCACTACTATTCATGGCTCATCTACTCTTCTTATGAAATAAACTCCAATTCGCAAACCACAAGATCGTTCTCCGAATCGGGAAACTTGTTAAATCGCACGGCCATGTCGAACCACCCATGCTCGCCTGCCTGATCAGTGGACAAGGGCACGCTGAAGTCAAGGAGGTTCCCGTTCCCAGACCCCGATCGGGTGAGGTTTTGATCAAGTTGGCATCGTCTGGAATTTGCGGAACTGACATCGAAAAGGTCCACGGCGCCTACGGACCGGGAGGAATCCTCGGCCACGAGGTGAGTGGGACCATCGAGAGCTTAGGCGAAGGCGTAACCGATCTAAGAAGATCGGAGAGAGTCATCGCACATCACCACGTTCCCTGCTACAGCTGCCACTATTGTCAACGAGGCGACTATACCATGTGCGATCTTTTCAAGAAGACAAATTTCGACCCCTGCGGACTATCAGAATATTTCAGAGTTCCGGAGGCCAACGTCACTCGAGGAGCCGTGGTACGTTTGCCACCCGAGATAAGCCTCGAAGAAGGAACAATGATAGAACCAACCGCCTGCTGCGTTAGAGCTTTGGACAAGGCGGAGGTAAAGCCGGGAGACAATGTTCTCGTAGTGGGCCTAGGCCCAACCGGCCTGACACAGGTACAACTACTAAGGAAAATGAATGTAGCGCTTATCATCGGCGCGGATATTCTCTATCACCGGCTCGAAATAGCTCAGAAGCTAGGCGCCGACGAGGCGATCGACTCATCCTCTCTGAGCGTCCCCGAACATGTTACCAAGTTAACCCGTCTCGGAGTCGATCTGGCAATCGTATCCACTGGAAATCCGAAAGCGATACAGCCGGCCCTCGAATCCGTTCGAAGAGGAGGAAAGCTCCTGCTATTCGGTGCTCCCGCCCAAGGCGCAACGATCAATCTTGATGTCGGCGGGCTATTCGGTCGGCAGATCTCGATTGTGACGAGCTATTCTTGTATAGAATCGGATATTCACGCTGCCCTCGCTCTTCTGGCTAAAGGGGAAATAGATCTTCGCTCCATGATTACTGACCGATATGTTTTGCGAGATGCTCCGAAGGCAATCGAGCGCGCTCGGATCTCTCAGACTGCCGTCAAAACACTCATAGTATCCGAACCTTAGCAAGAATTCGTGAAGAGCTTGCTCAACGCTTGAAACGCCTCCATCGGAGCACCGTTAGCGGTGGGTGGAGAGGCGACTCATGAGGACGAATCAGGTGCTATGCGAAGAGGCGCCCGACTAGAATGAAGCCTTCATGCTCGAGTCTAGGTGGTCCCAAAAACGCAATTTCAGTTTGATCAGAAGGTGGACTTGGAGATAGGCAAATCTGTGAGGGCTACCCTCAGGTTTTATAACGAGCTCAGAAAGCAAGCGGCTGCTCGTGGCGAGCAGGGGAAGCCTCCCAGCTTTGAAACGTTCTCGGCTATGGCCACTGGTCTGATGGAGGCGAGCAAACAGGTTCACCTGGACCGATTGAAGAACCTGAGCATGAGAGAACCATTCGAGCGCACTTGGACTCAGAAGCTTCTCAACTATTCAACGAAGAAACTTCTGAAGGACTCTTATGAAACGCTCTCGAAGAGATTCTAATGCCCATTTGAACGGAACTTTTTCGCTCAGGCATTATAGAAAACAACGGGCAAGTTTTCTCCCGTAATGGATATTCCAGTCCCAGAAAACGCCAGAGCAAGCTAACAAGTAGTCTTTCAGGCTCTTTTCGAGGAAAATACTCGTATTTTCGCTCCTTTTCACGGTCGTCCTTCGTGGGTATCTCCGTGTTCTACGTGAGTTTCAAATACTAGCATCCTCCAGTTGCACGCTCAGCTGAATAGAAATGCCACAAGCATATTGCGTGAAGTGCAAAGCGAACATCGAGATAAAGAACCCTCAGAACGTCACGCTCAAGAACGGAAAGGCTGCGGTCAAGGGAACCTGCCCCAACTGCGGAACCTCAGTCTTCCGTATCGGAAAGGGTTAACCGCTCTCTCGAACCATCGCTCTTTTCCCAGATATTTTTCCAGCCTTGGGCTGCTCGTAGAACCTTTTAACTGGAATCGACAAACACCTCTACGAGAGAACCGTGGGCAAGGCCATCTCCGGCTTAGTGCTCGTTCTAATCATCTATTTGGCATCAAGTGCCCCCCCGATGGCGACAGGAGTTCCCTCGACACCTCAGCGCGTATTCTACCTCGCGGCTTCCGGCACGCTCAGTTCTCTGCGTCCCTCCGGCCCATGTGCTACTTGTGTAACCAATATTACAGCATCCCCTACTACCTTTTCGCTTCCTACAGCTCTGCAAAATGTGGCAACTGTAAATGGCCCCATCATCTTCTCTCTACTGATAGATTGGAAGGGCAATACCTCCAATATTGTCCCCGTCACTCTAGGCGTAGCCTTCAGCTATCGCTTTCCTGGGCAGAGCAGTTGGACCAACACGAATTCCACTCCTCAGCAACGAATCTCCCCAGGAGCCTCAAACATCACTATCGCTATACCTATGTCATCAACTCCGCTAATCGAATCATCCTCAATTGCAATAGAACTCGTCGCGACTTCCGTCCCTCGAAATGCAGCAATCGAGTTACAATGGGGCTCAAGTACCGCTCAGTCGCGAGTAATCGTGCCCATGTCGGACTATCAAGGCCTATTTCCCGCTAACACTATCAGCGTCTTGGACAGGTTCGGTACCGCGCAACCATACTTCTACCTCGACGCAGCTCCTCCGAACAACGTTGTTGTAGTCAAAGCCTTCGTAGTTTCCGCTCTTGGAATCGCTGAGATTCAACAAGGCAGAATTAACATGACCATTCACGCTCCCGGCGGTCTGCCTGTCAAGGGAGGGACAAATGAGACAATGAACCTTGCAACTCTCACTCCTCCGTACGAGCTCATTGGGTCTTGGGCCTACCTACCCAATTCGACCCAAGGGACGTACGTGGTCCACATTGACATGGTTGATAGTCAGGGCAACGTCGTTTACCGCTTTCAGGGCCAGGGACCTAGCGGAACCTTTGGATTAGTACCCCCTGGCTTTGTCCCATTCCCCTACAATCTCCTCCCATACTTCGTTGTAGCTGGTGTTGGAGGAATAGGCGCAGTCGGGGGTGTATTCTACTATCGCAGACGGAGCAAGAGTTACCTCGCCCCATTCGGGCATTTCAACACTCTGACTGCGGGTGAAATAGACGGTGGAACGGTGTCCATCGAGGGTAATACAGGGTCGGGGAAAACCATTCTCTCTGAACAACTAATGTTTGAGGATCTCAAGCGAGGCAGGCCATGCATCTTTGTCTCGACGAGTGACTTTCCTTCTAACGTAAGGTCAGGGATGAAGTCAATGGGGCTCGACGTGAAGGGCTACGAGCAAAGTGGACTCTTGACGTTTGTGGATGGATATTCAGCTGAGGCCGGACAGGAATCGACTGAGAAATTCTCAGTCCCATCTATTGGCGACTTGACAACGCTAGGCATGAAGATCTCGTCCTCTCTACTTCCTCAGCGGTCCAAGGGCACAAGTCTCTATTTCGACTCCCTAGTCCCTCTTGCATCCAAGACAAAACCGGAGAGTATAGTCTCGTTTGTTCAGTCAATTGGTGCGAAAATGAAAGGGATAGGAGGAAAGGCAGTTTTTACTCTGGGTCCCAGCGTAGATGCGATGGTACAAAAACAGTTAGAGGATATGTCTGACTGCGTTGTCCAGATGGAAGCGTTCGAAGAACGTGGAGTTCGCCGTCGACGACTAAAAATTGCAAAGCTCAGGGCGAGGAGGCATCAGGAAGGCTGGAATGTTTTTGCGATTGAAGATGGTAAGGGAATAATCTTCTATTCTAAGAAGCCTAAGACTTAGAAAACTTTGTCCCGCGGGAAGACTTCTATTCCCGAGGTTCCAAACTGGTAGGGACGAATCTGCGTGTCGTGAGATATTCCGCGCATCTTTTCCACTTGGACAGCTCGGACAAAGTTCCCCTGATGCATGAGCGTGTGAAGAACAACTACTCCATGCGAAAGGAATTCCTCAAGTTGGAATCTTCGGTCCAACAGCGATGTCTTAAGTTCGCTTGTCACTAGCGAGGTGCAACCGGTGTCTGCTAGAGCATCGAAGAACTCAACAGTAGCCCTTCTTCTCTTCAACTCCTCTCCGTATCTCAACATTACCGACGTGATAGGGTCAAGTGCGATCCGCTCGACGTTTTCGCCTTCAACCAATTTTGTAAGAGTTTTCAGGACGTCGGTGAAGCCGACTCCTTCGCTGGAATCGGAGGAATACAGCGCGTGAGGACCGTTGTTCTTGACCCTCGTTCTTCGAAGACCGCTTGCGTCTAGGAAGAGGAGTCTGCCCTTCTTCTCTACGCTGTCCAAGTCCCAATTGTAGGATTGGAAGTTCTGTTTTATCACGTCAGGGTATTCATCGAGAGTGACATAGAGTCCTGTCTCGCCCTGAAGGGCTCCGCTGTAGAGATATTGGATTGCGAACGTTGTCTTTCCGGAACCCGGGCTGCCGACTACGAGAATGCATTTTCCCTCAGGGAAACCTCCTCCCAGAAGCTCGTCTAGCCCTTTGATTCCTGTGGGGACCCTGTCCAACGATCTTCGACTGTTAGTCGATTATCAATGTATAAAAATAGTATTTCGAAACCATCTCTAGACTTCTCGGAATTTTCCAGGGGGGTTTTCCAGCCATATCTTCGAGGAAACGACTCTGGAGCTCACTTTCTCGGCTAATACCATGCGAGTGATATGTCGGTTGGCTGGTTCAGCTCCTAGGTTGCAGCCGAGCGCGAAGCACCAGCATACGCCAATCAAGAGAAAGAAAATGTACGCGAGCACGCTGAGGATCGGCTGTGTCAAAGCCGTATAGAGGAGCGCAAAGCCGCCTGATGCACCCACTACCATGGATAGGACCGTGGTGTGAAACGGGCCGACATCGATGCTTCGAAGTCTCAGCCCTCCGAAGTACGGGAGAGCAAGTGCAACTAGTGGAAGCATTAGTGACGCGGTCATTGTGAGTGTTATGAAATCCTGGGTTATCAAGGTCACTATGTCGGTTGTTGGGGCGAGAGGCGAGAAGAACGGGAGGTCTTTGTGTTTGGCTTCGTAGGTTGCAAAAGGAACTACTACTGCAAGAATGAACCCGAAGTACATGATCTGTCTGCGAAGTTTCAGTTTCAAGCCTCGAGAAGCTTGGATCGCCGACAGTTCTGATGTCTTGGAGCCTATTACATGAGTTCCTTTGGTTATGAAGAGATAGAGCTTAATCGCCTTTGTTGAGACGACGCCTCCGAAGAAGTACATGTACGTGAATCCTATGGGGATGCCGATGAGAGAGACTACAACCGACAGAGTCGCAGCCAAAGCCAGTGTGAGGGGTCCTCCCTGGGCGTTCCTAGGGAGTACTCTAGTCGTGGATGAAAGAAGCACTAGCACTGCCCATGAGCCGATGAGGAAGAGGGTGAATGTACCAACGAAACAGACGAGTACGTTTAGTCGGTTGTGTGAACTTTCCCTCTTGGTCCACAATAGTGTTCGAGT
Organism: Candidatus Bathyarchaeota archaeon; assembly: GCA_005888745.1. Classification (GTDB taxonomy): domain Archaea; phylum Thermoproteota; class Bathyarchaeia; order 40CM-2-53-6; family 40CM-2-53-6; genus 40CM-2-53-6. Next base: position 45,491 of record VBBS01000045.1, on the reverse strand, counting down.
GGGCCGGTGGGTCGTTGGACGATATTTAGGAAAACCGGTCCCAGGGTCCGTATTGGATAGTTAACGGAGAGGTTCTCTTGCCTGAAGAAATGGATCTCATTTTGAAGCTCGTTAGGAGGTATCGTCCTGACGGCCGGGTCTCGATTCGACGGATCGGCAGCTTCGTCAACGATGTCTTCCTGGTGAAGGTTGACGGCGAAAAGCTGGTGGCCAAGCGTTACACGAACTGGGTGTCTCTGAAATGGGTGACGCTGAGTCTCTTCGGGCTTGGCTCGGTTCATTTCTCAATATCGGGAAAGAGAAGAATGGAGGCTGAATACGCGTTCAACGACCTTCTTTCGCGACGCGGAATACCTGTGCCATCTATTCTAGGGGCCGACCAGAAATCGCGGACAATATTGTTTTCCTATGTCTCGGGAGACCAATTGTCAAGTCTTCTTACGCGTTTGGCCGAAGCAGCTCAAATCGGTCAGAGAGAGCGGGAGGCAGCATACCAAGCAGGAAAACTGATGGCTGGGGCGCACGGGCTTGAAGCTGCGCTAGGGGATACGAAACCGGAGAACTTTCTGGTTGAGAAGAAAGGCGAAGTGACACTAGTCGATCTTGAACAAGCCCGTTACAGAGGAGATTATTCTTGGGATCTGGCGGAGTTTCTCTTCTATTCCGGCCACTATTGGCTTTCGTTCAACAAGACGCTCGCAGGATATGTGGATGCTTTCATCAAGGGTTATCGGGAGCAAGGAAGCGCAAGCACGATACGAGCAGCAGCGTCCCCTAGATACGTAAGAGTGTTCTCAGTATGGACCCCCCCGAACATATTGCATCACATGAGGAAAAGACTCACAGAAATATAGTCGTCTCTTACTCTTTTCTTGGCTTCAGTATGAGGGTCATTGAGAACATTCGATTAGTCACTGGAATCTCCCATTTTTCAGCCCTGATCGCGCATCTGGGAATCCCCAGCAAATCGGCTCGAAATCGTTCGGACAGCTCTAGACTTCCCGTATCTTCCTCATCAGCAAAACCCAGATTACGCCCGGTTCCGCTTGTCTCGTCCACTATCAATGCTGGACAGGGAATATTCCCTAGAAAGGGACGGGGGATAAGAACAGAGCATCTCCTGAAGCGAGAGTGGAGGAGCGAAAGTCAGGCTCGCGAAATCCCCCATTATTAGCCCAGATCTCGATTCAGGAATCGCTCCAGATTCTCGCCTTAGGCGATTGGGAACTGACAGAAATAATCGTACGTTTCGCCTTTCTATCGGAGTCCGGATTCCACCCTGAATCGACTGTCTCCCCGGGAGACCCGTGCAGACGGCAATCCTCTCGGCAAAAAGAGGGTTCTGTTTAGTGGCTTTGAAAGAACGGTTTCGCGGCCCTAGTTCATCGCGTGTCCTGAAACGGAGAACCGGGGGTTCGTTCTAGAACTCTTCGTCGCCGCCAGGCGGCTTGAAATCCTTGCCGCCGCTAGCCCCCCCTCCGACTCCTTTGGAGGCTATTACGTCGTCAATTCTCAGTATCATCGATGCAGCTTCAGAAGCCGATTTTATCACTTGTTGCTTCACACGAAGTGGTTCAAGAACGTTCAGTTTCCTCATATCCTTCACATCGCCCGAAAAGACATCGATTCCAAACCACGGACTCCCTGCTTTTTCGTGCTTCGATCGCAATTCAACCAGTACGTCGATCGGGTCAAGTCCAGCGTTCTCTGCCAGCGTGGTCGGCACGGTTTCCAGTGATTCTGCGAATGCTTCGATAGCGAGCTGTTCTCTGCCTCCAACTTTTACAGCGTACTCTCGCAATCGCTTGGCCAATTCTGCCTCAGGCGCGCCGCCTCCTGCGACAATCTTGCCATCTTCCAGAGCGTTTCTCACAACGCACAGCGCGTCATGAAGTGACCTGTCCGCCTCGTCCACGACGTGCTCTGTGCCGCCTCGGATGACGATGGTGACAGCCTTCGGGTTCTTGGCGTCTCGGACGTATAGGAGCTTGTCGTCCCCGATCTTGACTTCTTCTATCGATTTTGCCTCTCCCAAAGCGTCCTTTGCAAGGTCCTTGACGCTTGCAACCACTCTCGCACCGGTTGCCTTTGACAACTTCTCGAGGTCACCACTGCTCACGTTCTTTACTGCGCCAATGCCCTTCTTGGCCAGATAGTGCAGCGCAACGTCATCGATCCCTTTCTCGCTGAAAACGATGTTCGCTCCAGTCTTTTCGATCTGGTTGACCATGTCTACGAGCATCTTCTCCTCCTCCTCAATGAACAGGTGCATCTGGTCAGGGTTGTTGATGTTGATCTTTGCGTCGAACTCTGTTTTCTCAACCTCGATTTTGGCGTTGAGAAGTGCTATTCGTGCACCGGTTATGGTCTTGGGCATCTGGGCATGAGCGAGTTCTTTGTCGATAACGATACCCTTGACGAGCTCTGTTTCTTCCAAGCTCTTTCCGTGTTTCTTCAGAATCTTGATCAGATCAATATCGGCCCTCAGCTTACCATCAGTTTTCTCGGCGACCTGTTTGACGGCCTTGACGGCGATGTCTGCAAAGTGTTCTTTCGCGACCGCTATGCCCTTGCTGTACATGGATGTTGTTGCGACCTGGCGGAGGATAACATCATCTTTCTCGGAGATAGGGATCGATAGTTTGTCGAGAATCTCGATCGCCTTTTCCGCGGCCTTCTGATAACCGTCGACGATGACGGTTGGATGTACGTCCTTGTCCAAGAGCTTCTCAGCCTTCTCGAGAAGTTCTCCCGATAGGATTACAGCGGTGGTGGTTCCATCTCCAACCTCGTTATCCTGTGTCTTCGACACTTCAACAAGCATTTTTGCTGCGGGATGCTGAACATCGAGCTCTTTCATGATCGTGGCACCATCGTTGGTGATTGTCACGTCTCCGATGGAGCTGACGAGCATCTTGTCCATTCCTCTGGGTCCGAGAGTCGAGCGGACAGTTTCCGCCACGACTTTTGCGGCTGTTATGTTGTTTCTCTGAGCTTCCTTACCTGTGGATCGTCCGGTTCCTTCCTTTAGAATGAGTACCGGCACTCCTTGGGTTCCTTGTGCAGACATTTCTCTCACACCTTTGTTCGAGTCCGAAATCGGAAACAAGGGGGGAACAGGATTTCTTAAGGTTTACCCACTTGACAACTCCAAACTACTAAAACAGTCGACGACTATAGGTTACACAGAGGATTGGGGCGAACCCGCGGAGGAAACCATCCGGTATCTGCAGGACACCGCGAAGGAGACCTTTTTCAGACGCTAGGTTGTCTTCTAGAACTTGAATGGTTCAAGACTGGTACCAATCTCTTCTTTCAAAGGCCGCCTCGAAGGTATCTTATGGCCTCATCTGGGAATCCCATGGCGTACTTACTGGAATATGGCCTTCGGAGGGTGGAAAGCGAGAGGCCGGAGCTAGGGAACGATTCTAGGTATCTTGAGCTGAAGGATCAGCTGCTCAGAGATGCAGAGGGGCACTTCCGGGAGATACAGGCCACTTATGCGACGGTTTTGAAGACTCAGTGTCATTGTGGAGGCCAGTTGGAGCCGGTGGATCATGATTTCGGGATGTCAGGAGGAACCATCTACGACAGCGTCATTGCGAAATGCAAGTCGTGTGGAGAGGCGCAGGCCTTTCAGTTTCCCAAAGAGGGGTTCATATCCGAAGCTCGGTCGGCGATGTCGTTGAGGGATTACCTTCAGACGACCTACGGTATTGACTACGCTTCAGCTGTGAAGAGCGATCTTCAGAGTCGCGCTGCCGGTCGCTAGCTTCCATAGGTCGGTAGGCTTCTACGTTCCGACAGTTTTCTCGTACATTTTCCGAAATGTCCAGCGGACGGCGTTCTTGATCTCGCTGAGACGAGTGTCGTCGCCATAGTTCTTCACGTGCAACTGTTTCAGCAGGTCGCCCTGTTGGTCGAGGTCGAATGAGAGCACTCGATCCGGGGGCAATCCCCCTTTTCGAGCAGCTTCCTCATCCTTCTTCTGCATAGGCTCAAGCACCTTTCCCAGCAGGAATGGCCGGAACGGCGGAGTGTTGGTGTCGAATTTCATTCCCTCACCAGGCACTACTCGCAGGTTTGGCCCACTAACGTACATGTCGGCAAGTATTACTCCACTGATCGTCCTGATGCTCTGCGGAGACGCTTCCTGTTTCTTGCCTGGCTCCGGAAGTGTTTTCGGAACTTCGACTTTTCGATAGCTTCGCTCGGTGAGCAAGAGATCGATTACTTCGAGGAAGGATCTGAGCATCCTGATCTCTTCCTCGTCTTCTACGACTTTCTTCTCGAGATAGGATTTCAGCTCTGCCAGTTTCTTTGTAGACCGCTCTCTTAGCTCTGACATATCTTACCATCGCAAGGTCGCATTGGGATTTTTAAATAATCCGAGGGTAGTCAAACCTTGAGTTTTGCAGGGTCCAGGGATGCAGCAAGTCGTCACAGTAAGAGAAATTCTTCACGGGACATTTGACGCAAAGCAGGTTCGTGTTCACGGATGGCTGCAGAACAAGCGGACGGGTGGTGGAATAATCTTCCTCCTATTGCGTGACGGCACGGGGGTTATTCAGTGTACTCTACGAAGGGAGAAACTTGACGAGAAGACCTTCGAGGAGTTCCAATCGACTCGAATAGAGTCGAGTGTCGAGTTGCTTGGTGAGGTCAAACCTGATCCGCGAGCGCCTGGCGGGCGAGAGATTCAGGTAGATGAAGGACGGGTCGTGCATCCGGCTCTCGAAGAGTTTCCGATCGCGAAGCAGTTCCATGGTCCCGAGTTTCTCTTGGACAAACGGCATCTCTTCGTTCGAAGCGACAAGATGAGCTCGATTCTGAGGGTACGGGCGGTCGTTCTCTCAGCCGCTCGTGAGTGGTTTGACAAGCATGGTTTCACCGAGGTTCATGTTCCAACTCTTACCTCTGCTGCGGTGGAGGGTGGCGCGACGTTGTTCGAGGTGAAATATTTCGACCAGAAAGCCTACTTGACCCAAAGCTGGCAGTTATACGCTGAGGCGTTGATAGCGAGTGTAGGCAGAATCTACACCGTTGCTCCGTCTTTCAGAGCAGAGAAATCGCGGACCAGGCGGCACTTGACAGAGTACTGGCACGTGGAGGCTGAGGCACCTTGGTGCGACCTGAACTGCATCATCGAGGTTGAAGAGCAATTGCTGAGCCATATCGTTGCGACTCTGGTCGAGAGGTGTAAGCCCGAACTCGCACTGTTCGAGCGGAAAATAGAAGATCTAGAGAAGGTGAAGCCACCGTTCGAAAGAGTCACATACGATCAAGCGTTCAAGATGATCGGAGAGGAAAGATCCGGGATAAAGTGGGGCGACGACCTCGGATACGAACAGGAGAAACTCTTGACTGCAAAATTTGATCGGCCTTTCTTTGTCACTCACTATCCAAAGAAAGCGAAGGCGTTCTATCACATGCCTGATCCCAAGAATCCGGAAGTTACATTGTCCACGGACTGTCTGGCTCCAGAAGGTTATGGGGAGATTACCGGTGGAGGGCAAAGGATTGAGGATTATGGTGCGTTGCTGGCAAGGATTCGTGAAGAGGGACTAGACCCGAAAAGCTACGAGTGGTATTTGGATCTGAGAAAGTTTGGCAGCGTTACGCATTCGGGTTTCGGACTCGGCCTGGAACGAGTTGTCTCCTGGGTCTGTAAACTCGACCATATACGGGACGCGATAGCGTTCCCGCGGTTGATCAACCGAATCTACCCATAATAGTGGGTTGTCTTCGAGGGGCGTGCGGTTTGGCGTCGCGAGAGTCCGGGAAAAAGACGGGAAATCTACAGCGATCTCCAAGCGATTCATGGGGCGAGATAGGGGCGTGGTCCCAGGATCAGGGATCAGGGCTGAGAATGGGCGATTCTTGGGCGTTGTCATTCGAAAAAGCTAAGTTCTTGGTGGTTGAACGATGGTTTTTGATGCTTCGGATACTATCTTCTGCGCGAGTTCTACGCTCTCTCTTCGCTGTGCCTGGTTGGTCTGAGCACCTATGTGGCAGGTTGCAACTGTAGCACCGTTCGTGAGGGACACCAATGCTTTCTCCCATTCGTCGACAGGCGGTTCAAGATGGAACACGTCAAGCCCTGCACCCGCTAGCTGGCCTTGCCGAAGCAATTCCAGCAAACTTGGCCCGTCGACGATATCCGCTCTGGAAGTATTGATCAAGTAGGACCCTCGTCTCATCATCGCGAGCCGTTTGCCGTCCAGAAGATGGTGAGTCTGAGGAGTGTACGGAACGTGTATCGTGACGATCTCGGACTGTTGCAGAAGCTCCTCGATAGATTCTGTGAACTCATAGCTGAGTCCCGGAACGCCGCGGGGCTTGACGACATCATAGCCCAGAACTTCTGCTTGAAACCCTACCGTGAGAATCCTTGACACTTCATTTCCTATCCGGCCTGCGCGTCCGATGACGCCGACCTTCTTGCCCTGCAACTCCTCGCCCATCAACTGGTTCTTTATCCAGCGACCTGCCTTCATCTCCTGATCCGCAAAAGGAATCTTCCTCAACAACGACAAGATCAGACCAACGGTTAGCTCAGCAACGCTGGTCGATGGCGCACCCGGGGTGTTCCAGACCTGTATGCCATTGTCTCTGGCAGCTTCGACATCGATGTTGTCGAGTCCCACTCCGGCTCTACCGACAATCTTCAGTTTTCTCGCTGCCTTTATCATGCCAGCATCGATCCTCGTTCTGCCACGAACAATGACTATCTCGTAATTCGAGATCAAGTCTACGAGTTCGGTTCTGTCAACGCCCGCCCGATCATCGACTCGGAAGCCTGCAGCTCGGAGAATCCCCAACTCCAGCGTCGGAACCGGGCGTGACCCTAGCCCCTTAGAGACTTGGAGTTTCCGCAACAACGCTTGAGCCGCGATTGTAACGGGGTCCCAGACCGGAGCTAATGGTGGTGAATAGCATGTCTCGATCTTCTCGAATTCCTCGACACTCAACCCCAAGTGCCCAGCCAGCGACACGAAATTGGCTCTCAGAGTGGCACCCTCCTCGCCTACCAGCTGAGCTCCCAATAATCGTCCATCCTTTGGGTCCGCGAGAAGCTTGACGGTGAGGTCCTTACCCCCAGGATAATACGGAAGTCGAGTGGACCCAGTTACTCTAACAGACACTGGGTGAATGTCCAATTTTTCCGAGATCGCAGTGGTTGGTCCAAAAGACGCTACCTCAAGTCCGAACAATTTTACAGTCGTCACACCCGTCGACCCAGGATACTTTGCATTACCCCCTGCCGCGTTCGTCCCTGCAACCAGCGCTTGTCTTACAGCGGTCGTTGCAAGCTGAAAGAATACGTGCCGATGAGTTATTCGGTCATATGTTTCTATGCAATCTCCCGCCGCATACACGTTTGATGCGGAAGTCGCCATCCGCTCGTCGGTCTTGATGCCGCCTGATTCCCCGAGAACAATCCCTGCGTTCTGACGATGACTGCGTCGACCGCGTGTTCTTCTCCTGAAATCCGGACCCCCGAAACCCTACCATTTCGACCCACAATCTCCTCAAGAGTCGAATTTAGATGATATTCGACACCGTGTTCCTCCGCTCGCGTCCTGATGATCGAGGCCATGTCTGGATCGAGAATTGCCGGTAGGATTTCTGGGATGATTTCTGCCTCTAAGACGGTCATGCCCCGTTGAAGGAGAGCTTCAGCCATTTCTGATCCTGTCAGTCCTGCTCCAATAACAGCTACTCGTCTGGCATTATTTTCTATGAGGTGATCTGTGAGCCTTTGAATATCATTCATCGTTCGGATGGTAAACACTCCCTTCAGGTCGGCTCCGGGCACCGGTACTACGGCAGCTCGTGCACCTGTCGTGAGAATTAGAGTATCGTACTCAAGGGTCTCGGTCAATGCGTCCTTGGACCCAATCGCTTCAATGGTTTGCTTTTCCACAAGGATCCTCGTTGTTTTCCAGCCAAGGCGGAGGTCGATCCTGTTCATTTGTTCATAGAACGCTTCATCATACCCGATCAGTGCCTCAAGGCTTGGAACGACGTGACTGAAAGCGTAGGGGAGGCCGCATCGAGAGTATTCGGGGAGTGCTTCGTCGCCTAGCAACACGATCTTTGCGGTCCGATCCGTTTTTCGGGCGTGAAACGCTGCAGTCGTGCCGGAGACTCCGCATCCGATGATCACAATGCGCTTAGGCATAGAGCCGCGCCATATCTGTTGTCCGATAACAGTTTCCCTAGCGGTGAACGTAGATTGGGAGCAGGGATTAGTTTAAAGTGGGGAAGCGGGAATTTTGAGGCTGGAGAAATCCTTGAAGGCTAACATGAACAACTTTCTGCGAGACGGGAAAGGGATGCTGCTCGCATATGACCAGGGTTTCGAGCATGGACCCTCAGCAGATTTTAACGACAAGAATATCGATCCAAACTACATCCTTGACATCGCAGCAAAGGGAGACTTCACCGGACTTGTTCTACACAAAGGCATCGCTGAAAAATACTATACCGGGAAAATTCCGCTCATCGTAAAACTCAACGGAAAGACCAATTTGCCTAAAGGTGAACCGGTCTCGACTCAGGTTTGCAGCGTGGAGGAAGCTGTCAGCCTGGGCGCGAAGGGCGTCGGTTATACCATCTATCTCGGTAGCGCTCACGAGAGTTTGATGCTTCAAGAATTCGGGGAGATTCAGGAAGAAGCTCACGATGACGGAATTCCGGCTATCGCCTGGATCTATCCGAGGGGTGAGGCCGTGAAGAACGACACCAGTCCAGAAATCGTTTCATATGCTGCGAGAGCGGGTCTCGAAGTTGGAGCCGACGCGGTCAAGATAAAGTACTCTGGATCGCCTGATACCTTTAGCTGGGCAGTCAAGGCGGCTGGCCTGATCAAGGTCTTCATGTCGGGTGGACCTAAGGCTCCGACTGACGAAACCTTTCTCAGCCAGGTTAAGGGAGCGATGGACGCAGGGGCTGCCGGTCTCGCGGTTGGACGAAACGTTTGGCAGCACCAAGAACCGCTCAAGATGGCGTCGGCTTTGAAGGAGATCATTTTCAACGGTCGCGAGGTCGATAAAGCGTTACAGCTTGTCGTAGCCCATTAAAGAAGTAGGTCATCGATGGCCATACGGAAACTTCGCGAGCTTCTTGAGACTGAAGACAAAAGTCTTAGCAAGCTCGTCGACCTTCTCGCTGAACTAAGCCTACGTATCGTCCACGAGATTCCTAGAACCCTGGGAATGACCGAAGGCGTGAACGTTTACGGAGATCAACAGACGGAGCTTGATGTTTGGTCTAATGGGCTTCTGACCAGGAGCCTTCTCAGAAGCGGCCTTGTTAGACAGGTGGCTTCCGAAGAGATGGAGACAGTGATGAACGCGAATCATGGCGAGTACACTGTTGCTCTCGATCCTCTGGACGGATCCTCGAACATCAAGAGCAACAACCTCATGGGCACAATTGTCGGAATCTATCACGACAAGGCCTTGCCGGCGACAGGCCGGGATCTCTTGTCCGCAGTCTACTTCCTTTATGGACCATACGTTGAAGCAGTGGTTGGGATAAAGAGCGGTGTCTATCTGGCCGCTCCAGCAGGGAGGGGCAGCGGGGCTTCCAAGTTTATCTCGAACGGAGAACCACATCGCCTACCCCTGAAAGGATCGGTCTACGGGATTGGAGGGTCGCGGGACAAGTGGACGGAGAAGGTCCGCGAATTTGCGGACAGGCTTGAGAGGAGGAAACTGAAGTTTCGATATGGAGGATCGTTCGTAGGCGACTATAATCAAGTACTCTGCATGGGCGGCTTCTTCGCTTATCCGGACTTGATTGATGCACCCGATGGAAAGTACCGCTTACAATTCGAATCAAATCCAATAGGATACATCACGGAGAGAGCCGGGGGGAAGGCGAGCACAGGGAAAGGCAATATTCTAGACGTTGAACCCCGAAGCCTCTCACAACGGATGCCCACGTACCTGGGGAATAAGGATCTAGTTTCCGAGTTCGAGGGGTACTCAGGTGTGACTGCTGGGCTGTCCCAGGAATGCTAAGGGTTGACCGGAATCAAAGGGTCCAGAGCACCTCACATCATTGTGAATTTCAAAACATACATCGAAGCCACCGGCAAGAGGGCCGTTCAACTAGCGAAGATCGCCAACCAGGTCTCGAAAGATAGTGGCGTGACGATCGCAGTTGCGCCGCAGTTCACCGATCTGAAGAGCGTAACTGAGGCCGTCGAAATACCTGTTTTCAGCCAGCATGTCGACTCGATCAAGCCCGGTGCGTATACAGGCCACATCTTGGCCGAGGCGGTCAAGGCCGCGGGCGCTTCCGGAACCATCCTTAACCACTCTGAGAGACGAATCAAGATCTCAGAGATCGAGGAAGCCCTGTCTCTTGCAAGAATCTCCGATTTGGCAACCCTTGTTTGTACTGACACTCCAGGAGTCAGCGCAGCCGTCGCGTCACTAAACCCGGATATGATCGCTATAGAGCCTCCAGACCTGATAGGAACAGGGGTTGCGGTTTCTAAGGCTCGGCCCGAACTCATAACCAACGCGATCAAACGGATCCGGTCGGTCAACAACTTAGTCGACATCCTGTGTGGGGCGGGAGTAAGCACCCCAGAAGATGTCCTCAAGGCTCTTGAGCTCGGAACTCGGGGAGTGCTGGTTTCGAGTAGTGTCGTGAAAGGACTGAATCCAGGTCAACTGTTGGAGAACATGACCGACGAGATTCTGAGGTCGAAGTAAGAGTTCTTCATGGTTAGTGGCTAAATAGCACCCAAGAAAACCCGAGTCTGGTTGCTACACTCATGGCCTCACCTAAGGGAGAATTAGGCGTTCGAGTCCTAGCCTATGGCTCTGTACTCTCTACCTACGTGCTGATAGTCATCGGCGGCTATGTCGTCTTTAGCGGTTCTGGGCTGGCTTGCGGTAGTTCAGGACCAGATTCATGGCCGCTGTGCAACGGACAGGTTATCCCGACGCTTTCGGGACCCGTCCTAGTAGAATGGACCCACAGGCTGTTCACGCTTATAGTCGGGCTCTTCGTGCTTGGCACCGCGGTTGTGGCTTGGACACGTTACAGAGAGGAAAAGAGAATCCTCCAATTTTCCACCGCCAGTTTCCTCATTCTCCTGGGCCAAATCTTACTAGGCATGGTGACTGTCAAAACCGATCTGGACCCTCTAGTCAGTACAGCTCACCTCGCGGTGGCCTCGGCATTATTTTCCGCGGTCATACTGAACGCGATGATGGTTAGAAGGCTCAGCTCTTCGTCACACCTGCTTCATAGATAGTTGGCTGTCCTTATTCGTTATAGTCAGTGCATAACGCTTTAAAAACGAGCGGCCGAGACGAGGAAAATCAAGAGACATAGAAGATGGCGGTCTCCAACACTCAAGTAATTTTCGACAATCTGTACGGCATTTTCACCTATCTCGCCATCATTGTTGGAGTAATCGTTTTCACGCTGATGGCGTACCTGATAATCAAATACCGCGAGAGAAAGTCTTCAAGCGATCCTGAAGATACGCCTCGGCTTGGCCGCATTCCTACTTCACGAGGCCATGGCCGAAACGTATTGATCACCGTCACGCTTTCGACATTCCTCTTGGCCGTTTTGATAATAACGTCATTTGCCGCAGTGGACACGCTTTTCCCGGGGAGCCCGCCAAACTCTACATGGTGTTATGGCATTGCCTCCTACAACCAGACTCAGGTCGCAGGGCAAAGTTGCCCACGGCTCGACGTCACGGGTCACCAATTCTATTGGGTCTTCAGATATCCTAACAATCACACATACACCAACTTCTTCAGGGTGCCGGCTAACACTACGGTCGTTCTAGACGTTACCAGCGCCGATGTCTTCCATGATTTCGGAATCATACAATTCAAGATCAAAACAGATGCCATTCACGGACGTACAAACACCATCTGGTTCATCCCATACAAGACTGGGAATTACACCATCCAATGCTTTGAGTTATGCGGGACCGGACACGTCGGAATGATTGCAACTCTGGACGTGATGCCTGTTGCAGACTTCCAACTCTGGTATGACAGTGCAAAGTGACCATATGAGCCAGGATATTTTTCCACCCAGAGTCAGGAGGTGGTTGTTCACAACCAACCATAAAGAGGTTGGAATCCTCTACCTTGTAACGTCCCTCTTCTTCTTCGTCGCGGCTGGACTATTGGCTCTCTCCATGCGGACACAGCTATCAGTTCCAGACAACCATGTGCTGACCGAGACCTTGTACAATCAGTTCGTAACAGTGCATGGCCTTCTGATGATATTCTGGGTTCTCTCTCCATTCGCGTTTGGCTTCGCGAACTACGTTATTCCATTACAAATTGGAGCTCGGGACCTGGCATTCCCGAGACTCAACGCGATGAGCTACTGGTTCTACCTGTTCAGCGGCGTTGCCATCATAATGAGCTTCATGTTCGGAGCACCGGACCTCGGATGGACACTCTATTCTCCTCAGACCGCATTCCAGTTTGCCCCCGCAATCGGACTCAACGTTGGAGCTGCCGCTCTCATCCTGATCACAGTCTCAATAACAATGAGCTCGGTAAACTTTCTCGTGACCATGTTCAAGATGAGGGCTCCAGGAATGAAGCTGAGAAATATGCCGGTCTTCCCGTGGGCGATTCTGGTGACGATCTTCATGATGCTCTACGCGTTTCCATCCTTCCTAGCGGCCGTTCTCTTGCTGTATGTTGACCGGGCGTTCGGAACCTTCTACTTCTCATCCATCCAAGGTGGAGCGCTGCTCTGGGACAACGTATTCTGGTTCTTCGGGCATCCTGAAGTGTACATCGTTCTGTTTCCCGCTATCGGGGTTATCGCCGATGTTATTCCGACATTCACTCGAAGGCCTCTCTACGGTAGCAAGTATGTCATTGGCTCGATGATCGCAGCAGCGGTCATCAGTTTCATCGTCTGGGGACATCACATGTTTGTGACAGGAATCGGATTGACGTCAACCAAGCTCTACACCGTCACAACAATCGCAGTTTCGCTGCCCTTTGACGTGATGGTTATCGCAATGATCGAGACGCTGATCAAGGCAAGGATCAAGCTGAAGGCCGCGGCACTTTTTGCGCTCGGAGCTATCGCCCTCTTTGTGATCGGCGGGATCACAGGAGTATACCTCGCTTCTGTAGCTCTTGATCACGCGTTAAGGGGCACGTATTTCGTCGTGGCTCACTTCCACTACATCATGGTCGGCGCAAGCATAATGGGGCTGATCGCCGGATTGTACTACTGGTTCCCCAAACTTACCGGAAGAATGTACAACGAAACCGTTGCTAAGATCCACTTTGTCGTCTCGTTCATCGGGTTTAACATTCTCTACTTTCCTATGTTTCTCTTGCTGGATATGCCGCGGAGGATACAGACATACGCCCCCGATACTGGATGGGGACCACTAAACTCCCTTGCAACTTTGGGAGGTTTCATCTTCGGAGGTGCCCAGGTACTTCTCTTTCTAAACCTCCTCCTCAGCCAGAGAAGGGGACCAGCTTCTGGCCCGAATCCTTGGGACGGCTGGACACTCGAATGGTCTCTTCCGTCTCCAGTTCCCGCGCACGACTTCGACACGATCCCAACGATCGCTGAGGACGGAACATACCGGTTTGGAAACGGCTCAAGCTACCCAAACGGCTCGGCTCACATTGATGGCTCGAAAATTGGAAACGGCCTCGCATATTCGCATCTTGAAGGAATGAGTCCCTGGCCCCTGGTTATGGCATTCGCCGCATTTCTCTTCTTCCTCGGACTGAGCATCGGACAGCCAACCAGTCCGAACCCGGTTAGCTTCAAGCCCTTCTGGCCGCTTATCGCCGACGGGGCAATATTGGGGGTAATCTCGCTTTATGGCTACAGCCGCGAGAGATTTTCTGTGCACGAGGAGAACCACGTGGAAAGCTGGCCATTCCGAGAGGTTCCGAATGTCAAGCTGGGAATCTGGACGTTTCTCGGAGCCGAAGTTATCTTCTTTGGAGTTCTCATTGGCGCGTACTTTTTCGTGAGAACCAACTCAGCAACTTGGCCAGCAGTTGGCGAACTCTTCTCTATCCGAAACGGTTTCGCGATGACTCTTGTTCTGTTGACTAGCAGTCTTACCGCAATAATGGCCTTGGCATCTGCGAAAATCGGCTCTCGCAACGGTTTGATTGCTGGATTACTAGCAACACTCGGATTGGGTGCTGGGTTCCTCTACATCAAAGCGACTGAGTGGATAGAACTCGGGACGCATGGGGTCTTCTCGGTTGCCAGCGGCCTCCCGGCAACATCATACTTCATAACCACAGGCACCCACGGTGTGCACGTTGTCGCCGGCATGTGCATGACAGTGTATCTTCTAGCCAACACCGTCAGAGGCCGTTACATCAAAGGCGACTATCATGCGATAGAACACTTCGGATTGTACTGGCACTTCGTCGACATCGTGTGGGTATTCCTCTTCCCTCTCTTCTATCTCATCTAGGTGATTGAATTGAATACAACATATCTCTACCTTCTCGTGTTTGCGATACTCGTGGGTGGAACTGACATCGAATTCAACCTTGCAACCCTCCAAGCGACAATACCGTACGGCTACTACGTGAGCATCCTTCTCGGGTTAGCGGGATTGAAAGCGATACTTATCGCGATGTTCTATCAGCATCTCAAGTACGAACCGCGATCCTTGTCCTCTTGGGTCATCATCGGACTCGTCATCGCATCTCTGCTGATGAGCCTCAGTTTCATACAGCTCCATGGACATTAGGAATGAATAGCAGGTAACTAGGAGGGGATGGACTCACGGTCTCCTTGACAATATCTCTCCCGCTTGGCCTCTCTCTCATCGCCCTAGGGCTTTTGGCGGTACCAAGCGCAACCGCGACAGTTTACACTAGCGGCGGTGCTTCGTCAGGAATATTGGAGTTGATGGTGTATGCCTGTTTCTCATTCTTGGTAGTTGGTGTAATCATAACTCTTCGAAGCACTTTGAATCTCATCGACTTGTTCTCTAAGAGTCAAGAAGAACGGTCAACAAATTCTTGGCTAGTCAAACTCACACTTATCACGCGTGACCGGTCTCTGCGAAAGGTCAGAGCAGCATCGGCGGTCGCTTACGGATTGTTTTTGTCGATTCTCTCAGGAATTCTCGTCTTCCAACCCGCCCAAAGCTTCTCTGCATCCTACAGAGTGGTGATTCCATCGGCTACGATCGCAGTTTGTTGCGGTTCGATTGGCCAGATGCCTCAGCTGATAGTGTATCTCTCGGATGATGTTGGCCTTGTCGCGACTCCGTTAGGACTCGTTCTACTCTTTGCTGTATCGTGGCTGGTTGGGGCCAATGTAAGTGCAGCAGTTCTAGCACACACGACCAGAACGGTGAGAGGAAACGGCTCACTGCTTACTACGATGGGGAGTTTCATGGGAATCTTTTCGGTGTGTCCTTCATGTGCGCAAGGCTTGCTGGCGGCGATTCTTGGGGGATCGGGAGTCGTATTCGTGACTCTTCTCGCTTCGTACCAAGGCTATTTCATCGGAGCATCCATTCCCATGCTGGTCATTTCGCTTCTGTGGACTGCAAAGAGTCTCTCGAAGGTGTCATCGATGAATTGCCCGGTTCCGACTGGAAGGTCAGGCACGGTGTAGCCGACCTGCAGTGCACGAATTTACACAAGGCATCGTAACGAAAAGAGTCCCCAAAAAAGGGGGTTATTGTTGTCCTGGAAGACGGTTTTACGGGACCACTATTTTTCCGTGCATGAAGGCGTGAACTGTACAAAAGTAATAGTATGTTCCTGCTGTATTGAACGTTATCGACTTGGTGTTAGATCCGCCCGCGACAACCCCAGTATCGAAACCGGGAAGGTTGCTAGCGTTGGGGACCGGGCAACCAATCGTCCCACCACTAGCGACACCGGTGGAGTCGCAACTGGTCGCGCTGTGAGACGCCTTTCCCGTGTTAGCCCAGTACACGACAGTGCCAGATGTTATCGACGAGTTAGCATTCCCGCTGGGATCTTTGAACCCGCATTGGGTCGAGGTAGAGCACACATTGCCCACATCCCACATTGTGAATTTGGTCCCTTGAGGTGTGTTGCTTCCTGTGTTGATGTAGGCATAGACTCCCGCTCCAACGACTATTAGCACTATGATAACAATGCCAACCAGGATGAGGTTCTTGTTCCTTGGCTTTGCTCCCGGGACTTCCGTCGATTTTGGAGTAGTTTCCATTTTTTTTCCACTTGAATAACGCTGGGCTCGCTGCTTTTGGTATAAGGATTATGCCATTCACCAAGAGTTAGAAAATACTTACTATACTCTATGACACGGCCGAAAATTCCAGATTTCGCATCTTGAGGTTTGTAGCCGTCGCATAACAGATTTTGGGGTCTTCTTTGCCATCCACTCATTGTAGATCTTATCGACACTCTCCTCGCTTTTATCTCGGTCGTAAGGGCTTCCAAATCCAAGCTCGGAGAAGAAGCCTGGGCTCTCAACTTTGACAATGTAAGTGTCCGAGGGCTGTCGGAGTATGCTGTTGACGGGCTGTTCACAGGCGATATCCGTTGATGGGCAGTTGATCAATTCTGATATACAGATGTAGACGATTGGGATCGCTGTATAAATAAGAGGGAACAGAGCGGTTATCGGTAGGCTTACTTGGATACTTTCGAGCATTCACAGGTCCTTCCTAGAAGCTATGGCCCTGTTTTCAGAATCAGCAAGCCAGGGTTGAGGATCATGGTCCGCATGGTGCTTCTTGTCTGCTTGGCGGTTTTATCCGCCTCCACAATCCAAAGTCCGAGAGCAGCCGCCGTCAAGGGGTCTAGTTTCGCGCAGACTACGCACCCGCCGATACTGATAGTCGGCAACAGCGGTTTCACCCCTGCAAACGGTGTGACTGGAGGAACGGGCACAGCTTCTGATCCATACTTTCTCCAGGGATGGAATATCAATGTCTGTTGGCATTGCCCTTATTACGGAATTGAAGTTGCAAACACAACTGCAGACTTCAGAATTTTCAATGTAACTGTGTCTTCACTGACTACTGCCCAGCCAGCAACCGGTATCCTTCTCAAGAATGTGACAAACGGAAGGATAGACAACTCAGTCGTCCAAGACGGGAGTATCTTCTGTTGCGGCGGCATTATTGTAGACTCGTCAAGGAATGTAGTTGTCAGCACGAACAATGCTGACGCAGGGAGCTGTAACAATTTCAGTTCTTGCAGCACCTACGATACTGTTGGAGCTTACGGAAGTACCAACGTCACCATCTCTGGCAACAGCATACGAGCCGATGCGTCTGGCAACGTCCTCGGAGTCAAGGGTTCGTCAAACGTGAACATAATAAACAATACAATCCTCATGGGCGGTCTCGCCCCGATTGGGGCTCCGTGGAGACCAAGCAACGGCATCGTTGTGTCTTCTTCTGGAAATGTTAAGATCTCCCAAAACAGCTTACGCGATGCCGCCTGCTCAGCGTACTCGCCTGCCAAGTCGATCATAGTAGGAGGATCGAGCAGTGTTCAGATCTTTGGAAACAACGTAACCAACATAGCCTCATCTAACCCCTGCGGCTCTGGCATAGTTCTTCAATCCGCCACTGGAACCCTGGTCTATCACAACAATCTCGTCAACAATTCAGTCCAAGCGTCCGATGATAATCCGGGCAAGAACCAGTGGGATAATGGCTATCCTAGGGGCGGTAACTACTGGTCTGACTATAAGGGCGTTGACAATTGTGATGGACCTCAACAGGACATATGCGGGCACCCTGACGGAATAGGGGATACGCCCTATGTATTCGGCTACAGCAAAGATCGATACCCTCTGATGAACGCATACCGTCAAACTCTCATCTCAGTAATCAGGGGGTCCAACAATGGAATCTACTGGTCTAAGTACACGGGTTCTTGGAGAAGTTGGCAGCCAATGGGCGGCAGTACAGCTTCAGCACCGGTCCTCTGTTCCTCGGGGTCAGGGGCAGTTGATCTCATCGTTAGGGGTTCTGATAACTCCAGTATCTGGCACAAGAGCTACTCGAACGGCATTTGGTCTGCCTGGGACACTCCTGGAGGCTTGACAAACGACCAGCCAGCCTGCGCATATCTCAATGGCGCTCTCTACGTAGCCGTACGGGGAGGAGACAACAGTCTCTGGTGGAACTCACGGAACGATACATCTAGTGTCTGGAGTGGCTGGCAGTCGCTCGGAGGAATACTGACAGGCCCGCCCGTTCTCGCCGCATCCCCCAGCACTAACAGGCTTGACCTGGTTGTTCAGGGAGGAGACTACTCCATATGGCACATCGCCTTTGAGAACGGATATTGGTCCCGGGTTTGGGATAGCCCGGGAGGACAAACTCCAAGCACTCCTTCTGCCGTCAGTGATGGAAGCACTCTTCGTCTGGCTGTCCGTGGAATGGGCAACGATCTCTGGTACGCTTCGCTCAGCTTCACTAGCCACTCCTGGTCTGGCTGGATGTATCTTGCAGGGTCGACCTCCTCGGCACCTGCGGTTGCGACGGACTCGTTTGACGTAATTCACTTAGTTGTCCGTGGGATGGACAATGGGGTCTATCACAGGTCGCTCGCCAACGCAGAATGGTCTTCTTTCTGGGACGTCTTGGGTGGAACAACTCCTGACAGACCGGTCCTTGTCCAGTTCGGGACAGGCGTCGCGGTTCAAGTCCGCGGTGCAGACAGCACTCCTTATTCATGCATTCTCGGCCCGTCCACGTGGTCAGTATGGACGGGACTGGGGGAAAACACGGGCTCGCCCCCGGCGCTATCCTCGCTTTAGTCGCTTTGCATCAGGACTTACTACAACGAAGCTAACTGGACCCTGCGAAATTACTCCAGTTTTTGGTATAAAGGTTGTTTTAGCCATCTACATACCTATAATCAGGAAAAGAATCGACCAGATTGCAACCGATTAAATATGGGTGTGGACAACCGCTATGTTGAATCTCGACTAGATGTTGGTTGAATGAGCATCTTTCCTCCAGTCTTCAAGAGTTGGCGTGGTCCGATTCAGGAAAAAATTGACAATACTCTTGAAACGAATTTCGACCGAGAGGAAGCGAATCAGATTATCAAGTACATGTTCAAGACTGGTGGCAAACGCTGTAGACCTCTACTCGTCGTTCTGTCGACGAAAGCGCTCGGCGGGGATCCTGAAGACGCGCTCGACGCGGCTGCGGCGCTTGAGATAATTCATGCTGCCACTCTTGTATTTGACGATCTGATCGATAAAGACCAGGTTCGGAGGGGAGCTCCGACGATCCATATGGCGTTCAGCAACGAGAAAGCCTTGACCTCTGGATTATTCTTAGCATCCAAAGGTGTTCAGCTCTTGTCGAACTACAAGAACGCAGAGGTCATGAGGATGATCGGCTCGACCCTGGTAGACGTCAGCCGGGGAGAACTTCTGGACATTATCTCGGACCTGAACGCGAGCGTGAGCGAGTGTATCGCGATAGCCGACTTGAAGACGGCATCACTGTTTGGAAGCGCTGCAGGGATCGGAGCTGCGATTGCTGGGGTTGAGGGTAAGGATCTTGTTAGCATGCAGAAATTCGGAAGGTCAGGTGGAATGGCGTTTCAGATTCAAGATGACGTGCTTGATTTCCATAACGGTTCTGGGGAACAGTTGTTGAAGGGACCGAACATTGTGACTTCCCACTGTCTTCACGAAGCGCCTCGTCCGAACCATAATTCGGACGTGTTGAACTCGAACAACGGTCATAGCAACAGAGAGGTCCTTCGGCTTCTGAGAAGAACGGGCTCTCTAGAATTTGCACGGAAACGCGCGAGAGATTATGCGATTGAGGCGAAGGCGTCGTTGCGGAAGGTAAAACGGTTGAGAAACCGGAAGATTCTCGAAGAATACGCCGATTATCTATGGAAGAGGAAAGAATAAGGGCGAAATTACCCTCCAAGTCAAACGTTTATAATAGCTCAGCTCCCGGTGGCTCGAAGATCGAGCACGGGTCCAAGAAATGGTCGCACAGGGAATCCCGGAGATCGGATCCTACATCGCATTTCTCTTTGTCTCGACCGTTGCCCTCGTTATCATTCTGAGACTCTTCGTCAGCCCGAGGGACCCCCGTCCAACTCCTGAAAAGAAGAAACCATTCGAGTCAGGGCAGATCGCCGCTGGCCCCGGCAGAACCCGATTCATCATTCAATACTATCCCTATCTGCTGATGTTTGTCGTCTACGACGTGATCGCCATGTTTCTATTCGCATGGGGGCTGAATCTACGCGCCCTTGGCGCGTCCGGATCCATTCCGGTTCTTGTTTTCATAGTTGTTCTTCTGATCCCTTTGGGCTACGCGCTTCATCTCGCCAACCACCGGGAGAACTGGTAGGAGTCTACACTCGGCTTGGCGCCAGTTCTTGGTCCGTTGCAACCCATAGTTGACATGCTCACTAGCCCTCTCTTTCTCGAAATAGTCCTCTTTCCAGGCCTGCTATCAATCGCCATCATAGGAGCACTTCTTGGGTGGTTGGAACGCAAGGTAACAGCGCGGGTGCAGCTACGAATCGGGCCGCTCTACGCCAGCCCGGCCGGCGGAATTCTCCAGATGTTCGCGGATCTGATCAAACTATCTTTCAAGGAACTTTTCGTCCCGGAAAACTCCGATGCCTTCTTTTTCATAATGGCCCCGACAACAGGACTCGTTCTGGGCGCGGCCCTAGTCGGACTGATCCCATTCGCCCCCGGGCTTCAGATCGCAAACATCGAGGTCGGGCTCCCAGCATTCCTAGCAATCATTACCCTCTCTCCCACCCTCATCCTACTTGCCGGATGGAGTGCTAACAGCAAATTCCCCTTCATAGGTGGACTACGAGCACTCTTTCAGCAGACAGCATACGAAATTCCATTGTGGCTTTCCGCTCTTGGCGTCATAATGATGGCGGGAACAATGAACCTTGCCCAGATTGTTGACGCCCAAACCGGCGGATGGTACATCCTCCCCCAGGCTCTCGGAGCGTTCATCTTCTTGGTCACCAGCGTCGCAGAAATGGAGAGACTCCCATTCGACCTTCCCGAGGCAGAATCCGAAATCATGATGGGTTGGCAAGCCGAATATCCTGGGGTGCTCTTCCTCGCAGCCCAAGGCCCCGGTTTTGTCAAACTCTACGCGTTCTCGGCCCTTTTCAGCGTAATGTATCTGGGAGGGTTTCTTGGACCCAGTTTTCTTCCCTCTCTCTTCTGGATGCTGCTGAAAACTCTGATAGTCATCGTGCTGATAATGCTGCTTCGATCTACATTCCCGCGAGTCCGCCTCGACCAACTTCTCAGGGCAGGCTGGACTACTCTTCTCACGCTTGCGATACTCAACATAGGCATAACCTACCTTCTGGTCGTGGGACTCCCAACGCTCTGAATCCGAAAATGACAGACCTCTTGTTTCTAGCATTCGCGGCCGTAACCATTGGCGCTGCTATCCTCGCGATCGAAGCAAGAGATCTTGTTTACGGAGCGGCTGCGCTTGGAATCGCTTTCCTCGGAGTAGCAGGGCTATTCTTTCTTCTCGACGCAGCCTACGTTGGCTGGTTCCAGATTGCAGTATACATCGGCGCGGTTGTAGTCCTGATCCTTTTCACAGTCATGCTCGTCGGGCCGAAGAAGGGAGAAACCCCACTGGAACTGAAACGAGTATCACTTCTCGCAGCAATGCTAGTGTCATTGCTTCTTGGAATGACTGGTGCGCTGGCCAACGCTACCGCCTTTCCGGGACCAGACGCGTGCGGATCCGGATGCGATCTCGCTTTGTTCAGTACTTCTCTTCTGAAGAACTACGGCGTTCCACTAGAATTCATGTCTCTTGTGATGGCGGCTGCGGTAATCGGTGCGCTGGCCCTCTCAAAGACAGATAGAGGGCAGTAGGAAATGGAGCCTTTGTCGAGTTTCTTTGCCGTATCAGTAATCCTGCTCGGCATCGGAATCTACGGTCTCACAACGAAGCGGAACGCCATTCGCATACTGTTTTCCGTTGAATTGATCTACAACGCGGCCAATCTGAACATCATAGCCTT
The DNA here is from genome assembly GCA_005888745.1 of Candidatus Bathyarchaeota archaeon. Lineage (GTDB taxonomy): Archaea > Thermoproteota > Bathyarchaeia > 40CM-2-53-6 > 40CM-2-53-6 > 40CM-2-53-6. The sequence continues at coordinate 23,451 of VBBS01000045.1, read as the reverse complement.
CGCCCGCCTGCGCAATCCTCCCATAGTCACCGGGCAAGTCCTCGTATTGTTCACAATCGCGCTAGCCGCGATGGAAGCGGCTGTCGGGCTCTCGATAATCATCCTTGTCTCCAGACTGAACGCCGACATAGACCTGTCGAAACTATCAAAGCTGAAAGGATAGACCCGGAATGACACTCCTTCTAATCGGCGCAATACTCGTGCCGCTGCTAGCGATTCCAATCCTCTACGCTCTCTCCAAACGGCTAAGAGAGAATACCGGATTCGTTTCTTTCATCTTCCTACTCGTCCCGCTCGTTACAATCCTGTACGCCGGGCTTCAGGGTTCCGGGTCCACTCAAGGGACCTACCAGGAACTGTATTCATGGTCTCCAATTGGGAACTTCGGTTTTCGAGTCGACAATCTGAGCCTTCCGATACTCTTCATCATAGGTCTCCTGACGGCTCTGGTCTCTCTCTTTTCCGTCCCTTACATGCGTCAAAGGATTGGCGACGATCCTAGACGGTACGGGCTGTACTACAGCCTCTACGCGCTGTACTCCCTGGGAATGATCGGGACTGTACTGGCCACAAATCTGATCGAGTTCTATCTCTTCTTTGAGATCATGCTCGTTCCCTCCTTCTTCCTAATCGCTGAATGGGGCTATGGCGAGCCATGTGGGAGCCCTAGTCCTCCTCGTCGGAATTCTAGTCACCGCCTATCTGACAGGCGCGACCGACATGGATGTTGTAATCAGCAATATTACAACAAATCCGGGACTGATATCCACAACCCTCCGTCTTGGGATTGTCGCGGCGATGTGCTTCGGATTCTTCGTGAAGATCGGCCAATTCGGACTCCACGTCTGGCTTCCATCCGCTTACGCTGAGGCTCCTACTCCAATCAGTACGATTCTGGCCGCTGCTATGACTGGAATCGGCGGGTACGCCACGGTTAGAATAGTCATGACGATTTTTCCACAGGCTTTCCTCACCTTCTCTGCTTTCTTCGCCGGATGGGCTCTTATCACCATGATCTACGGCAGCGCGATGGCACTGGTGCAAGACGACATCAAGAGACTCCTTGCATACTCTAGTATCAGCCAGATGGGCTACATTCTGTTCGGGCTCGCAGCATTCAACTCGTTCGGCGTCTCCGGCTCAATGTTTCAATACGTTAGCAATGGAACTGCCAAGGGAATACTCTTCATCGTCGTTGGCGCGGTCATGCTTCAAGTTCGGGGCGAACGGAGCTTGAGCAAGCTCGGAGGTCTCGCCAGCAAAATGCCAATAACAGCCACCGCGGCCTTCATCGGGTCTCTGACTCTCGCCGGTCTGCCGGCGACAAACGGCTTTTTGTCCGAATTCTTCCTATTCCAAGGCGGATTCGTTAGAGCTACTGATACGGCGTCCGAATATCGCCTCGTAATTGCTGCGCTGGGAATTATTGCAACGGCCCTTACCGCGGGCTATTCTCTGATGGCAATGAAGAAGATCTTCTTTGGAGCGCCAAACTCGGATACTTCCGATGTCAAGGAGGCGCCCTGGACAATCACGCTTCCTCTGATCGCTCTTAGCATCTTAACCATCATCTTGGGCATCTATCCTGAGCCCATACTCGGCAGACTCCTGTCCGCCGCGAGATCAATAGTGGGGTCATAGAGGATTGGATAGCTCTCTTCTCGCATGGCTCATCTGGATCACGCCCCTAGCAGGCGCTCTTCTGACACCGATATTTGCGAAAATTCACTCTAGACTTCGTGACATAGCAGCAGTTGGTTTCACTCTTGTCGCGGCCCTGTTGGCGGCCATAACGGCCCTGGCGGTCCCTGCTCGGGACTACATGGTCAATTGGATTCCATCGCTGGGAATCACCGCGGGCGTTCTCGTTGATCCTCTCAGCCTCTTCATGGCAAACATCGTCGCTTGGATCAGCCTCCTCATCATGATCTATAGCGTTGGCTACATGAAAGGCGAGTTCGGTATGACGCGATACTGGTTCTTCATGAACCTCTTCATCGGAAACATGTTGTTGCTAGTCCTCGCTGACAATCTCCTTATGATGTTCTTCGGTTGGGAAGGCGTAGGCCTCTGCTCCTACGCACTGATTGGTCACTTTTACCGCGACGAGCCGAAGTACTGGGTGGGTAGCCCCGGGGACAAAGCCCTAGGTGTTTCGGAAGAATACTCACCGACGAAAGCTGGGATGAAGGCGTTCGTGATGACAAGAATCGGAGACATCGCGTTATTGATCGCAATCTTTCTGATCTACGCTTTCGCAAGGACCTTCAATTACAACCTGCTGGTAGCCCAAATGGGGGGTCCAGGAGGCTGGGCTGCGAATCTGGCCCGACTCGGGCTCCTACTTCCCACGGCGCTGCTGTTCTTTGGAGGACCAATCGGAAAGTCAGCGCAGTTTCCCTTGCAGGAATGGCTCCCGGATGCGATGACCGGTCCCGCTTCAGTCTCCGCCCTAATACACGCTGCAACAATGGTAAAGGCCGGAGTCTTCCTTACCGGAAGGATGGGACCCGTATTCTACATCGCCCTATCTCAGTTCAACCAAGTGTCACAATTCTTCGGAGTCATCGCCTGGATAGGAGCGTTTACAGCACTCTTAGCGGCAAGTCAGGCCGCAGTCGCTCGCGAAATAAAGAAGGTACTGGCCTACTCCACCGTTTCTCAGATCGGCTACATGATGCTGGCCCTTGGAATAGCGGGGCTGAGCGCTAACTTTCTCGCAGGCTATACTGCTGGACTCTTTCACCTTCTCAGCCACGCTGTGTTCAAGGCTTCTCTTTTCCTCGCCGCGGGATGGGTATTACACGCCGCAGAATCCCGTTTCATGGACGAAATGGGAGGGTTGGCAAAGGCGATGAGGCTTACCTCCGCTTCGATGTTGCTGGCAGGGCTTTCTCTAATGGGCATTCCACCCTTCAGCGGGTTCTGGACGAAGGACGCGATACTCTCCCTCAGCTTCCTCGGAGGACAATACATCCTCTACGGATTAGCGCTCATGACAGCTTTCATTACAGGTTTCTATACCGTTCGAATGTTGGGCATTACACTTGCGGGAAAGCCCAGCAAGCATGTTGAGGACCTCATGGAGAGTGGAAAGCATCCACACGAAGCTGGCCTTACGATGCTCATTCCCTATCTTCTTCTCGCTCTCGGCAGCCTAGGGCTTGGACTAGCTTACCCGCTCTACAGTGGTCCACTGACAACGTATGTTGCGAGCACATTCAGCTCAACGGTCTACAAGTTTCCGGCAGCAGTCAGCTCAGCTTCCGGTCTTACTGACCTCCTCTTGCTGTCTGTGAGCACAGTTGTTGCTATCGTTGGGGGCGAAATTGCCTATCTCATTTACTTCCGGAAAAACTATGTTTTCAAAACTGACATGAATCTGATCCTGCGATTCCTCTACAAACGCTGGTATCTGGACGCGATCTACTACAAAGTCTTCGTTACGGGGCTGCTCGCCGCTAGCCGAGAACTCTACAGGTACGTTGAACAGGGGATCTGGAACAGGCTAAACAACACAATTGGTCGTGACATAATGGACTATTCACGAGCGAGTGATCAACTCGACACTCAGGTTGTCGACCGAGCCGCAAACGAGGTAGCATCGTACGGGTCCAGGCTCAGCAACATCCTCCGAAAGCTTCAGTCGGGGGTGACAGAACAATACGTCATCGGGTTCGCCATCGGAATAATCCTCCTCCTCGCCTACATGCTCTTCGTCGTTGGCGCCACGTAAATGATTGGACTACTATCAATCGCCATATTTCTCCCCGCGGTCCTCGCAGCACCGACATTTCTGCTAGGCAGGAAGAACCCGAAAATGGCAAAGATTCTGGGAGTAGGGACCACAGTGATCGTCTTCGCCATCTCGATCGTAATTCTGGTTGTTTTCCAATATGGCCAGGCGGGCTTCCAGCTCTCTGAGAGCATTCCCTGGGCCGCGTCCTTTGGCCTCAACTACAAAGTCGGGATTGACGGGATCAGCCTTCCACTCTTGATGATAGCCACGTTTCTAAGCCTCCTGTCCGCGGCGGGATCTTGGGATCAGATCACCTTCAGACACGCGGAGTACTATGCCCTCTTTCTTATCTTCGAAACAGGAATCATTGGCGTCTTCACCTCGCTCAACCTGATTCTGTTCTACCTCTTCTGGGAAATCGTTCTCATTCCGATGTTTTTCTTCATCGGAATCTGGGGTGGACCCCGCCGGAAATATGCCTCCCTAAAATTCCTCATTTTCACCTATTCAGGTAGCGCAGTGATGCTGTTCGGGTTTCTAGCCCTATACGCTTGGACTGGAACCTCGGCCTACCCTGGAGGTCCCTCGTTCGATTATGATGTTCTAGCAGCGAGGATCCCGAATCTCGCGCTCCCTCTCCAGCTCGCAGTAGCTATCACAACCTTCGTTGGATTCGCAGTAAAACTTCCCATATTCCCACTTCACACATGGCTACCTGATGCGCACGTGGAGGCGCCTGCACCGGTGAGCGTTCTGCTAGCAGGCCTGCTTCTCAAGATGGGAGGCTACGGATTGATCAGGTACAACTTGTTACTCTTCCCTAAGGCAGTGAGTGTTCTCTGGCCCTACTTTACCACCATCGGACTCATCACCATGATCTACGGCGCCTCAGTCGCCCTGGTCGCCAAGGACATCAAGAGAATGATTGCCCTAACCAGCGTCAATCACATGGGCTACGTTCTCCTCGGAGCATTCACTGCAACAGTCGCAGGAGTCTCAGGAGCAGTCTTTCAGATGTTCAGCCATGGACTCGCAGTTGGAATGCTCTTCCTGATGTCGGGATACATCCATGAGCATACAGGAACTAGGAATATCGACGAACTGAAAGGACTGAGAGGAAAGATGCCTCAAACGGTTTCGCTCCTATTCTTGGTCTCGATGGCCGCTATGGCGGTTCCGGGGTTTGCTAACTTCATCAGCGAATACCTCGTGATCCAGGGCGCTCTTAGCGTGAGCTATCTCTTCGCAATCGCCATAGTCGCTCCAGCTCTAACCGTCGGATACTTCCTCTGGATGCTGAGACGAGTTGCCATGACCCCTCCAGTGGGTCCCAAGAACGAGCTGCATCTTCACTCGATCCTGATCCTTGTCGCGTTTCTAGTGCCATTGTTGATCTTCGGCGTGTATCCGCCCCCCGTACTAGGGAGTGTGATAGCGCCGACAGTGGAGAAATGGGTTGGACCCATAGTTGGTCTCGGAGCAAGATGATCTAGATTGGCTCTACTTTCGCTGACCCCGTTTCTCAGCCTGGCAGTGTTCGGACTACTCGCCATTCCTGCTGGTTTTCTTCATTTCGGAAAATCGAAACTCGGTCTCGCCCCCTTCGTCTGTATCCTTGGTCTGGCAATCGCCCTAGTATCAACAGTATGGCTTGGGTTCACAAGCCTCTCGCCGGTATCCTTCGGGGGATTCCAAGTTGATCTGTTTACTCTGTTCTTCTCAGGAGTCCTACTGATCGTGGCGATCTTCGTGACCATAGCTTCGCTGCAATACATGCATGAAGATCCCAACAAGGGACCGTTCTTCGGACTTCTTCTCCTTTCGACCCTCGGAATGATTGTCCTAGCAGCCTCAATGGATCTGATACTTCTCTATGTTGGTTGGGAGCTCATGAGCATTCCTACCTATGCTCTGACAGCCTTCAGGAAGAGGGATCCGAATTCCAACGAAGCAGCAATGAAATTCTTCGTCCTCTCCGCACTCTCCTCCGCACTCATTGTCTACGCCATTTCCCTAGTCTTCGGTGTCACAGGCTCCACTGGGCTCACAGCCATTGCGAGTTCTCTTTCGACGGCGGGACCAGACTTTCGTCCGTTCGGGGTCCTCGCGATTGTTCTGTTTATCGTTGGGTTCGGAGTAAAGATGGCGGTTGTTCCGTTTCACATGTGGATACCCGACGCATTCGAAGGAGCCCCCGTGACAATTGGCGCGTTCTTGGCCGCCGGGGCTAAAATGGCAGCGTTTGCCGCGGCTTTTCGGGTGTTTATAGTAGGGATCTCGGCTTTCAATGTTGATTTCTACTCGACCTTTGCGATTGTAGCCGTCGTGACAATGAGTGTCGGAAACGTTGCCGCTCTCATGCAGAAGAGCTTCACACGACTCCTCGCATATTCCAGCATTGCCCAGGCGGGTTACATCCTAATGGCACTAGCCACCCCGTTCACGACGACCAATGTGCCCTTGGGTCTGGCGGGTGGACTCTTTCATGTTCTGAATTATGCAATTCTAAAGACAGCTGCATTCGTCGCTGCTGCAGCAGTGGCAACTAAACTCTCAGTTACAGACCTTGAATCTTTCAATGGGCTATCTCGAAGAATGCCGCAAACATCTTTGAGTATCGCAGTAATTTTTCTCGGTCTTGCAGGAGTGCCTCCTCTGAACGGGTTCTTCAGCAAAGTAATGCTGTTCACAGGGTCGATCTATTCGCCATACAGCTGGGGTGGCTACCTGGCGTTGACGGCTCTGATCAATAGCGGTTTCAGTATGAGCTACTATGGTTGGGTGATCAAGAGGATGTATTTTGACGAACCAGGAGATCAGTCTAGGATTCCCGAACCTCGCGTCTATATGGCTGTTCTTTGGGCTGCCACGATTCTGATCTTCGCCATCGGACTCTATCCTGACCCTTGGATTCGACTGGTTCAAAACGCTGCCGCTGCACTAGTCGCTTCGCGAGGGCTCTAGTCGCGCATTGAGTATGTCCGCTATCTCAGAGATGTCCCTGATCACCTTCTCTCTCAGAAACTGTCTCTCTTCATGACCGAACTGAATCTGGATGGTCTCAACGGTGAAGTTGCCTTTCGCATCTCTACCGTCGTAACCCGTGACTAAGCTTACAGGTTCATCTTCCTTGTACTCGTTATTCACCTTAACCGTGAAGTCTTTGACCAGCCGTGATCTTACTAGCTCGGTCGTGGAATCAGAACTTGTCCGCCCCTCAACTGTCCCAATTTCCACGCCCGGCTCCTTTTTTCCGCGGATGTCAAGAATATACCTGACTCCATCTTCCGATACAAATCCCTCGATGCCCTTTCTGAACTCCAATTGCGCGGACTCAATCCCGTTCGGATCCAGGAATCCTCTGTCGACCTTGCCGATGACAGCAAAAGACCTCGAAGTTAGCGCCGCTTCTTCAACAATTTGTCCGGTGTAAAGATCTGAGTCAGGGCTAGTGGTGCGTGGGGCGGTCAGGAGAACGTGCCCCAGACCCACGATTTCCACGTGATCAGGGTAAATAATCTTGACAGGCATTCCTAAGCAACCCTCGTATGTAGAGTAGATGATTGGAAACTGTATCAAAACTCTTCTTCCAACAGTTTTATAGCGCGTATCTAAACTGAGCATTCGAAAACGCGGTCTAATGGGTACTTGGAGCAGAAATCGCTTGTCCGGAATCGAAGCTGTAAGAAAGATTGTGGAAACTGAGACACAAGCGAAACGGATAACCGAGGAAGCAAAGTCAAAGGCTCAGGAACTTCTAGAGCGTGCCGCCGTAGAAGCCCAGGACGTTCGCCATGCGGCGATATCTCACGCAGAGCAGCAAAAAGCTCAGATCCTAAAGGACACGCGTGAGAAGGCCGAAGCTGACGCAGGAAACTCGGACATGGAAACTGACTCCCTCCTTCAAAATTACAAGAAAATGTTCGAGGAGAGGAGGGAAGTCGCCGTTAAGAAAGCCGTTGACTTGATTGTGGGCGGTTAGCAAATTGGCAGAGTCTCTGGACAAGCTTCACAATCGAATACTGTCCGACGCAAGACTAAAGGCCGAAGAAACCATCAGAGGCGCGGAAGAAAAGGCGAAGCGCACCTTGGACGAGGCTCGAGCCCAAGCGCAAAGAGATGCGGACGAGATCCTGTCAAAAGCCAGCTTGGAAGCTGAAAGCATCAGGAGGAGTATCCTTAGCTCGAGGATCAGGGCGAACCGCCTCCGGGTCCTTGATGAGAAGAACAAAATTGTTCAGAACGTTCTGAAGACCGTGGAGCAGAACCTTTCCGAACTCGCAAGCACGGACCAGTTCCAGCCAACACTGAAGCAGATTGTCGACGAGGCCGTTGATGCAATCGGGACGGACAACGCGGTGGTGAGAGTTGGCTTCCATAATGCAGACAGAAAGAGTCTCGAATCTCTAGGCCGGACTTTCCCGCAGGGGACAAGATTTGTTGTCGACGAGAAACCGATCGACGGCTTAGGAGGAGTGGTCGCAAGCGATGCCGGAGGAAAGATGATTTTCAATAATTCTTTCAGAGCTCGGCTTGAGAGATTAGACAACCAGCTCTTGACAACAATTTCCTCAACAATATTTGGCGAGTAGGTTCATGCTTCTTGCTTAGACCGGAGACGATGCATCAGGTCAGCATTATAGTCGCAAAGGACCAACTGCCTAACCTCCTCTCCTACGCCGGCAGAGAACAAGTGATCCATCTCGTTGCAGTCGAAGATGAAAAGCTTCCACAAGGCGCGGTTCCGTTCGAAGCTACCGGTCTGCTGTCGAAGTCTGCAACTATCAGGAATCGCATTTCCGCGCTGGTCACAGCTCTTCAACCCACCGAGGGTCAACCAGAGAAAATTAATGCTCCAATTCACAACATTGATGAACTCGCTCTCTTCCTCGACCAAGAGACCTCAAAACTCGAAGGCTCCATCCACGAACTAGAAGAGTCGCAAGGCAAATTACTAGCTGATAAAGAGAGAACTTCGGAACTCTCGCGATTTCTCTCAGGATTAGAAGCCCTGGGAATGCCACTTGGCGCTATTGGCGGCAGCGGATTCCTCGTCACTCTTGCAGGAGAATGTGCGAGAGAGTCAACCGTTTCTGTCCAGAGGGACTTGGACGAGCTGACGTACGGTAATCTCATCTTCGTCATTACGCATAGTACCGAGAGGACACAGACCTTCTTGGCGATCTTTCCCAGTGCCTTCGAAGATGACGGCAAGCAGGCAACCACGGCACTAGGTGCAAAGGTGGAGGAGCCTTGGCAGGATCTTCCCGCAGACCCCGAGGAAGCCAAAGAATTCACTGATGACAGACTTGCCGGGATCGAGGAAACAGGTAAGAAGATTGAACGTCATCGTGAACTCCTTACAAAGGAGTATGGGCCGAGGCTCAAGACTCTCGAAAATTTGAGCGAGATTCTCGAGGCCCGATCCAGAGCTGTTTCAAATTCTTCCACTACAGAGTCGACCTTCATGCTGAAGGGATGGGTCGCGAAGGATAGGGTCGAGAGACTGAAGGAAGGAGCTTCGCAGGCTTGTAACGGACTGGTTTCTGTTCATTTGGAGAAGGGTCAAGGGGCGAAGGGCTCTCATGGCGAATCACTAGAAAACGGGTTCGAGTCAAAGGAGAACTCTCCTCCACCCACGCTAGTCAGAGTTCCCTCATGGACAAAGCCTCTACAGTCGGTAATCGACAACTTTGGCATCCCCTCCTATCATGAGACGAACCCTTTGGTGTTCATGATTCTCACATTTCCCCTGATCTATGGTTTGATGTTCGGAGACTTTGGAGAAGGCCCAATCTTCTTGGCTCTAGGACTCTTCCTGTTGTACCTGAAGAGAAAGCAAGTCAAAATCTTCGAGATCGGGCAGTTGTTCGTTAACGGCGCAGAACTCATAGTTATGCTCGGCGTAGGCATTACGATTTTCGGGTTTGTCTTCGGCGACTTCTTCGGTTTCGAGTCACAAGCGATCTTTGGTTTCAGGCCGTTCTTCAACCCAAATGAGGGGGCTTTCGCGTCCACCCCTAACATTTCCCACCTCCTCATTTACATGGCAGTGATTCTCCTCTTCGGCGTTGGACACTACTTCTCCGGCCTGGTTCTGAGCGCTTACAATAAGGTGCGGAATCACGAGATCAGACACGCACTTTATGGACCAATCTCATGGGCGTGGTTCTACATCGTATTTGTCTATCTCGCAGCCCGGGTCGTGATCGCGGGCTACAAGTTCGGAGTGCTTTTGCAGAACCCTCTGCTCCTCGTACTGTTGTTCATACCGATGGGCATAATGGGCTGGAAAGAGGGCCCACTCCACTTGTTTGAAGTATTCATCAGCGCGGGAAGCAACACGTTATCCTACCTTCGAATATGGGCTCTCAACCTTGCAGACTTTGCAATAAAATTCGCTTTCTTCAGTTTTGGCGGGCTAGTCGGCGCAATAATCGGCAACCTGCTCGTAATGATCTTGGAAGGTCTGATCGTTTTCGTACAAACTCTCAGGCTTCACTGGGTTGAATGGTTTAGCAAGTTTTATGAAGGATCAGGATCGTCATTCGTGTAACTAAGTGGTTGACTGCGCCACCTTAACGTCTGTTACTCTATGCCCTACATTTTGGGCTGGCCTCGGCGGCGGACTCAGCGTCCTTCTCTCTGCCATTGGTGCGGGAATAGGCATCGGGATCTCGGGGCCGGCCATTGCTGGCGCGGGAGTTGAAAGGCCTGAGGTCATGTTCAAGACCTTCATCGCAACGATCCTCGCCGAAGCTCTCGCTATCTATGGACTCGTGGTGGGCCTTCTCTCGGTCTTCCATATCACCGATGCTCTCACGCTCGCTGGCTCGGTCAGAATTTTTGCCGGCGGATTAACGATGGGAGCTGCCGCTCTAGGCGCCGGATTCGGTATAGGCACATCCGGAAGCGCACTGGCCGCAGCCACGGCCGAAAAGCCAGAAATATTCTCGAGGGCGGTTATCACGCTGATATTGGCGGAAGCTCTTGCGATCTATGCCCTGGTCACAGCGTTACTGCTCGTTCTACAAGCGAGTTAACAGCGACCTGTCGTGGGAACTGAAACCTTATCGCATATTGTCCGAGACAACTACATCATAGCAAAGATT
>VBBS01000045.1:0-12556 GCA_005888745.1 Candidatus Bathyarchaeota archaeon | reverse complement strand
CTTGGGTGTCCTTGCAGAAGGGTCATATGGCAAGGAACTCTCGGAGCTGAAAGAGGGTTCTTCCCCAATAGAGACCGAGCGGGCTGTCCGGTTAGGTTTCGCTCGAGGAGTCAAAACCCTCGTCTCCTCTTCCCAAGGACCGGCGCGAGGCTTTCTCCTCGAATTTAGCCGCCGTTTCGATGCCTATGACCTAGCTGCAATTGTGGTCTTCAAGGCTCAGGGAAAAACCTGGGAGGAATTCGTCTCGACACGTCAGCCCCTAGCCCTCCTCAAGGAGGCTGAGCTTCACCGCCTATATTCGATGGATGATCTTCGCACAATTGTCGGAATTGTGGGCGACAGAGCCCTAGTAAACAGAGTGAAAGGCTTCTCAATGGAGGACCTAGTGGGCGAAAAAGCCTCCATGGTTCGAGACATCATTACTGGTTGGGGGGAGGAGCGATTCTACAATTATGTGAACGACAAGCTTGGAGGGTTCGACCGGGGGAGCTGTCTTCCGATAGTAGGAGGAACCGTCGATTTGGCAAACCTGATTATCATTCTGAGAAGTAAGTTGATAGGAATCCCGAGCGTCCGCGAGCATCTCATATCCTCCTCGTGGAAACTTGACGATCGAACGATAGACCAGCTTTTAGTCGCTCAGGACGTCACTCAAGCGCTCGATCTAGCTTCATCGCATCCATATTACCATAGGATTCTCTCCGGTGCGAGGCCGAAGTATGAAGAGACAAAGTCACTCTCCTTCCTAGAGGTCGCGTCAAGAAAACATTCGATTCACATAAGCAAGAGGATATTTCTAGGATTCCCATACACACTTGGAGTTATTCTTGCTTTCTTGGTGATGAAGGAGAACGAGGCTAGAAACCTTGCAGCGATCGTAGCTGCAGTGGGGGCCGGAATGAAACCTGACCAGATCAGATCGTTGGTCGCAATTCCAGAGTGATTCCTTGGGTTCTCCAATTTTGGTTGTTGACTGGAATTTCTTGACAAGAAAGGGGAATATTCTCTAATTTCGCATTAGGTGCGCGAAAATGTTTTTCTTAATCAAGTCAGACTCAGCTTGTTCCTCCGCTTCCCCCCAGGCAGCCTTCCCCAGCGGACTACGACGTTACCGGCGCATGCCTGGGTTTTCTCCAAGAGACGAATCCTGTCACAATGGAAAATGCGGCGGCGATTACGATCGTGGCCAAACCGGAGTACAGGTAGGGCCACGAGTGCGAAAACACAACTGAGCTAGGACCCATAGCAACCATTCCGGTAACATTCGCTGGGGGAACAAAGGCATTGTTGAGATTTTTATGATCACTGTGTCAACCTGTCCGGGAGATTCAAGACCCGCGTATCTGTTTGCGTTCATGAATTGGGATATGTTTCCTTGGGGACCGCTCAGCCAAGCATTTCCATAATTGCCGATGCTGTAGAAGCATCCCGATTTGGAGCAAAACGAGAACGTGAAAACGGCATATCGCACCTCGTATGATAAATCTGTTAGGGTTGGCGATTTCCACAGTATGGGACCATAACCAAAGCCCTCGCGATCCGGCAGCAAAAAGCTACTTGCGCCCACATTGGCCGGAATATTGGTCTGGAATTGCATTATGAATTGGGCTTCAGAGTCGGGTCTTATCATCGTCCCCTTGCCAAGAAAATTGCTCGCCCACCCATTTTCCCCACTCAACACCGCATTGATAACACTGCCCTGATCGTTGGGGGATGTCTGCAAAAAGAGAACAGCGTAGGCACCCCATATCAACAATCCCAGAATTGCTATTCCTGAGAGGGCAAAATGAATCGAGTCAGCCTTAATCGATCTAACCAAGCCGGAGAGACCACCACCCATGATTCAGGTGGGTGAAATCTAAAATTTGCCGTTGTAATTCGGTCGGTAGGTGTCGAAACGAGGTTTCATCGGGTTCTTTCCCAACTAAAGTCTCTTGACGAAATAGTAGTACGTGTATGCAAGTCCGATAACCGATCCGAACACGAGTCCTATCCCGGACCCCGCACATGGAGTGATCCATGGCGGTGTGGCCACTACCCCTAGGCATGAGCCAACTCCGAATAATGGTCCTAAGACTATTCCGCCTAGGAAGTAGCCAACGACGAGAAATGTGAACAGGTTGACGCTGAATCCCACTATTCTAAGTGCCGCGGGGTCGTAAATTCGTCCGGCACGATTCTGAACTTTGAAGGATCGAGCTCGTTGGCGTTTACTGGTCGAAGGTTCGTCTGGTTCTGCCGTCTTTCCATAGTTCCTCTGCTGGGGCAATCTCAAGATTGCCCCCTTCAGGCACTCGCTGATGCTAGAACGTGAAGGTTCCGGATCGTTGTGGCTTCTATTGACCTGGCATGCCAACGTTACGATAGCTATAGGGACATACTCTCCCTCGTTTTGCAGGATTCTATCCAGAACGGAAGTCTCGATTCCCGATAGGCTAGCGAATTCTTCCTCTCCGGTTCGCTGGATCGCGACGTTTAGCGCATCCTTGATTCGTGGTGTTGTTTGTGCTTCGAGGCCTGAACTGCTCACAAAAGTTCGCGCTTCTACGAGGAAGACTCCAGTTCGATGATGCCTCTCTTGGACAGGTTTGTCATGGTCTCCGCTGGAAGGACTCTTTCCAGTCTAGCGTAGATACGGGAGGCCTGAGTTCCTTCGCCTAGTTTGAGGATTCCGCGGAGCAGCATCAGAGCATCAACGACTTCGTCGAGCCTCCTGTTCAGCTTCTGTCCAGCCTTTTTACGCAAATCATCTAGCTGTGGTTCCAACTCGCCGAGCTCCTTGGCGAGTGCATTAGCTCTATCTTCTTCTCTTTGAATTTCTGATTTGGCATCCGATGATTTGTATTCTGGAATCTCGATAGGGGCGAAATCGTATAGGAGGAGCGTTTGAAGCGCCTGGGAGGACTTATCCTTCGGCGCTGCGACGAGGGTGTAGAACGTGTCCTGTTTCTTGTTGCCGATAGCCAGGATTGCTTGGTCCTTGAATTGTGACACCACTGCTTTCCGCGCAGCCTCCAGCTTCTTGACAGGCAATCTTCCCAAGATTCTCCGGAAATCTCCAGCCTCGGATTCCAACTGGTTGGTCGCAAAACCGGTCTGAGATATCTCGGTGAGGACTGCGACGCGCTTTTTGGAATCATCGAGCTGTCTCTGAACATCTTCGATCCTTCCTTGGGCTTCTTGGTACTGGTTCCTCATCTCGTCCAGCTCTCGTCTCGCTGATTCCAGTTCGTTATTGTAGTCGAAATGTTCGACTGGACTCGGGCTCCCTTCCCTTGTGAGGTTGAGCTGTCGCATGACTTGGAGGATCTCATCTCGTAGCTTCGAGAGCTCCTTGATGCGACCCACAATTGCTTCGGTTGTCATGTTTCCAGAAGCCAGTGTGACGTTTTGCGATTCAGTCTTGGCCGGTGTTCCGAGCACCAATGCGTCCCTCGCCGAATTGTCGTTGGGAAGAATGGCTCTTAGGATGGTTTTGGCGGGTGAACTCATTAGTCGCCCGACCCGTCGGATCATAGCAGTATGAGTGCTGCCAAGAAGAGCGGAATAAAGACCAAGGATATCGTGTTTAGGAGTTTGATGAGAATATGTAGGCTGGGACCGGCGGTGTCCTTCCAGGGGTCGCCAACCGTGTCGCCGACGACGGTTGCCGCGTGCGTTTCGGTGTTTTTCCCCCCAAAGTGTCCTGCTTCAACGTACTTCTTCGCATTGTCCATTGCTGCTCCTCCCCACATCATCATGATGGCCAATGGGATGGCGGACAGAGTTGCGCCAACAACTAGTGCTCCGACTGCCGCCCATCCGAGAAATATGCCCACGACTATTGGCGCGATTACCGGTATTGCCCCTGGGACCACCATCAAGCGTAGAGCTGTTTTTGTGGAAATATCCACTGCAGCTGCATAGTCTGGTTTAGCGGTTCCTTCTCTTAATCCGGGGATCTCCCTAAACTGTCTCCGAACCTCTTCAACCATACGATACGCACCGACGCTTACCGCGTTGATAGCAGTCCCTGAGAACACGAAAGGTAGCATGGCCCCAATTAGCGCGCCTATGACGACGTCGGGGTGGTTTAGAGCGAGCGATGATCCGAGAGTTGAGAGTTTGTTCGCCAAGTCAGTGGCGAGTTGAGGGTTTCGTGCGATGGAGGTCAGATCGATTATTCCTGCTTGGTATCTAGCGACTTCAAGGACAAATGCTTGGAATAGGAGTAGAGACGCGAGCGCGGCTGAGCCCATTGCATAGCCCTTTGTTAGGGCCTTAGTCGTGTTGCCAAGAGTGTCAAGAGGTTCTATTCGCTCGCGGACTTCGTCCGGAGCGCCTGACATTTCGGCGATTCCGCCCGCGTTGTCGACGATTGGACCCAGACCGTCCATGGTCAAGACGATTCCAGCTGTCGAGAGCATTCCCATTGTTGCCATTGTCGTTCCGTAGACGCCCCCAAGAAACTTATTACTGATATTGGCCAAGCTCGCGAATTGTTCCCCCAGCCCGAACGAGATAAGAAGAGTGATTGCTACCGTGATGACAGGTAACCCGCTCGAAATCATGCCTACAGCTGTGCCAGACATGATGGTGAGTGCTGGACCGGATTTCGATCTCTCAGCGATCGTAATTACGGACTTTGCCTCAGATCCTGTGTAATATTCGGTATAGAGCACTATTAGCAGACCTGCCGCAAGCCCCGATACCATACAGCCGTAGAGGGCGTATGCGGCCAGAGCACTGCCACCGGGAGTCACTCCTGACGGACCGAAGACGTACCATGTTGCGATGAACATGAGGATCGCTGCGACGACAGATGCCACCAGTAGCCCGTCCCGAGTCGGTTTTATCGGGTTTTTGAATTTCTTCTCGAAGATCGCTACGGCGAGGCCGACGAATGTGGCAATGATCCCGAGCGATCTGACAATCAGGGGCATTGTCACGTAATAGGGGCTTATGCCTTGGAAGATGATGATGGAGACTATGAGTCCGATGATCATGCCTCCGAGGTTCTCGGCGGTGAGAGACTCAAACAGGTCGGCGCCTCTTCCTGCTTCGTCTCCGACGTTATCGCCAACGTTGTCTGCTATTGCCGCTGGGTTTCTCGGGTCATCCTCCGGAAAGTTCTCCTCAACCTTCCCAACGAGGTCGGCTCCAACGTCTGCTGATTTCGTGAATATTCCTCCGCCCAGTTGCGCGAACAGGGCGGCCAACGATGCTCCGAATCCAAACCCTGCAAGGACTCCCGGGTCGCCAAAGGCAGCGTAGAGGAGAGAGAGACCGAGAAGGCTCATGCTGATCACCGCCAATCCAAGCGCTCCACCTCCGAGCGTGGCCACTCTCAAAGCCAGATAGGTCGATTTTTCCGCCGCGGCGGTGGACCTAACGTTCGCGTTTGTAGCGGAATACATAGCGATGTAAGCCGCTACTAGGGAGAAGGTTACTCCTAGCAGGAAGCTGAAGGCTATCTCTGCGCCATAGGTGAGGCTGAAGATTCCGCCGAAAGCGGCAACCATGACGATAGCGATGATTACTGCGATTATGCCGATTGTTCGGAACTGTCTCTTGAGATATGCGGTGGAGCCTTCCATGATCGCTTTCCATATCGCGATCATTTTCTCGTTCCCGATGGGATACTTTTTGACCGATAGAACTAGGATTATTGAGGCGATGACCCCGATGACCGCGAGTGAAGTAGTTAGTAGAAGAGGGTCGAACGCCAAGTTTTGGTTCCTGCTACTTTCAAACTATGGAATTTCCGTCAACCCCCTCGGCCCGCATTATAAATCTGCGTTTGGCCCACTTGCTCGTGCGATCCAGTGAATAGATTTAGGTTCTGTTAAGTCTTTGTCGGATATTTGTTGTCGTTGGTTGGTTGACTTAACTTGCCTCCATCGACTTTGAGGATTAGGGTCGTGTTCTCGGGTTCCCGTTCCTCTACCATTGCTTCACCTGGAGGCCCGTAGGGGCCGAACCTCAGCCCTCCCGTGGCTATGTTTCTAGCCGCGTTCTCGTCCCTGTCTAGCATCGCTCCACATTGTGGACACCATAGCTTTCGTTGGGCGCTCTCTAGGGTCTTGTACCCGCATATTGAGCACCGCTTGGAAGTGTCTCTAGCAGGAACATAGATCACTTTGACTCCTTCCCATCGCGCCTTGTACTCTACCTGTCGTTGTAGCTCTCCATAGCTCCAGCTGTTCATCCTAGCCCGATAGTTTCTGGACTGTCCATTACCCTTACGGTAGAGCCGTCTTATCCCGGTCAGCTTCTCCATGACTATACCATAGCGTCGCGTCTTTGCCTCGTCAACTATTCTCCTGGACACGTTGTGAAGTAATGGTTGGACACGATTCCGCTCCAACTCTCCATACTTGGAGAAGACGCGAGTTATAATCCGCTTATCGCTTCTTTTGAAATGGCTCTTGACACAGCGGTAGCCAGACTTGATCCTGGTTGCTTTTGACAGGTCGTATCTTCCGATTCTCCCGTCCGTTGATGCGGTTGTCACATTGTCCAGATTCCGATCCACACCAACAAATCCTACGGGCTTTGTCTCAACCGTCTCTTTCGCGTAGCTTATGCTGATCGAATGTGGGGTCACGGTAACCGAGCGAACGTCCAGCCCCGCGAGAGCCTTGAGCATGTGATTGTTCAGCTTGACGTAGACGTATTTTCGTGGTTTGATTGGCAGTCTGAGATGGTTGTTCTGAATCTTGAACCCGTAACAAGTAGTCAGCATCAGCTTCCTAGCATATGGAATCTTTGTTCGAGGATTCTTCTTGTTGGCCTTTCGATAGTTGCGGAGTATGCTGGTAGCTGTGCTGATAGCCCCGAGTCTATAGTAGCCGAGAACACCATAGCTGAGACGGTGATACGATCTGGTCGATAATGTCTTGAGACTTGTAACGCTCTCTTCTATTCCGACAGCAATGCAAACGTTCACCATGCGTCTGAACTCGTCTAGGAGATGTAGGTAGGGTATTTCTTGACCGACAGAACGAGAATTACAGAGGCGATGACCCCGACGACCGCGAGAGAGGTCGTTAGTAGAAGAGGGTCGAACGCCAAGTTTTTGGTGCCTGCTATTTTTTCAAACTATGGAATTTCCGTCAACCCGCCTCCGCCGCATTATAAATCTATTCACTGGATCGCGCGAACAAATGTGAACTTGGCCAAACGCATAAATCACTTCTATCGATCGTTTCAAGCCAAGTACATGAGAAGGGCTGGCGATTTGAACGGTGGCAAGTATGACGTTGTAATCGTCGGCGGTGGCCCTGGCGGTCTTTCTGCGGCAGTCCACCTGTCAAAGAAGGGCCTGAAAGTGAAGGTTTTCGAGAAAAAGAAGATTCTCGGCACGCCGGTCAGGTGCGGGGAATATTTTCCGGTCAAGGCTGAGATGGAGAAACTAGTTCCTCGAGTCAAGAATCTCACCGTGATCGACGCGCCGCCGGAGTCTGTCGATACGACTTGTCGTTCCATTCGCTTGATAAGTCCGAAAGGCCGCGAGTTCGAGTTTCCATTCGGCGCCTACATTCTCGATCGCCATGTATTCGAGAGTAATCTGGGAGATATTGCTCGAAGTCACGGGGCGGATATCGACATTGGAGTCCAGGCTCACTATTTTCCGGATGATCAGGGAGGTTGGGTCGGACCGACCCGGGAAAAAGCGGTACATGGTGATGTGATCATTGCGGCAGACGGTTATCCCAGTGAGACCGCGGAAAGAGCCGGTCTTCCCGAAAGGGCCTACGCGGGTCCCTATGCGGTTGCGACGAACATAGAATACCTGATGACCGACCTCAATGTGGAGCAGGATGTTGCTGAGATGTACATGGACCCACGATATTCGCCGGGCGGGTACGGGTGGATAATCCCGAAGGGACACGGACGGGCAAACGTCGGAATCGGGATCAGAGAGCCATACGTCAGGCGAGACTGGCAGATACGCGATCTCCTCAACGGGTTTATCGAGAAGAATGCGGTCGCCTCAAAGCGGTTGGTTGGCGGAAACAAAGCCTCTATGATTGGTGATAGCCTACCAGTCGATGGACCTCTTTCCCGGACTTACTCCGATCGAGTTATGGCGGTCGGGGATGCTGCTGGAATGGTTATGCCTACAAACGGCGGTGGCATACAGACGGCTCTGATTACAGGGGACTTGGCGGGGGAGGCTGCGGTTAACTATTTCGAGCATCAGACACCCCTGTCAAGCTATGAGGCTTCTTGGAAGGAACAGATTGGCCTAGAGATGGAGAACTCAAAACTGATGCGTCAAGCTTCAGACAGGGTCATGGCTCACGGGTTTCTCTTCGACTTGATGCTACGGATGATGGGCACGAAAAGGATTGCAGATGTGATAATGTGTCAGATTCCAGGGGGAATGGGAACTTTCATGAGACTGCTGGCCTAGGCTCTCACTGCCACGTCTATGATCATTGCCAGAAAGAGTAAGAAGAGATAGGGGCTGGAAATCTTGAACATTTTCCAGGCATTCGTCTCCGTTGGTTTGTAGAGGACCCATACGCTACCGATCAGATTCATCAGACCTCCGAGAAGCGCTACGAGACCGTAGACTAGGCCGAAGTGGCCAAGTAGATAGACGCCTATGGAAAACGGAAAGAGAATCATCGAGAAAATTACTATCAATCGAATCGCCGGTACAGATCCGATTACCACAGGGAGCATCGGGACGCCGACTTTGGCATAGTCAGCTCGATAGGTAACTGCGAGGAACCATATGTGGATCGGAATCCATAGGAATACCAACCCCGCCATGAGGACTGGGAGAAGAGAGATGCTTCCGATCGGGCCTGGTGTTGCTGCGGACCATCCGAAGAGCACTGGCAGTCCACCGCTAAATCCTCCCAAAAGAATGTTCAGGGCGCTGCGTCTTTTCAACAATAGACTGTAAACCCCGACGTTATCGAGGACTCCGAGAGCCATCCAAAGCACAGAGAGCAGGTTCAATGTGAATGACAACAGGATGGATATCGCAACTAGAGCCAGGCCGAATCTGAGTCCCGCGGCAGGCGTAATTCTTCCGCTTGGAATGGGACGGTGTCTGGTGCGGCTCATTACCGCGTCGATGTCTCTGTCGACATAGTTAGTCAGGGCGTTGCATCCCGCGCATCCTGATGTGATCGCGACAGCTGCTATGACCCATCTGGCTGGAGAGAGACCGCCTAGGAGTAGACTTCCACCGACGAAGGTTGCTGTGAGCGAGGTGAAAACTAGGAGGTACCAGATCTTCGGTTTAGTATACTCGTAGTATGTGTGAACGCGTTCCTTTAGTGAAGCCTGACCACGATGGGCGAGGAGGGCTTCAGATACCACATGCTACCACGACTTTTTCAAACCGACGTCCCGCAAGAGACGGAAATATTTCCGTTCATAGAACCATGTTGGGCACTGCAGACGACTGTGCAGAAGTAAATGTACGCACCTGCCGTATCAAATCTAATCGTGACGCTGAACCATGTGCCGAATGGAATGGTGGCTCCCGCCGCCGGGAGGCTCCCATCAACAATGGCAAGGGTAGCAGGGCCGGAGATCTGAAACCCGTGAGAACTCGAAACCTGTCTCGAGTCTTTGGAGTCTATCGCGTTGACATAGAAAGTAACCTCATCGCCCACGTTCACGTTAATCGTCTTGTTGTCACTTGAGGACGGTTTGTAGTCCTTGAAGTTAACGCCCCCAAGGGCTGGACCGGAGGCATTGAATGCCGGTAGCGTAGTCTGATTGAGGAATGCTGTATTGTAGACCTTGAAGCCCCCAACTTCTTGGATCTCGGCCGTCATGAATATGAGTCGATGGGAAGGAGTACCACAGCTGGATTGATGAGGGGTTAGAAACTGGTAGTAGTAGACAGTTCCTCCAGCCACAGCTATGACGACTAAACCCAGCAAGCCGACGACTGGCAAGTGTCTCTTCGGAACTTGCATTATCCATCAATCACTTCGCTTGACTTGATATCCGGTATATATGAACCGCCGCAGCGAACGCGACTAGGACCATTCCAATTTCAAGGAGGACAAAGTTGTTGAGGTTTTCTAGTAACGCCCGAAATATCGATACGTCTAGGAACGCTTGCAAGAGTAGAAGACCGCCCAGCAATGAATAGACTTCGCTCTTGGAAAACAAATACGGTTGTAATCTTCGAAAAGGTATGGGTTTCCTGGCTGCCCGAAGAGCATCTATTTTGGCACGCCTCCATCTAACAAACGCGTAGACGAAGCCGTAAGCCAACGCAATGGCGAGCAATAAGGATCCGAAGAAGAGCGTCGAGTCAATGACTAGTTGCCCAGGGTCTGTAAGTACGACCAGTGGGTTTGCGGCTCTGAAACCCCAGACAGTCACTATCGCGATCTGTCCCAGCGATGCTACACCTAGGGCGACCCAGAATGGCCGGTCGATCATTGCTATCTTTCTTCCTCTATCAAAGAACGGGGCAACCGTGAAGATCAGGACGAATATTGTTGGGATTATGGCTCCCGCTATGAAGGGAGCAAGTCCTCTAACCCTGATGAAAGCGTAGAGGCTAGTGAAGTACCACTCTGGAAATGTGATCTGGGTCTGCACATTGGGGTCGTATTTCACGCCTACATCCACAGGGAAGAGTCCACCCATGATCAAAATCACCCCGGTTATGGCTGAGGAAACAGGAATGTCCAGAACAAGGTTCCGTGGAAGGTGAACTGCCATTATTGCCAGCATGATTATTGGTATTATGAAGACATGGAAAGCGTAGAATCGAATGGCAAGGTCGTTGAAGCTGAACCCGAATATTATTCGGGCAAGATCTGCGCCAATCACGGGACTGTAAAACGTGAGAGTCTGTCCAATGTTAATGGCTAGTTGTCCTCTAATGTTAAAGATCAGGTCGTAACCGGTGTAAGCTTCGATCACGGTTACGACTCCGAGGATAATTCCAGTAACCCAGAGAATCTCATATCGGAGTTTGTATCGGCCTCCAAAATACTGGTAGAACATGTGCATGACCGCCAGGAGAACCATAGCGTTCGAAGCGTGGTAATGGATGTTCCTGATAATCGATCCCCAAGCCACATTGTTGTTGATTGATTGTACGCTGTTGTAGGCTTGGTTGCAAGTTGCGGTTGGAACGTACGAGGTTCCGTTGGCTGCGGGAGGACAGTTGCCGAAGAAAGGCGTAAAGTGAAAGAGCAACAGAGCGCCTGTGACGCCAAGTACGATGAATACGATCAGCGTCAGCATTCCTAGAAAGCCGAGCGGGCTGATGAACCTGGAAGGAAAGACTATCTTGAGTCCGAGGAGAAGTGTACGCTCCAACCTCACCCAAGTCCACTTGAGGAGGGCGATGATAGGGTCGAGGACGCCCTTCTTCTTACTACTGGGTGCGGCCAATTCCGGGTTCTCCGTTCAATTTTCCGACAGCGCTGATCTTCCCGTTCGCATCAACTGAGAGCTGGACTTCGGGAAGAGGATTCAATCCGAGATCGTATGCGGGCCCTGCGACGGGAACGCCGTCAGTTAAACGGTATTGGGATCCGTGGCACGGGCACTGGAGTCTAAACTCGCCCGAAGCAGTATCATATCCAGGATTCACTAGACATCTCAGATGGACGCATGTAACGTTGAACGCTGCCACGTGTTTGAGTTTGGGGTCTGACGCGTTTAGAGGGTTCACTAGGGGATCGGGTAGTCTCGCTATTACGTTCTTGTAATACGGGCTGACCGAGGAGTCGTATGGAAAATAGAAGAATTCTGAATAGTTTATCGGTTGAAACTTCCCGGGCTTATCCTTTACCAATTGGTACTGGTTGTCAAGTTGTACCCAGCTAATGATTTCTTGGCTGGTAGCTGAGGACGGAATAAGAGGTCCCAGGATTTGGCCTGAGGCTCCAACTGATGCCGCGGCAAGAACCGCGGACGCCGCTAGGGTTCCTTGGAGGAATCTTCGTCGAGAGATTAGAGGATTCTTGGTTGGCGCCGCCTGGGGGGACGTTGAGGCAGGTGGAAGTGTAGAAGTAGGAAGAGGCGAGGTCGTTGTGGAGGCGCTAGGCTTCTTATCGTCCGTAAGCATATCCTCCATTAGTCAAGAATAATTTTTGCTCCGTTCGTTTCCACGCTATTAAAGACTTGTCTATGTCATACACAGACAACCGGACCTAGAATAGTCTTCGGAAACAATATAACTACGGAAACTCGGGGGATGCCAAACTGATTCGCCGAGTTAATGGTGATCCAAGCTGAATCGCGTCATCGCAACCCTCACTCTATTCCTAGGCTTGGCGGCCATGATGCTAGGCGTTTACTCGGAACAGTGGACCGTTATCGAGCAAGCGGTGCGTCAGTCCGTTCCCTTCTTTGGCTAAGCTGGATATCCTAATGCAACCTGTCGCTACAACCGAACCGCAAGTCGGCATTGCCAAAAGGCTCTGGCATGCACTGCGTCGGGGGAGAATCTACTATTGGCCAGTTAGGACTATTGTGCAGCTAGGATTCTTTCTATTGTTCGCCGGCCTTGCTATAGCTCGTTTGAATCCTTCGTTTGATGGAGCAAGATCATGGGTCGTGCTCCCGGTTGTTG
>VBBS01000033.1 GCA_005888745.1 Candidatus Bathyarchaeota archaeon | reverse complement strand
CTGCCGGTTGGACTAGACGATGCGGCGAATTCGGCGTTTCCAATCGAAGGAAGCCTATTTTAGTGAAGAGTCACGCCTTGATTCTAGATTTAGTTGCGTCGCCCGCGTCGGGTCAAGCCGCTGGCTACAATAATTTCCGCAGGCCTCTCCAAGTTTGGCCGGCGGGAAGGCGTCTATGCCCGTGAGCTGTTTGCAGAGGCAGCCCTAGAAGCGTTTCACAGGGTCGAGGATCTAGACCCGGGCAAAGATATCAAAGCCGCGTTCATCGGCCAGATGAGTGAAGCCTACGAGCACCAAGCGCATGATGCTCCGATAGCTGCGAGCTGGGCGGGCCTGCTGCCGGCGCCTGCAACGAGGATCGAAAACGCTTGCGCGTCTTCAGGATCAGCTCTTCGCTGCGGGATAATGGCGATCAAGTCCGGCCTCTATGACATTGTATTGGTTGGGGGCGTGGAAAAAATGACGAATCAGCCGACGCCAGAGGTTACGGGAATACTGGCGACAGCGTCAGACTACCCCTTCGAACAGTGGAACGGCATGACATTCCCAGGGCTCTTCGCCCTCATGGCAACCGTCCACATGAATGATTATGGCACGACCGAGGAACAAATGGCTGCTGTGGCGGTGAAGAACCACAAGAACGGCTCACTGAACCCCAAGGCCCACATGCAAAAGGAAGTGACCCTCGATGAGGTCATGAAATCTCGTATGGTCGCCTGGCCTCTCAAACTGTACGACTGTTCCCTCATAACAGACGGAGCCAGCTGTCTCATCCTGACCTCCCCGAAGCTTGCGAAGAAGCTCAGCGACAACTATGTCCACATTATCGGCTCGGGACAGTCTCAGGACACATTCTGTCTGCACGAACGTGATAGCCTCACGACTATCAGTGCAGCAAAACAAGCCGCTCAGGAGGCCTACAGGATGGCGGATGTAAAGGCGAAGGACATCGACGTTGCAGAGGTCCACGATTGCTTCACGATAGCAGAGATAATCGCTTGTGAGGACTTGGGTTTCTGCAGGCCTGGCCAAGGAGGCAAGTTCGTGGAGAGTGGTGCGTCGAAGATTGGCGGCACCATTCCGATAAACACGAGTGGCGGTCTGAAGTCGAAAGGGCACCCGGTAGGCGCCACCGGAACAGCCCAGATCCACGAGCTATATCTCCAACTGACGGGACAGGCTGACAGGAGACAGGTCGAGGATGCCGAGATTGCTCTCGCCCACAACCTAGGCGGGTCCGGCGCCACAGGCGTGGTTCACATCTTGAGGAGTGCTTGAGAATTGAGCGAGCTCCCACCCCCTACAATCGAAGAGTTCTATCGACAGTGCGCGGATCGAAAACTGATGGCCGTAAGGTGCGTTCGCTGCAAACACATCATGGTCCCACCTAGGGCCATATGCCCGAAATGTCGATCCTCAAGGGTTGAATGGGTCCAGCTCGGAACCAAAGGCAAGCTCGTAACGTACACTATTGTCCACGTCTCACCCCCGCAATTCAAACACATGACTCCATACGCGGTAGGAATAGTCGACATGGAAGAAGGAGTCAAGTTGCCTAGCATTATACGAACTTCGCGACTGGAATCTTTGAAGATCGGTATGGAGCTCGAAGTCGATTTTAGCCCCAAGTCTCAAGAGACCAGTTGGCCTCACTGGCCGCGCTATTTCTTCAAAGAAACCGACTGACCTTCGGCCAGCGCTTAAATACGCAGCCACTTCTATTCTCTGTCAACGGGGAGCTGGGATAAACCCGGCTGAGAGGATGGCTTCGCTTGCCATCGACCCTTTGAACCTGATCCGGGTAATGCCGGCGGAGGGACGATACGAAGCCTGATTCCTGCCTGTCTTCTCGCTCCCACAATAAGGAGAAAAAATGAACCAACGTCGACATGGTTCGGTACAGAATTCACTGGCGCCATCAGCATCTGGTACCTCTCAGAGAGACACTCATCCAAATAATCCAGTGCTGGACATAGCGAGGATTGGTGCCTTTTCGGCGCTAGTGGCCGTTGGAACGATCATATCTAATGTCCTGTTTGGTTTCACACTTCCCTACCCGCTGGGAGAAATTACGGCTGCACCTCCCTTCTATCTTGCCATCGCTGTTCTGTTTTCTCGTAAAGTCAGCCTCTGGTCGACGGCAATCGGTTCAGCGATTGGTGAGACTATCAACATTTTCGTCTTTGGCGAGGCCCCTTCCACTTGGGCATTGACCTTCATTCCAGGAATAGTATTAGCGAGAGCACCCGAGGTTCTAATTGCTCACAGATTTAGAGAAAAAACAAGACATCTTCTGGCTTTCGGAATGGCCCTCGCGACCGTCTATGAGACCGTTGCCTTCTTTCTCATCGACTGGCCAATTTACTCGTTTACCGCGTTTTACTGCACTCAACCAGGCTGCAGCTCCTCCGGATTGGTCCAAGGTTTTTGGCTCGCATCCTTCGACTTCGCGACGCTCATTGACCTAGCTTGGATACCTGTTGCTCTGATACTCGTCGTGGCTGCACAGAGGGCATTTCGCGTCCAGCATTTCGATTAGGCCCTGCCCTATGCCCAGATCTCTCAGGCTTGGCAAAGCGGGGCGAAATATCCTAGAGTCCGTAATCTATCGATCCTTGGGCGCTTCACGATCGCAAATAATCATAGGCCCTTCATTCGGCGTTGACAACTCGATTGTTCGGCTCAGTGGTGGCCGGGTACTGGCAGCGACCACCGATCCTTTATCATACATTCCTTCACTAGGCCCAGAAGCATCAGCGTGGCTGTCAGTTCATCTATTGGCCTCGGATCTCACGACGAGCGGATTCTCCCCAGAGTACGGACTCTTTGACTTCAATCTCCCACCAACCCTTAATGACCTAAACTTTGGAAAATATTGGAGGTCTTTTCACAGGGAATGCAAGAGGCTGGGACTGTCCATTATTGGTGGCCACACAGGAAGATATGCGGGCATAGACTACACGATCGTTGGGGGTGGCGTCGTGATGGCCACGGGTCCCGATGACCGGTATGTAACATCAAGCATGGCTCGAGATGGAGACGACATCATATTAACAAAGGGAGCGGCCATCGAGACAACCGCAGTCTTAACCCGTACATTTCCGCAGAGCGTGAGAAAGGCCCTCGGCGCTAGACTGTTCGACAAGGCGTGGAACTATCTCGACAAAGTGAGTACAGTGGAAGATGCGCTAACGGCATCATCAGTAGGGGTCCGACAAAGCGGCGTCACAGCAATGCACGATGCGACGGAAGGTGGAGTAATCGCCGGGATGATCGAGTTGACATCGGCATCCAACCTCGGCTTGATAGTGGATCTAGAAGAGATTCAGATCAGCGATGAAACCCAGATGTTGTGCGAGCTTTTCGGGATTGACCCGATGGTCTCTTTGAGCGAGGGAAGCCTCATCATCGCTTCCAGACCAGCCAAGTCGGGTAAGATATTGGCCACATTGTCTTCACGGGGAATTCCTTCGCAGATTGTGGGGAGGCTAACTTCGAAGTTTCGAGGTTGCAAAGGATCTACGAGTAAAGGGAAGCGGTCCCTGCGCTATCCTAGCGTGGACCCTTACTGGAAGGCCTACTCGCGCGCGATTGCGAGAGGTTGGTCATAGGCTGTATCGAGTTCTGAAGATTGGAACCAGCGAGATCTAGGCAGGAGTTCTCAGCTGTTCGTTGTCGTGGGAGTAGATGTATACCGGGTTCTCTATCCTTCGTAAGAGGTCAATTGATTCCAATCCCTGTGACGTGTTATAGATCATTCCAGTGATGTTCCGTTTCTCGATGTTTTCCGGTAGAGGAGCTGCATCTCCTGCGTAGACGAGGTTTCGGTTCTTCCATTTCACGATCACAGACTGATGTCCGATCGTATGCCCTGGCGTCGGCACAATCTCTACCCCATCCTCAATAGTGTATCTTCCTCGCAGTGGAACGAATTCTCCTTCGAGATCGAAGAATTCCCGCAAGTAGCTCACTCGCATGAAGCGGTCTGGGAAGAAGGCGTAGCGAATCTCATCCGTTTGTTCTAGAAACTTTGCGTTGGGAAAGAGAAGATTGTTCCCGCAGTGATCAAAGTGTAGATGAGTGTTCACCACCAGCGTAATGTCGCTAGGCTCTAGCCCTGTTTTCTTCAGCGATAATCGTAATTGTTCTTCTTTGGTTCTGATGACTTCATGAAACCTCTCGTATTTCAGTGGCAACGTTCCGATTCCGGTGTCCACAAGGATGTTCTCCTTTTCCGTTCGTATCAACAGTGGCTTGAGCGCCGCCTTGTACTTTGTTCCTTGATATTTCCCGAATACAAGAAAGCTCTTGTCGAGCGTGAAAAAGCCATCAGTTAGCAGTCTTACCTCAGTGACTGTCAACGCATCTCGGATCAATCGAGTGATCGAAAGGCTATAAATTATCCAGTTAGAAATCCTTCAAAGGGAAACCCGGACGAGTTATCAAGTGCAAATTGGAGCGGTTGGCCGATTTGGTTGCAGTAGGCGTTAGACGAGAACCACTGTGGGTTCCTTCTGGTGAACGAGTAAGACAGGCCAACCTCACCGGCTTTCTTGCCATTGTCAATGAGAAGTATCGGCTCAATCTCCTATCATATTCCGAGCTGTACAGGTGGTCGATAGAGAGTGTTTCGGAATTCTGGTCCGCCATTTGGGATTATGCAGGCATTGTATCGTCCGGAAGATTCATGAAGGTTGTTGATGACCTCGGAAAATTCCCTGGGGCGAAATGGTTTCCAGGAGCTCAACTCAACTTTGCTGAGAACCTCCTAAGATTCCGAGACGAGAGGGTCGCGGTCGTCTCAAGATCGGAGGGGCGCGATCGTTCAAGCCTGACGTATTCCGGCCTCTATAGAAAAGTGGCGCGCGTGGCGAATGCTCTCCGCGAGATGGGCGTTCGTCCTGGAGATCGGGTAGCAGGCTACCTGCCCAACATTGAGGAAGCGGTCGTCGCCATGTTGGCTGCGACAAGTGTTGGAGCTATCTGGGCGTGTTGTGGTGCAGAGCTTGGCTCGGGCGCTGTGTTGGACCGGCTGGGCCAGATCAAGCCGAAGGTCATAGTTGCCGTTGACGGGTATTCCTACAAGGGAAGGAAGTTCAACATTCTGTCAAATGTCGAGAGGGTTGCTGGTGCAATTCCTTCGATTGAGAAGGTCGTGATCGTCTCCAATCTGGGGATGAACCCCGGTGGGGAATACTTTGCTGGGTCAATTGGGTTCGATCAGCTCGGATCGACCGGGGAAATTGGAGAAATTCGTTTTGAGCAGTTGCCCTCCGACCATCCAGTGTATGTGATGTTTACCTCGGGGACAACGGGGAGGCCGAAGTGTATGGTTCAGGGAGCGGCGGGGATTCTGGTCAATCAGTTGAAGGAGGTTCTGCTCCATGCTGATTTGAAGAAGACTGATCGTATCAGCTACATTACCTCGCCGAGCTGGATGATGTGGAACTGGCTGATGAGCTGCCTCGCAGTGGGAGCAACGGTTGTCTTGCACGATGGAAATCCCTTGTACCCTGACTGGGGAGCGATGTGGAGGTTAGTTCAAGAGGAGAGGCTGACGATCATGGGATTGAGCGCCAGTTACATCAATCATCTCAGAACGATAAGAGCTAGACCTGGCCAGGATTACGACCTGTCATCGCTTAAGGAGATTTCCCAGACGGGGTCTCCTCTTTCTGCTGATGGGTTCGAGTGGGTCTACAAAGAAGTCAAAGAAGATCTACATCTCAACTCGATCTCAGGAGGCACGGATATCAACGGTTGTTTCGCCGGCGGTGTACCAATATCGCCGGTTTACGGCGGCGAGCTTCAGGGCCCGGGACTTGGGATGAAGATCAACGTGTATGATGAGAATGGTGATCCTGTCGTCGACACGATGGGCGAGCTGGTCTGCGAGGCTCCTGCTCCGCCAATGCCTCTGTACTTCTGGAACGATCCCGACAACAAGAGGTACCGGGAAGCCTACTTCGAATATTATAGGGCCAAGGGCAAGAACGTCTGGAGACATGGCGACTATGTTCTCGTTCACGGCGATACCGGTGGATACACTTTCCTTGGTCGATCTGACGCTGTGATAAAGGCGTCCGGGGTCCGGGTCGGCACTTCAGAAATCTACAACGTGGTGGAGAGGTTCCCCGAGGTCGCCGATAGCTTGGCTGTAGGTCAGAACTGGGGCGGAGACCAGAGGATCATTCTGTTCGTCAAACTAGCCCCGAACCACTATCTAACCGAGGAGCTGAAGGAGAGGATTAGGAGATCAGTTCGGGAAGAAGCCTCCCCGAAGCATGTTCCGGCGTTGATATTTGAGGTGCCTGATATTCCGTATACGCTCAACATGAAGAAAGTTGAGGTTGCGGTTGCGAATATCGTGAACAACAGGCCTGTAACGAATCGTGATGCTTTGGCAAATCCCGAATCTCTCGATTTCTACAGAGGACTTCTTTCGATAATCCAGGGGAGATGATACGACAATCAAATGATCAGGCATAAGCGGTCCCCAGCCTTCACCAAAGCTCCTGGCTTGACGTAGACTTCTCTCACAGTACCAGTTTTCGGCGCTGCTATTTCATTCTCCATCTTCATTGCCTCTAGCACAGCTATGGGCTCGCCTTCATGTACTAATAGTTCGGGAGATGCTTTTAGCGAGACAATTCTCCCGCTCATTGGCGCAGTTATGACCATCGGCCCAAGAACGGCCGCAATTGCTCCTGAGTTCTGAGCCTTTTGTTGGCCTCCCTCCAGGCTTATCTTGAATAGTCTTCCATTTAGTCGGACAACGTAGCCACTTCCCTCGCCGCTCTCCTCCAATTTCCCGATGAAAACCCTGCCAGCAATACTCGCCAGCAGGTTTGGCTGGTCAACTGACGGCTCTTTGAGGATCCGAATGCTCAGTTCTTCGTCGTCAACCTCGACCCTCTGAACCATGTTCTTTCTGTCGAGCTCAGTCACGAGCCAGGTTTTTCCGCTGACAGTGAGGCGATGGATCTGATTAGAGTCCTTCGACAAAGAGGGGTTTCCTCGGTGTTGGTTGTATTTGTGGATTGGTTCTCCATTTGCTCTGACTGGCTTGTAATTGGATTTTGTCCCGTCTTGATGAGGGGTAGTTCAGTGTCAAGTGGAGCATCGCGATCTCCTCTTCCGACACGTGTGGACTGAAATCCCACGCGGAGATTTTGTTATCGAGGAGTTGAGTATGGTAGTCACCGCCGACAAAGCCCTCGTCTTCCAGAATGGTTTGATGGACGGGAATGGTCGTCTCGATCCCGGCGATGATAGTCTCACTCAAAGCGCCCTTGAGTCTCTGAATCGCTTCGTCCCGTGTTCGTCCGTGCGATGCAATCTTCGCGATTAGCGAATCGTAATACTCCGGGACAACCATTCCGTTGAACAAGGCTGTATCGACCCTGATACCGGGGCCGGCTGGCGGGACGAATTCTTCTATCCGTCCCGGTGCGGGGGCAAAGTTTCTCGACGGATCCTCGGCGTTGATCCTGCAATTCATGGCCGCGCCATTGAACTGGACTTCTTCTTGAGAAAGCCCGAGACCGTCACCGTAGGCTATCCGTATCTGCTGCTCGACGATATCAACTCCAGTCACCATCTCTGAAATGAGATGCTCCACTTGTATCCTCTTGTTTATCTCCATATAGTAAAAGTCGCCTTGCTCTGATCTCACAAACTCCACTGTTCCTGCATTCTCGTATCTTGTCGCCTTTGCAATTTTCAAGGCCATCGACACGAGTCGTTTCCTGGCTGCCGAATCCAGACATGGAGCGGGTGTCTCTTCCAGAATTTTCTGATGGCGTCTCTGAAGTGAGCATTCTCTTTCGCCGAGTTGAACCAAACGTCCTCTTGGACCCACGATAATCTGGACTTCAATGTGTCGTGGATTCTTCAGGTGTTTTTCCAGATAGAGTTCTGAACGACCAAAGGCTACTTCTGCCTCGGAGGCTGCAAGCCCGAAAGCTCTCCGTAATTCTCGTGCGGTCTTGACGATTCTCATGCCTCTTCCGCCTCCCCCGTAGGAGGCTTTGACCAGTATTGGGAACCCTAGGCGATTTGCCTCGGCTTCCGCCTCTTCCACCTTCTCAATCTCGAGTTTCGACCCAGGGATAATGGGAACGCCTGCCCGTTGGGCCGTCTCCTTGGATTCAAATTTGTTGGCGGCTGAAGCTAGTATCTTGCTCCTTGGTCCGATGAAAACGAGGCCTGCTTCTTCGCATCCTCGTGCAAATTCGGGATTTTCCGCCAGAAAACCGTAGCCCGGATGCACTGCCTCGACTCTGGATGTCTTTGCAACCTTGACAACCTTTGGGATGTTTAGGTAGCTTTCAGATGGCTGTCCGGGCCCGATGTGGTAGGCTTCGTCAGCGTAAGTGACGTGCTGTGACTCTATGTCAGGTTCTGAATAGACTGCTACAGTCTTGATTCCTAGTTTCCTGCAGGTTCGTATGATTCTAACGGCGATCTCTCCGCGATTGGCGATAAGGATCTTTCTGAACATCTGGTGGGATCCGGACTAGAGCGGTATGTTGCCGTGCTTGCGGGGAGGGCGGGCCTCTCTCTTCGTTTTTACTGCCTCAAGATATTTGATCAAGGCTTCCCTTGTTTCCGACGGTTCGATGACATCGTCTACATATCCTCTTCCTGCGGCAATGTATGGGTTGCTGAATTTTTCGCGATATTCTTTGACAAGTTTCCGTTTCTCGGTTAGGGTATCTTTCGCTTTTGCTATTTCGTTGCGGAAGATTATGTTGATCGCTGCCTCAGGTCCCATTACGGCGATCTCGGCAGAGGGCCACGCAAGGTTGACGTCAGCTCTGATATGCTTGCTTCCGAGGACGTCGTAGGCGCCTCCATATGCCTTCCGTACGATGATTGTAAGTTTGGGAACTGATGCTTCGCAATATGCGTAGAGGAGTTTGGACCCGTGACGGATGATCCCATTGTGCTCCTGATCTATTCCTGGCAAGAACCCGGGAACATCCACCAGAGTTAGGATGGGAATATTGAATGCGTCACAGAATCTGACGAATCGCGCTGCTTTGACGGACGAATCGATGTCGAGGGTCCCAGCGTTGACCTTCGGCTGGTTCGCAACAATTCCGATCGAGTATCCATTGAGTCTGGCGAGTCCGATGATCATGTTCTGAGCCCAGAGTGGTTGTATCTCCAACAGTTCACTTCCATCGACAATTCGGGTTATGATCTCCTGCATGTCGTAGGCTTTGTCAGGATTGTCTGGGAGAATGTCGTTGAGTTCTTCTTTGTCGGTGGAGGGAGGCTTCGGTTTTGCTCTGGGAGGGTCTTCGGTGTTGTTGGATGGGATGAAGCTCAATAGTTTCCGGATTTGTTGCAGCCCTTCCTGCTCGTTCTGTGCGAAAAAGTGCGCGACACCACTCTTGCTGTTGTGAAGTCTTGCTCCGCCGAGCTCTTCGAAGCTAACGTCCTGGTTGAGAACAGCCTTGATCACATCGGGTCCTGTTATGAACATGTAACTGGTCTTGTCGACCATAATCGTGAAATCGGTCATGGCGGGGGAATACACCGCACCTCCCGCGCACGGACCCATAACAGCTGATATCTGAGGGATCACTCCTGATGCAAGGACGTTCCGAAAGAATATCTCAGCATAACCACCCAGACTGACAACCCCTTCTTGGATTCTCGCGCCTCCAGAATCGTTGATCCCTATGACCGGAACGCCTGTTTTGAGGGCGAGATCCATGATCTTGGTGACCTTACGGGCGAACATTTCTCCGAGAGATCCTCCGAAGACGGTAAAGTCGTGAGAGAACAGGTAGACTGTTCTTCCATCAATCTTGGCGTGGCCCGTTACGACCCCGTCTCCGAGTATCTTCTTCTCGGCCATGCCAAAGTCGGCGGTTTGGTGAACTGCGAAGCGGTCCATTTCTACGAAACTGCCAGGGTCGACAAGTGCAACAATTCTCTCTCTGGCGGTCATCTTTCCCTTCGAATGTTGATCCTCGATCTTGTCCTTACCACCACCAGCCTCAGATTTTTGTCTGAGATCGCTGAGCTCCTTGGACAGTTCCTTCATCGTCATGGTCGATTGTCGCTCGTTGGATGGGCTTCTCGTATTAAAGTGCGGAAGACAGGCTCATACGTCAGATCGCAACGTCCCATCGGTAACCACTACGTTTCCCTTATCTGTCTTGACGATGATGCTTCCGTCCAGGTTCACTCCAACACATTTTCCGCGTACGAGACCGTTGCCTGTTTCAATTATTACTGGTTTCATTCGGTGGGCGCAATGATTCCACCAATCACTAAGGACAGATTTCTTGTCTTCGATGGCATTGTAATGTCCTTCCAAGGCCGTTAGGACTGAGCTCATCGTCTTTTCCAAACTGAAATGCTTTTTACTTGCCATGAAGATTGATGTCGCTCCAATCGGTAGGTCTTTGGCCGTCAAATTCACATTGAGGCCAATCCCGACGATCACGTACCCGACTTTTGAACCGCTGATCTTTGTTTCGATGAGTATGCCCGCTAGTTTCTTCCAGTTGACTACTAGGTCGTTAGGCCATTTTACCTCTAGATGGACGCCGAATACTCTCTCGATCGCCCTTCGGAGTGCATTTGCGAACAAGAACTGGAGAAGGGGGACCTGTTCAGCTGGTATTCTTGGTCTGATGATTACTGAAAACCACAATCCGCCCTTAGGCGATTTCCAAGTTCGTCCTGATCGGCCTCGGCCGTGTGTCTGAACCTCAGAGACAATAATGGTCCATTCGGCAGCGCCTTCTTCGGCAAGGGTCTTTGCCTCAGTGTTCGTTGAGGAGATCCGTTTGTATCTGATGATCTTCAGGCTGCAGCCCCAGAACGTTGGGCTGAATCCTCGGTTTTTAGGTGTAATTCATGCAAAGTGGTCTTAGAGCCTGTGGAAAGGGTAACCATCTCGTGTAGATATTATCGGCAAAATTTAGCGTCCTCATTTCGACACTTAATGCGCCTTCATTGTCTTGGTCACGGAATTCAAGGACAATGTCGGCGAATCGTTTGACCATCTCGACCATCGGCTTCTCGTGTATGTCCTCCTTGATCACCAAAATCGCGGTTCTCTTTCTAAGCCGGACCCTCGAGGCCAATTGGCAGAAGAATGAGTAGAAGCTCTCAGGAGATCCAATGCTCTTGATGATGTTGTCGAGAAAATCGCCGAGAATCACTTGCGCTCCTTCTCCCTGGGAGGCTTTTTCGATGAATAGGTTGATCTCCAACAAGTTGTCAGGGGAGATAATCTCTACATTCGTGGAAGGGTGAGCCATGGATGTTCCGTCAACGAAGGTAATCCATCCTACCTTACCTGTCCAATCGGTAGAGAGCTCCTCAGGCGCGGTTGGTCCAAGCACGAGGGTCGGGCAGGGTCCTTCAGGTCCGATTGCTTCCTTTAGAATGAGGCTCATTGTTTCCTTGATGCTGACATTCCCTCGGACGCAAACCACAACTAGTCGATATTGGTCGAGTGTTCCTCGATTGAGGAGTGGTTTTCCCTGGTCGAGTCGTGTGAAACTAAGCTTTCTTGCTGCCATGCGAGTTGCCTTTGAGGAAGCTACCTTTTTTAGGTAACAAGGTTATTAGATTGTCCGCATCGCCCTTGTCTAACAAGGTCGGCTAGCGCTCGGAGCGCCTTCGGGATGGTTACCATGAACGTGCTAGCTGAATTCCTTATTCCTACGGAAAAAAGTATATTTCTACTCTAAACGACCTCAAAATACCGCCGAGGTCTCCTTTCTACCCCTACGCTATTTAACTGTAGCAATAGAATATGGTAAATTTGATGAGCCTTCGGCGACGCCTACGGTCTCCCACGTCCGATTCAAACGCTGCAACTCAGAATTGAGCCTCTTCTCTCCTCTAACTATTGTCAAGCTTGTGTTTTGCTAGTGGCTCCCTAGATCGTCGTTTTTCAGGTGCCGCGTACCTTCACGAGGCGGAAAGTATCCCGCCGTAGCTTTTCCCAGCCCCTGCTGGTGATGTCTTACTTTGAGGATTGTCTGAGGAGCCTTTCCCCTTGTCTAGCGTACCGGGGAGGGCGCTGCTGCATGTTTTGTTCACCTTTTCGAGTTCGATCAAAAACTTCCTCCTCGATAGCAGTGTCTCTCTGATTGTCTCATTGAGAACTCACGCATCGCCTCCAGACTCTCCAATACATCTTCTTCATACGACATGGTAAGTTAGCGAAGCGAACCTTTCACAATAATGAGATCAACGAGTACAAACGAACACGCGAAGCCATGCTGAACCGTGCAACCCCGATGTCCCGTCTTCCTCGAAAACCATTCCCGCTCGCCGTCCTTCAGTCCGTTTAAGGCAACGGACGATGCTCTCCCTAAGGAGAGCTACGGTAAGTCGAGTTCAAAACTAATCGGTTGGTGAGGGGCGCGGAGACATGCCCCCCTGGCCAGTTCCGCCCGGGGTACCAGGTCGCAACTCGAGTTGGCTCATGACCATAAGAAGGCTGCGGATCTCGTCGATGCTGCGTAGGTTCGTTTGAAGTTGGTTCCGGTACTCCTCTCTTGTCGACTTGTACTCCTGTTCCGGAATATCGCCAGACATGAAACGACTCTCTAGTCCAAGCAGGTTCTGAGGAGCAGTAGTGACCTGGTCTCTGAGGTCCCGGACTCTTCGGGTGAGATTCTCTCCGAGTTGGGCCATCTTATCAGCCATGGCCCGGTTGGCCCTGGCGTATTCCTCCTTCAGCATAGCTAGCCTCTGGCGGAAACCGTTGATCTCAGTAACTACCTTTTCTATCGCTGCCTCACTCATCTGGTTGCACCGAAGAGTAGGCTGAGAGACGATAAAGCCGGAATTACAGCTGTTGTAACCGGAAACCCCGGGAAATAGTAACCTCAGATCAGAGAGACTAATGCTTCTCTTCGGTCTTCGAACCGCTCGAACCGGTTCCAGTGGTACTCGGCTCAGCCTCCAAAGGCGCGGGAGGAGGAGTTGTGAGCATAGTCCAACCTATCCAGCCTGTTATGCCAAGAATTCCTAGAACACCAAGAACGACTGGGATTTCGATCGCGTACGTCCGCCAAGGTTCGCCAGTCAAGGAGATCAGATATACGATGAATACGATTGCGGATACTGCGAATATCAGACCGCCATATGATTGGTCCTTGTTCAAGTCAGGTAATCACTTATCGCGACGGGCTATGAATGGCTGCATATAAATTGCTTATTCTCCCTTGCTCAGCTTACATTCTCTTGTACCCTGGACGCTGGGAGAGCAGCGACGGATATGTGAGGGTTCTTTCCGGGTATCCTTCAATCTCAGCTTTGACTCTCTTCACAAAGGCGGTTAGCCCAATCTTGCTTTCTTTAGAATCGGCTCTCGACCTGATCGATAGCTCCTTTGTCTCAATCTCCTTTTCCCCATAAACAATGGTGTAAGGTATCCAGCTTAGCTCTGCGTCTCGCACTTTGCTCTGCATGGTATCGTCTCGATCATCGAGGTCAGCTCGAATCCCGGCCTTCTCCAACGTCTCCAGAAGCATCGTTCCTTGCTTTACGAATTGTTTGGCGATTGGGATGATTCGAGCCTGTGTCGGTGAGATCCAGACGGGCAGCATTGGTTTCTTGCCCTGTCTCTCTAGACGAACTGCTGAGTCGAGCAAAGTGAAGAGGTATCTTTCCAGTCCGCCTATGACCGCAGTGTGTATGATGACTGGGAATTGCTTCTCGCCCTTCTCATCCGTATAGGCTATTCCGAACCGTTTCGCGTTGCCAATGTCTATCTGGAAAGTCCCGATTTCCCGGGGTCTGTCCAGATCGTCAATAATGTTGTATTCCACGTTGAGCACCCAGTAGTACAGTCCCTCCGGGACGAAGTTGAGCAGTATCGGTTTCTTCTCTACCTTCACAAGTTCCATGAACGAGTCTTTGTTCGCCTCGAAGAATGATCGTGTGGTATTGTAGAGCGATACGTATTCTCTGTTCAGCTTCCTGATTTCTTCGTAGATTGTACGATGGATCTTGTCTCCGATCCGGATGGCTTCCGTGAGGCTCTTGAGGTAGATGTGCAGATCAGGCATGAGAAATTTTCTGAGCCTGAAAGAGAGAAGCAGTTCGCCGCTTTGTTCCATCCGGTAGCTGTCCGCAACCTCGAAGGTTCCGAAGGGCAGTGTCTTGTAGCTTAGGGTCCAGTCTTTGACCATTGAGAATTGCTGAAAGCATGCGGCGTATCTGAGAACGAATGTTCTCTCGTCCACCTTCACCTCGTAGGCTCGGGATCCGAACAGTTGGAGGTGTTCTTTGATCGGTTTGATGGCGACATCGAACATGTTAGTACCTTTCACGTTCAGTATGGGGATACCGATCCGTCGGATTACTTGTCCGGCGTATTCCGCTAGAAGGTCCATTATCAGGTTCGCTTCGGGTCCGAACCTCATCTGTCCGACGTCCGCGAAAGATTCCCACTCGATCCCGAATCGACGGGCATAGTCTAGAAAATGCGGCTCGCCTCCTGTCAGTCCCTTCTTGAGTGCTTCTTTTTCCACAAGAGACTTGAATTCTGTGTCATGTGGCCCAAAAACGAATTCTTCGGGAGTGTGTAGGGTTCCCTTCTGGTCCATGATGGCGTATTCAGTCTTGACCGCTGGAGCCGCCTGTCGTGATTTTGTGTCTACCGTTATGGTTCTGGATAATTCAGATAGAGGGTGTCCCTTGGCGGTTATCGTGAAGCTCTTGTACCATCCGAAGGGGCTTCTGCTCACCTCGTAGCCCTTCTGCGCAAGCCTTTCCTCTAGGGACTTTAGGATTGAGATCGCTGGCTCGCGGGAGGCTAGGCTAGTGGATAAATGGGCGTAGGGGTACACCATCACTTTCTTTGTCTTCAGCCATCCGAGAACTTCCTCAATTGAGGAGGCTGCGTTTGATGCAATCTGTTCAGGCTCTTGCTCGTCACTCTTCTCGACTGTCGAGAATACGACAAGCCCATTTTCGAGGGCTCCCTTCTTATGCGATTCGTCCAGAGGCTCGGGTTCTTTGACTGCTTTTTCTCGCGCCTCGTATTCAAATCGATCCGCATGAACTAGCAGTAGTCTCATCGTTTCATGCGCCACTTTTCGATCTGCTTGTCCTTCCGGAGTTTCTTCTTGAGTTCTTTGTAGTGGTTCTTACAGAGATAGCCTCGACCTGAAGCAGAGGCTTTCAAACCGGCCCTTGAGATCTCTTCTAGCGAGATGGAACGGACGGCGTCTTCTTTGCACCCGACAATGGAGCATTTGACGCCCTTTGCAACCTTACCCAAATGTGGAGCCCTTGCGTCATCGCATTATTGAACCATAATAGAAGGTTTTGCGATGGGGATGACAATACTCTAATGGCGGTTTAGTAGAGGCATCCCTGGTCAAATGCTCTCTAAGATACAGTATCTAGTGGAGGGACATTTTCAGCGTGCCGCGGGAGCGTTCAACAAGACTGGATGGACTCCGAACTCAGTCACTGCAGTCGGCTTCCTACTGACCCTGGTCGCCTCGCTTCTTTACTCAACAGGTCTGGGAACGGTCTGGCTAATCTGGGGGGTTGTCTTGGCACTCTTGGTTGGCACGTATTTCGACGCGGTGGATGGTGCCATGGCTCGGCGGTACCATCTGATCTCGAAAATGGGAGGAATACTGGACAGTGTCTTGGATCGCGTGGGCGAAATAGCGCTCTATTCCAGTCTTTTTATCGGGGGTCTTGTCCCGGGATGGCTATCGCTGTGGGCGCTTTCGGCGTCATTGATGGTGAGCTACATTAGGGCTAGGGTTGATGTTGAGGGTGTAAAGTTGAAGGGGGTTGGATTGGCTGAGCGTCCAGAGCGGTTGTTAATTCTAATCTTCGCAACAATCTTTGCTGTCTTTAGTTCCTTGTCGTTGGAGGCCGGAGTCGGCCTAATTGCCCTACTGTCTTCGTTAACTATTGTCGAGCGTCTCTACAGAACTCGAGCCGTGCTCCTAGGCTCTAGGAGCGGCCTAGCTTAGAGGCGTCTGTCTTCTGCGGATCGGACTTTGGAGACTCCGAAATGCACCGCGCAGGAAACGCAGAGGTTCTTCATGACTCTCTGCCGCGCAATATAGGCTCCTCGAGCTCTCAGTTCCTTTGCCAACGACGGCTCAACCAGGGACACCCAGCTAGTCACCCTCTTGACCTTGTCTCGAGGCGTGAGCATTCCGCAATTCGCACATTGGACCAGCTCGCTTCTTCCTTTGCCTCCCTTGCTTCGTCCCCTAGACCGTCTTTTCTTAGGCACTATCTAACAATCCTACCACACAAGGAGTGTCATGAGTACATAATCTCTTCCCGAAGAGTGAAACCGAGTCATCGGAGGGTCTAACCGCTGAGAATCGGTGTCTATGGCAACCTCACCCTGGACGAGTTTGACCGAAACGGCACAATCATTGTCCGCCCTGGTGGTTCAGCTCTCTACTCGTCTCTTGCCGCTGGTTACTTGGGCGCCAGAGTGTCCGTTTTCTCGAACATAGGCCGCGATTACCCGAGAAGTATCCTGTCCTCGATCCAAAACCGTGGAATAGATGTTACTAGGGTCAAGACGTCTGATGCCTGCACCACTCGCTTCAGAATATCCTATCACGGAGACGCGCGGAAGCTAGCGTTGATTCATTCCGGCCCAAAAATCAATCCCGCTGGCCCCCATAGTTCGCTCGACGCTATTCACCTCGGACCCGTCTTCAGGGAAGTTGGACTCGACGTGCTAGATTACGCGCGCCGACGCTCCCAGTTCCTCTCCTTGGACGTGCAGGGTCTCTTACGAACCTCAGACCGAGACGGGTTCGTTCGGCTTGTTAGAAGAAGCATCGGCCCATTCCTGTCAAAGTGCAATCTAGTGAAAGCAACGGAGGAGGAGGCTTGCCTGATCGCTCCCGCCGCGACCTTAGTCGCCACTGCAAGGCAGATCCTGCGCAAGGGGGCTCAATTCGTGATAATTACGCAGGGCCGGTCAGGTTCCCTTCTGGTGAGGAAGGACGGCAGCGCCCTCAGCATACCATCGGTTCGGGAAGGAAAAGTGGCTGATCCAACTGGGGCGGGAGATATTTTCGTTGGCAGCTGGCTTGCAACCTTTCTGGCCCTCAAGGATCCTTCTTGGGCCGGGGCTGTGGGCGCTGCTTTTGCCTCTCTTTCAGTACAGGGCATTGGGGCTTCGAAGTTCCGATTTGCTAGACGAGAACTATTCCGACGAGCGTCATGGGTCTACAAGAACTCGAGTCTCATCAAAGGCTAGTACGAGCGTGCGAAGTAGACCTCGTTCGAATTGTCGGTTCCGCAGTATACGCACTTGCCTTTTTTCGATGCTGTCATGGGCATAACTCGTACGGTTGCTCCTGTCTCGATCTTGATCTTTTCCTCGCAAGAGTCGTCGGAGAGAAAGGCTTTGATGAATCCTCCCTTTTCTTCTAAGACCTTCTTGAAAGATTGGATATCATATACTGTGGTTGTCAAACCTTCGAGAGACTTCTTTGCTCTTTCGTATAAGTGATTCTGGATCTCCTTGAGTATTCCGTTGATTCGGTCCTTCGCGTCACTACGGTGGACCGCTGTTTTCTCTCTCGTATCTCGTCTAACTAGTGTCACCTGTTGCGCCTGGACATCTTTGGGTCCAATCTCGACGCGAAGCGGAACTCCTTTCATTTCCCATTCGTGATATTTCCAGCCTGGAGTGTACTGGGCTCGATCATCAATCAGTGTTCTTATCCCGTTCTGTTCAAGTTGCGATGAGAGGTGTCTTACCTCCTCGGAGATGTCTTTCTGATCGGTCTCTTTGTAGAAGATGGGAATGATTACGACTTGCGTGGGCGCTATCCTGGGCGGAAGAACTAGTCCTCGGTCATCGCCGTGGCTAAGGATTGCGGCTCCGATGAGTCGCCAAGATATTCCCCAAGACGTTGTCCACCCGTAATGCTCCTTCTCATCCTTTCCGAGGTATTTGATCTCAAAAGGAATCGAGAACTTTTGTCCTAGATGGTGAGACGTTCCCATTTGCAACGCCTTGCCATCCGGCATCATAGCCTCCATCGTCGTCGTATACACGGCGCCCTTGAACTTCTCTCTCTCCGTCTTCTTGCCCACAAGAATCGGGATCGCTAATTCATCCTCGATCAGCTTCGTGTAGATGCCTAGGATTGTCATCACTTCCTCCTCTGCCTCCCTTTCCGTTTCGTGTACTGTATGTCCCTCCTGCCAGAGGAATTCTGTCGTTCGTAGGAAGGGTCGCGTAGACGTTATCTCGGCCCTCACTACCGAGTTCCATACGTTGATAAGAATGGGTAGGTCCCTCCAGCTCTTCACCCATTTGCTGTATGACTCGTAGATTATGGTCTCAGAAGTCGGCCTCACGGCTAGCTTCTCGGCGAGTTCCGTTTCTCCCGAGTGCGTGACCCAGAAGACCTCAGGGGTGAAGCCTGCGAAGTGTTCGGTTTCCGTTTTGAGCAGTCGCTCGGGTATGAGCAGCGGGAAGTAAGCGTTCTTGTGCCCTATTGCCTTGATCTTCTTGTCAAAATCCTCTTTGATTTTCTCCCAGATAGAAAAGCCGTACGGCATTAGAACCATGAAGCCTTTCGCGCTAGAATAATCCGCTAGTTGTGCCTTGGTCACTACTTGCGTATACCATTCCGAGAGGTCTTGGTCTTTCTTTACAGTAATCCCTAGCTCTTTGCTGCTCATAGGGAAAATCTCCGGATTAAACGCACACGAGGATTGTTACAGCATGAAAGGTGATTCTGGAAGTAAATCGCCCATTTTGGAACCCTCGGAACTAACTGGGCGATCGCTTCTCGAGAGTATTTAGTCTTTCTGATTCCAAATGAGGATAATCACCGGACGATTCGAGACTACCAGATCCACTGGTGCAGTTTGCCGACTTCCGTTAGTAGTTATTCCGATACTGGTTTCCGGTCGCGCTTGTGTGTGTAGAGAACTATTGAAGAGACGGTACTCTTCACGCCCGGAATTTTTAGGATCTTGTTCTTTAGAACCTCGCGAAACGCAAGTATGCCTTCTGTCCTGAGCAAGCAGACAATATCGTATTCACCAGTGACCTCGTACACATCTGTAACCTCAGAAAGTTTCACGAGGCTGTCAGTGACCAACTCCAAGTCCTTCGATTCAACGAACAGGTTAAGGATAACTCGGACTTCGTTCTGCAATAGTCGTCCTCGGGGTTCAAGCCGGGTCCTTTGAACAGCTAATAAAGCGGACGGTCCTTTCAAACACTGTCTTATAGATACGGGGGACGCTGAGGAATCGCTGGCATTCGTTATGCGTGTTTTTGCTGACCTTCAGCTCCACAGTCCTTACAGCAGGGCAACAAGCAAAAACATGAACCTGAAGGAGCTTGCCTACTTTGCATCAATCAAGGGACTAAATCTCGTAGGAACGGGCGATTGCACTCATCCTGACTGGAGGAAGGAGATTAGGACGGACCTTCAAGCCGTCCCGGGCTCAGGACTCTACCAGTTGAAGGACGGTACGGCTCACGTGCAGTACATGATTACAGGGGAGGTCAACACCACGTTCCAATTGGGTGAAAAGTCACGACGGATACATCATTGCCTTCTCGTCCCTTCGATAGAATCCGCGGATGCCGTAAGTGATAGACTAGCGAAATATGGCAACCTCGGGAGCGATGGTCGGCCAACGCTCCGTGCGACCGCTCCGGAGCTCGTAGATGAAGTGATCGAAGCCGACAGACAATGCGTGATCTTTCCCGCACATGCCTGGACCCCATGGTTCAGCCTCTTTGGGGCAAGCAATGGGTTCAACAGCCTCATCGATTGCTACCAGGATCGATCTGACAAGATATTCGCGCTCGAAACTGGCCTAAGTTCGGATCCCGGGATGAACTGGCGGCTATCCCAGCTCGATCGTCTCTGTCTCGTCTCCAATTCCGATGCCCACTCCGCGTGGCCGTGGCGGTTGGGAAGGGAAGCGAACGTGTTCGATCTGGAGCAGCTCACGTATCAGAATCTGGTCGCTGCGATCAAAGATAAGGACCCTAAACGCTTCTTGTTCACAATAGAGACCTCGCCCGCCTACGGCAAATATCACTGGACTGGACATCGTGAGTGTCAGGTTTCAATGTCCGCCAGGGACGCTCGCAAACTGGACGATAAGTGTCCCAAGTGCGGAAAGAAGATGACTCGAGGCGTCGAAGAGCGGATAGAAGAGCTTGCGGACCGACCAGAAGGCTACATGCCTAAAAACGCAACTGGATACCGCCATCTGCTCCCTCTCTCCGAGATTATTGCAATGGTAATCGGAGATGTCAATCCCGGATCGATGAAGGTCTGGGAAAAGTACAATATGCTTGTAGGAAAATTCGGCTCAGAATATTCTGTGATGCTAGACGTGCCTGAAGATCACTTGTTGCAAGTGGCTGGACCAGAGGTCTCAAGTGCGGTTCTTCGAGTGCGGAATGACAACATATTTGTCGAACCAGGCTACGATGGAGTTTACGGAAAACTTGACCTCAAGAAGCCCGTTCCAATAAAGAAAACCGCGGCTTTGGGACTTGAACAGTTTGTCTAGTTGGATTTGATCTTCAGCTTTTTCGGTAGATACTCGTCAACAATGTATGTGAGCCCGTATCTGCTGAATGCTTCTTGTTCCGATTTCTTCTTAACCTTCCTGAAGGTGTCTATTTCCCGTTGCCAGAGGCCGCCAGCGTAGCGGGGATCTTTTTCCAACTCGTTCAATCGCTTGACATCCAAGTCCGTTAGCGGATCGCTCGGAAGTTTGTAGTCGACAATATCTGTCGCCCAGACCCCGCCCCAGATTGCATCTGGAGTGTTTAGCTCGCGAAGGTGGGCTGCATTCGCGGATCCGGAGATAATGACCATGGCGATGTGCATTCCCCATGGATCACCGTCGGTGAATATGTAGACTGGGATGTCCAATTCCTGGTTGAGCCTGCGAAGTAGGAACCTCGTTGCTCTGGGTGCTTGTCCCGCGGTGTGGATAAGGACCGCTTTGAAACGCTGGTGCACGCGTTCTTCTATGAACCTCGTGAACAATCCGCCTTTCTCGATCGCGATTACCTTGTCGACTTTACGACTGTCAGGTTGGATGAACTCTGAGGTTGTCAGGGCCGGTCCTATCATTACGCCGTCAGGGTGAGAGGCTAGGTTTAGCCGGCGTCCTTCGTATCCAGGGACAGTGTATTCGATTGTGAGGTCGCCGAATATCGCGCTCCTCTCTTCAGGGTAGACGTTGAAGTCTTCTCTCGAG
This sequence comes from Candidatus Bathyarchaeota archaeon, assembly GCA_005888745.1. Lineage (GTDB taxonomy): Archaea > Thermoproteota > Bathyarchaeia > 40CM-2-53-6 > 40CM-2-53-6 > 40CM-2-53-6. Next base: position 60,878 of record VBBS01000033.1, on the reverse strand, counting down.
TATCCAGTCACAGTTTCTAGGTCGGTGATGAGATTGTCGCTTTCCTGCTGGTCCTGAAAGTCCATCTCGTACGCTTGCGCCGAATAGAACACATCTCTCAACGTGCTGGTCTTGTTCTGTTCTGTGAGCTCGTCAGCGAACATAGCCGTCCAGAGGAGTTGCGTGAAAGGGCGGAGATGTCTTACGTTTCGCGCGCTTCTCTTGACAGTTCTTTTTCCCAGAATGTACTGCCTTGTCTTGGAATCGTATAGTATGTTGGCTATGGATCGGCTTGGCATGCGGAAGGTTGGAAATTCCTTCTTGTCGAGCTGGCTGTAGACCTGTCCGCCTAGGTCCCGCATCGCGGATAGAACCTTTTCCTTCCGTTCTTTGATTACGCCCTTACTCTTCCTCTTCTTCCTCTTCTGCACCATACTTGGTCACTCCTTTGAGCAACGGTTTGATGTCTGGCTCTCTCTTCTCCTTGGCGAGTTTCGTCGCGAACTGGGCTACTTTCGGCAAATACTTCTCGAACACGTCTAGACGTCTCTTCTCTTGGGTAAGATGTTCACGTTTTGAAAGGTAGAGCCTGAGGTTTCGACCAACTTCCCGGATAGCGTTGAGAATCTCATGCTCCACCTCAGGCCGGTCAGCGATGAATTCTTTTCCGACTGTCTTGTAGGGGATCTTCGTACTGCAGACATGAATGAAAACGGCAAGAGGGGTCTCACCAGGGATGACCTTGTAGTTGCGCCAATCAATCTCCGTATCGACAACCTTCCATGAAACGTCGCTTGCTTCATCGAAAAGTAGTGGGATCTTGTTTGCAAATCTGAATAGGAGAATCTTGCCTTGCATCTCGATTTGTTTCGAGCTAGCGAGCCCGACTTCGATGATGAAGGGAAAGCCAGCGTACGTCGCAGGGCGTCTCTGAAGAGTAGTCACGAAGGCAGAGCCGGACTGAATTTCCTCATCCGTTATTCCAAGTTCCTTCTTGATCCCCGTTTCCATCAGGTCTTCGCCAAGAGGCGAGAGACAGGTGGGATCCGGAGAGAGAAATCCATCGTAGTTCTTCATCGCATTGACTAGTTTGACCATGTCCTGTGCCGATAGGTTTCTAGGATTCTTCTTTTGTCCGAGGCTCGCGAATTGGAGAAATTTGCGGGCTGTGGTCTCTCCTATTCTCTGGAAGTTCTTTCGCATGAACTCCTGTACGCTCTTAGCATTGGTTAGCTTCAGCATTCGCTGTACGGTTTCAACGTCAACTCCATGAGGGTGAGGAGAAGTTTCAGTGGGCGCTGGTGGTACCTTTGTAGTGCCACGTAAGAACTTGTAGAGCCTTCCCCTGGGGTCCACGAATGTGATATTTGCATAGGGAACTATGATTGCTGTCTGTTTGAAGTATTCGAGAATCCTGGGCATTGCCCGTGAGTAGTCCGCTTCTGTCTTGAACTCGATAATTGTGCCCTGCCAGTGAGGCTTGTTGGTCCTAGTCTTGTTTTTGATAATGACGGGCTTGTTCTGTTGGATATCGATTCGAAGAATTACCTCAGCTATCCGGGACTTCGCTCCTGTGCTCGACGTTATGGCGGCTTCAGAATGTGTGGTGATCTGTCCATAGAGCAGGGCCATTTTCCCGCCAAGGCCAAAGGTGCCTCTCGTCTGTCGGAGTTTGTATTTCGAACCATAGAGAACTTGTCCGAAGGCGGACGGGATTACGTTTGACGGGATCCCTATGCCGTTGTCTTCTACCCGTACAATGTAGGTGCCGGGACCGTCCAGGGGACCGGATTCATGGGACAATCGCACGTAAATGTCGGGGGGAATTCCGCCTGTCTCGCAGGCATCTAGAGAGTTTTCCACAAGTTCGCGAATCGTCGAGTATATTGACCTGGAAGGGCTTGTGAATCCTGCGATATCTCGGTTACGATAAAAGAAGTCGGCGGCGCTGATTTCTTGGAAGACCTCGGCCACTGTCATAGGGCCCGCTCCGGGAGGTCCGCTTTGGTCATGGTTTCTTTGCTGTAGGTACTTGGCCTTCCCAGAGTCCTAAAGCTTTCTCCTTTTTGATCTCCTGTCTTCTTCTTCGTAGGAACTTGTAGACCGTCCCGTGCTGTCGGCCCTTGATCAGTTTCTCTAACGCGTCCTTCGCCATGGTGACGGCTTCATAGCCGCCAATGATCGACACTGTATGCCCGCTAACAGAGATGGCGGTTCCGGTCAGTTCTTCTAGAATCCTTCTGGTCTTGCCTTCTCTGCCGATGATTCTGCCGTCAACCCTTCGGATCTCGGCCTCATTCTTGCCGAAGAAGTCGTGAAGATCGATAATGTCCAAAGTATTGTCCTCGCTGAAGAGCCTGAACGCTCGCTCGGGAGAAAACCCTCTTCCAATTGCGAGAACGATATCCTTGGCTTGCAGGGCGCCCGACGGATCGGGGGCATTAGGCTTCACTCCAATCTCTACCGCACCAGATGGGCTGTCTATCTTGAGATCTACAAACAGTTTTTCTTCGATCGTCGACTTAACTGTGCCACCTGAACCAACAAGTACTCCTACTCTATCCTTTGGTATTACGGCGGTCATCCTTGTCTCGGCCAATTTCTATCGAGCTCCTATGACCCTCGCTGGAGATTGGGTCCTGACATTGAGGCCCTCAAAATAGTGGTTGATGTTCTCGACATCTCTTTCGAGGAAGGCGCGGGCCTCTGGATGTTCTGTGGTGACTGCTTGCCCGAAGTCGATGATGACCGGGTATCCATTGGGAATCATGATATTATACTCGCTTAGATCGCCGTGGACGAGTTTCGCCTTATCGTACAGTTGCTTGATCAATTCGATGATTTTCTTGTACCAATCGGCCGCCGCCTGAAGCCGGACTTCTCTAAGAACTGGAGCAGGTATTCCATCCTTCCCGATAAACCCGAGAATCAAGACATTCTTCTCCACATGGATTGGTTTCGGAACAGATATTCCTGCACGGTCTGCCAGTTCTAGGTTCTTGTACTCTTTCGATGCCCATTGATCTACGAGAGATGTCGTGTCATGCGGAATATCCTTGAACCGAGGGTCTCCGCGAATGTACTTCAACCGGCCATGCCGGAATATGTTTGATGTGGTTAGGAAAATCTTCACGGCTACTTCTTTGCCTTTCGGGTCTAACCCGTGGTAGATCTTGCTCTCCTTTCCCGACTTTATCGCGCCGTGAAGTTCTCTTAATATCCCAGTGTTCAGCATCTTGAGAACTGTCATTATCGTTCGTCGGTCGAAGACCTCCTCAAGCGATTCCGTATCCTCACTCCACTTTATCCTCACTCTGCGTTCTCTATCGTATCGGACTTCTCTTCGTCGAACATTTTCGTCGACTTTATCGCTCAAGGGGAATCCATCTTTTCATACTGACAGCTAAGAGGATATCTGCGGCGCAAAACGATAAAATCAATGCCAAGTCTGGGTTTTTCACGTATCCTTGTTGACGGAGGTTTGTTAGGATCATGACATGATTTTGTCAAATTTTCCCCAGAAGCTATTTTGGAAGCCATTGCAAAGGCTTAAATTAACAATGGGGCGCAAATCAGCCCTTCTAACGAGACACCTTGGCAGAAGAGAAGTTATTCGTCCGAAAGGCAACAGGACTTGTCCGCGAAATAGGGGCAATTACTGCTATTATCATCGTGATGGCGAACACGATCGGTTTGGGTTGGCAGAAAAGGGTCTTCCAATATACAGGAAGAGCTCCACTTCCGGAGAACCAGTATCTCGCGGGGATCCCCCCTATGACGATGGCCTTCATTCTTGGCGGAATTGCAATCCTTCTTTCAGTCCTAGCGGTTTCGGTCTTATCTTCGGCGATGCCTAGGTCAGGAGGTGGCTACGTCGTCATTTCAAGAATCATCGGGCCAGTTTGGGGGTTCCTGGGTGCATGGCTTGAGTTTCTGAGCATTGCATGGTCCTTTGGGATTATAGCTGTCGCGGTCTTTGAGGGGATCTTCCAGATAATGGGCCCAGTCGCCTTCGGGCCTTTCCCGCTTGGCGCGAACGCTTTCGGCTCTAACATTAATGATATCACCCTCTTCTCAGGAGGTCTCGTACTAGTCCTCGTGTTTACGGTAATTGGTATCTTTGGGGTAAAACTAACGGGCCTTTTACTTCAGGCAATGTTCTGGGTTCCTTCGATCCTAACATTTTACGTGTTCGGTCTACTGAGCCAAGCGAACTCGACCACCGTCACCCAAGGAATGACCAATGTCTTAGGTCACGCCCCGCTTGACTACGTTAACGGTGCCTTGACTCAGGGGCTGGATGCAGCCGGGTCCTCGGCCGGGGGATACTGGGGAGCTGTTTCTACCGCCCTGGTGGGGGCATATTTTGCATACATTGGGTATGCAGCTTCAACATTCGTCGCAGGAGAAATCAAGCAGGCCAACAAATCTCTCCCAAAAACTCTCGTACTCGCTTCGGTACTGATAATCGCCCTTTACGTCAGCATTTCCGTTGTGGCTGCTGACTCAATCAAAGGACTCGCAACCGTTACGACAACTAGCGGGAACACGTATTCCCTTCTCTCCGCATGGAGCTACCTCTCTTATGGAGGAGGAGACCTTGTCAAGGCAGGCCTGCCAAATGTGAAGCTCTGGACTACCACTGTTGCGGGACTGACCGGAAGCGGGATCAACTTGGGTTCGGCCAACTTCTTGCTGGTAGTCTTCGGAGTCTTCTGGATTGCAAACGACATTCCTCCCTTCATTCTTACAGCCTCGAGAATACTCTTCGCTATGTCATTCGACCGTGTGCTTCCCGCCCCGCTTGCGAACATTAATGACCGATTCCATTCTCCGATAAATGCCGTCATCATAACCGGGATCGTGGGTATATTGGGTTGTTTCTCCGAGTCGGGAATCGTAGACGCCGGGACCGGTAGCTGGAACTTGGGAGGTAATGTTTTGCTCGGGCAGATCCTCAGTAGTAGCGGCGGGGTGGCCATCACAGACTTTTACGACTCGTTGTTCTTTACGCTCTTCACTCTCTCCCTAGTGATTCTCCCGTTAAGGGCCAGTCGGAGGCAGATTTTTGACACCGCGCCCTACAAGCCAGGAGGCAAATGGGGAATGGTCCTCTTGGGAGTTCTTGGTTTCGTAGCAAACCTAACTGTGGACTATATCTTCGTGTTTGCAAAGTATGGCGATTTCGAACTCTCACAAGCGACCCCAGACACTTACGCGATCGTATTCACGGTCATCGTTGCCGCAATCGGAGTTGTTGTATTCTATGCTCACAGAATGAGGCGGGGCATAAACTACTCAACTATCTTCGCTCAGATCCCGCCCGAGTAGGAGACTACAGGCCTCCTTCTGCAAGTCTGCGCTCGCAGGACGATAATTTGATCCGAGACCGATCGACTTATTTCACCGCACTAACGTGCTTACGGCATGCGCGCTGTTGAAGAAGATCCGCTACCGGTAGATGCCTTTGAACGGGGACTTATTCGAGGCAGGGCAAGGTGGATAGCGGACCTAACAGAATTCTTCAGAGATTATCGGACTGATGATGGTACGATCTTCTCACTTTATGCGAGAGGTAGAACTAGAAATTCCGGATTCTTGATATCGAGATTCTTTGCATGGACCGTGCTACCAAACTACTCAGTTGCCCTCTTCTGCGTCGATGAGGAAGATCGTATCATAGGCTTGGAAACGCTTAGGAATAGAATCGACCAAATCACAAGAATCTCCAAGGACAACGAACTCCAATGGGCTTGGCTCATTGTGTTTTCAAGGAAAAACATTCAGCCATCGATCGCTTCCTATGTGTCGCGTTATGACAAAAGAGAATTAGGTCTCGCAGTAGCAAGCACATCATCGAAACAAATCGTCCTGAGCAACAATCAGATTGGAAAAAGCATCGAGAAACATCTACGGCTAAGCAAGTCGCTTGGAGGGGAAGAGACTCGGAACGTTTGACGAAAACCCAAGTTTCGGTGGTGGTCTCCTACAGCATGCCTTTTGTCCTTCTCTCCGCAATCGTCATCAATAATCTTCTTCAAGCCTACGGCCTTTCCGGAACGCCCTCCCGGTTGGTCTTCCTCAGTACCGCCTTTCCGATAGGATTCTCCATTGGCCGAGCGATTTATCTTAGATGGTCTCACACCCTGATTGCATTCGATTCCCAGAGTTTCAGCGTTGTTAAGGGGTCGAAAGAAATTGCGACTGGCTTTTGGCGTAGCTACAGATTCGTATCCATCATCATAGATCGATACGGAAGGCCTAACCTGAGACTCTACAAGTCAATCGATGGGGACCATCTTGACTTGCCGATTTCCAGGACGAATGTAAGGCCACAAAAGATTCGAGACCGAGTGCAGGGATTTCTTGAAACAGAAAAGTCGCAACGGGTTAGCCCTCGAGCCGTTGAAGCCGCTTAACCTTTCCATTCTCCAGTTCTATTACATAAGCCCGAAGAATGCCCTCTGAATACTCGCTTCCCGGATTGATACACTGGGTCCTTCCGATTTTTACCAATCCTGGACTCTCATGTATGTGACCGTGGAGCCCGAGGAGTGGTTCATACTTCTCGATCATCTTCCTTACAGACGTGGATCCAACTGGTACGAACGCGGGTCGTCCTCCTTCATAGACCGGCCTGAAGGTCGCGTCAAGTTTCGGAGCCATGTCGATGGTGGAATTATATGGGGGCACGTGGAAGCAGAAGCATGATGTCTTGATGGACTTCAGTTGCGACACGGTCTTCTCTAATTTTTCCAAGAGTTGTTCTTCAGTGCACTCTCGTGGGCTGTGCCACGGAGTTGGGTTTGACCAACCAACGCATGCGGCTTCGTGGAAATCGTCGAAATGGACGACTGACTCCTCTGCAAAAACTACGTTTGGAGAACCCCTTAGAACGTCGTCGAGAACGAACTTGTCATCGTTCCCTGGGTGTATGATCACTTTTGCATCTGGGGCTTTTTTTGGGATTAGAGACAGCCAGTCTCTTACCATCTCCACTTCCAGATCCTCGAAGACCTTCTCGACGTACTCCTGATCTTGGCTTAGCTTTTCGACTTCAGCCTTAGAGCAAACGTAGGGGAGGTTCCTCCGAAATCTTCACCTGTTTGCCTAGAAAGTTGGCTGTGTAACCTCCTTCAGGCTCTCGTACGATGGGAACCATCACCTTGCTCGTCATGTCTCCTCCCATCAACAAGACATTTGCTTTGAACATGGACGCGGAGTTCAGGAACTTTCTCCAAACTACGTCGCTTCCATGAAAGTCCGAGGAGAAGATTATTCTGGTCTTGGGCAAACCCGAGAAAGGGAGATCTTTGATCCCTTAAATCCTCTAGGGTAATTGTTGGCGTAGTATCTCGGGTTATACGAAAGTTAAGTACGAAGCGAGACCCTTCTGCGCTTGGGTGGAAGAAGCTACCTACTCATGCAATCAGCAATATCTGACGAAGCGAAACGAGTATTGGACGAGGCAAAGGGAAGAGGGATCATTCTTCGGCTCTTCGGTGGAGTTGCAGTAAAGTATCGTTGTCCAAGCGCAACTCACAGGTCACTCCAGAGATCCTATCCTGACTTGGATTTCTTTGGAAGGGGTAAACAAGGTCGAGAAATCAGGAGACTCTTCTTGGATCTTGGCTATGAGCCTAACCAAAGGTTCAACGCGCTCCATGGCGTCACTAGGTTGATCTTTGAAGACGCAAAGAATCAGAGGGTCGTGGACATTTTCTTAGATGTTTTTAGAATGTGCCATATTCTTCATCTCGGAGAGAGGCTCTCTCTTGATGACTATACTATCCCCATCTCCGACTTGTTGATGACGAAACTCCAGGTTGTAGAAGTTAATGAGAAGGATATCCGAGATCTAATTGCGATTCTGAAGGACCACGATGTAATCGATCAAATTGCGCCCGGAGATAAGGAAGTAATTGATGCCGGTTATGTCTCGCGCCTGTGTGCGGACGATTGGGGCTTGTGTAAGACTATCTCGCTGACGTTGGGGAAAGTTCTAACCTTCCTGTCGAAATACGAGCTAGAAGCAGAAGCTAAACAGATCCTCGAAAGCCGTATCAACAAGCTTCTTCACACGATTCAGACGGTTCCGAAGTCGTTCAAGTGGAAGTTGCGTGACAAGGTTGGGGAGAAGAAGCGTTGGTACGACCTCCCGGAAGTCCCCATACGGACGGAATCGGTTTCTTCAGCGTGACAATTGGAGATTGAAGGGTTTACCTTCCTTCAACACTTGAGGCGGGACGTTTTCTTTCCACTTGCTTAGCCAGGATAGTTCGTCTCTTTGCTCCCGTAAATCGTCGGGGAGGAGTTGGGGTATCTCGTCGATAATTGGATACCAGCGGCCGCACTCGGAACACACAAGCAGTCCTTCGACGATCTCGTCTTTCTCCTCGAAGACGTGCAAGTCGAGGGGGTAGTGCTTGTCGATCGGACAAGCGAGGATATCCATCAGCCGTCTCTTCAACGCAATTCCTCAGACTCTGAGGGGCTAGGCTTTCCCGGATAAGGGTAACTATGCCTGCGACCGATGGACAGCGATTCTACGGTCGTCCTGTTGCAAGGTATGTAAATCCGGCCTCTTCGCACTCTCTCCTGTTTCGCAGGTTTCTTGTATCGTACAGGATAGGACGATCCCGCATGAGCGGGCTTATTTTCGAGAGGTCGACACTTCGAAACGAATTGTGTGCTGTTGCTATGATGAGCGCGTCCGCGTCTCGGACTGATTCGGTTTCGGAGCTACTGGATTCGTAGACTTTCCCTCCCACGGTCACACGTGGAGCGTAGGGGTCGAAGACCCGAATCTTTGCTCGGGATTGTTTGAGCAGTTTAAGGAGCTCTAAGGTCGGGCTTCTTCGGGTATCTTTGACCTCGCCCTTGTATGCTAAGCCCCAGATGGTTACCGTAGAGTCTGATAGATTCTTTTTGGTGGTTTTCAGTGTGGTAGTCAACCGTTCAATGGTGTGGACGGGCATCATTTTGTTAACGGCCTTGGATGCGGATACCAAGCGCAGCGCGAATCCGACCTGTTTTGCTTTGAAGGCGAGATAGAACGGGTCCTTGGGAATGCAGTGACCGCCAACTCCTGGACCGGGATAGTGTGGCATGAATCCAAATGGTTTCGTCGCCGCTGCATTGATCGCTTCGATAAAGTCAACTCCTAGAGTCTCATGAAGGACGGCCAGCTCGTTTACCAACGCGATGTTCACGTAGCGGAATATGTTCTCAAGCATCTTTGTTGCCTCGGCCACTGAAGGGTTTCCAACCGTGACAACAGGCGCGTCCAATATCGCCTTGTAGAATTCAGCGCCAAGTTGGGTTGATTCGTCGTTGATCCCTCCTACGACTTTTGGAATGTTTCTGACCCCGAACTTTGCATTACCGTAGTCTATTCGTTCGGGGGAATAGACGAGGGCGAAATCACTATCAGGTTTCTTTCCGTCTCGTTCTAGCAGGGGTTGGAATATGTCTGTAGTGGTCCCTGGAAAACTGGTACTCTCAACGATGACGAGCTTGAATCCTGTGAGGTTCTTCGACAAGTTCTTTGCGACCGATCGGAGAAATGACAGGTCCGGCTCGCCCTTGCCGTTGAGGGGAGTTGGCACACATACGATGACGATATCGGAGGCTTTGGCCCCCTCGGACAGGTTCGCCGTAGCACTGATCGATCTGGCCCTTACAAGCTCCGGTAGATGTTTCTCGCTATAAGCATCTTCGACATAGCATGTACCCTCGTTGATCATGGCTACCTTGTCTTTTTCTACATCGACACCGGTTACGCCAAAGCCCGCTTGGGCAGAAGCGACTGCGAGTGGAACACCGACATAACCCAGGCCGACAACACACACTTTCGCGGTCTTCGACCTTATCTTATCCAGCAAGACAGCGGTATTTCCGTTCAACGTGTTCTCTGCTTCCCTGCTCGCTCTACCGTGCTAAGAATCTTGGCGACGGGGTCCTCCATATTGATTAGAAGTTGTTTTCCCCTTCTCGACTGGCTTTCAAACGCTTCCGGGTCGGTTAGTATTCTATGAACCCTGGTGGAGATCTCCCGAGGAGACCTAATAGTCTCGACCAGACCGAGGCGCTCTAGATACTGGATGTAGAGGGGTTTGGGCCCTGGAAAGCAAGAAATTGATGGAATGCCAAGGAGCGCAGCCTCAACAGTCATCGTGCCCCCTGATCCAACAAACGCCGACGAATGTGAAAGCAAGCTAGTCGCATCAATGATCCTGTCAACTACGGTAACCCTTTCGCCGAACCGCTTTTTTATCACAGGAGCTTGCATTCCGTACCGTGTCGAGACGACCACTTGGCAGTCCAATCGCCTCCTCAACAGCTCATCGATGATCGGTGCAACGACAGGCTCCTTGTCACTGGCTTTCCCCATGAGATAGGATGCGAATGCTTCTTCTGTTCGGAAAACAACAATTGGCCGATCCCTCTTCAAGTCCAATTGTCTTAGAACCTCGCCTTTGGGATGATGACGTTTGAGCCAAGCCGCTGGGTCTAAGGCCCTGTAAAGGATGACTTTCCTCATGGGTCCGCCGAACTCTTTCCAAACGGATCGACCGATGATCCATGGACAGCATAGGAAAGTTGTAAGAGGAATTGTCAACCTGGCTACCATCCACGAGTGTGGCGAGTCGTTGGCCGCAACTTGTGGAATTCCAAGGCCGAATGCGACCCGAGATGCCTCGACTGATGAGAAGGAGACGGCCACGCTCGGCTTCCATTTTTGAATCAGGTTCGCAAGCTTTGTAATTCTCTCAGCGCTCGCGATTAGTTTTCCGAATGCCGTTCCCCCGCCGTGGCGTCCCACCACAGAGAATCGCAGTTTCTTCAGCTCGAGAGTTTGTTCGGCTTCACGGTAGACCCGGGTTGTGATCAACGCCTCATGTCCATTCCGCCTAAGCGCGTGGTATAACGGCTCAAAGAACAGTGCCTGTTTCGGTGTGAGAATCTCAATCCAGACTTTCATAGTCTATTTTCCGAGCAGTCACCGAAGACCAAACGACAAGTAGATAAAAGATGCAAATAATCTGAGCCTCTAACTATTTCCATGAGGAGGACCAATACCATTCGTGTTAACTGGCTATTGCCGCCATCTCGTGAGGATGACAACTTCCCTTTGTCCGACCGGTAATATTGTAACGGATTCGTATCAATTCGTTAACCCTCACATGCAAGGATTACCGACTCCGGCAAAATTATGGGTGGTCTCGAACGAACAATCAACTTTCCGAATCCAAGGTCGCAATCGTCGGGAACCAACCGGAAGCACTCCTGCTTTCAACGCTTTTTGCTGAGTCTGGACAATCCAACCTCCTCGTAGGGCAATTCGACGAAGCTAGGAGGAGAACGGAAACCGATGGGCTGGGCGAGGCGAGATGGTTGCTCGGAATTCACCGGAAGGCTGGAACTACCACCCTCCTCTCTAGCGTCGAGGAACTGTCGACAAATCCACCGTCGGTTGTTATCCTAACTGGACACGCCGTAAGTCAAAGGGAGCTTAGTGAGCTTGAGAGAACCACTCGGACCATTTGCAGGGTTCTCCCTCAGGGGGCAAGCCTCACGTTTACAGGGTTGTGTCCCCCGAACTTTACTAGTACAACTCTTCGAGAAATGATCGAAAAACACAGCGGCCATACGGTTGGCAGAGACGTACAACTGAGCTACATGCCCTTATTTTGGGGAGGTGAGACGCTTCAGAAATTCAAAGAGAAACCGAAGCTCATCGCAGGAACCGAGTCAAGCCCACCCTCTATAGCGCAGGAAATTTTTCTCTCAATATTCCCCTCCATTAGTACCAGCACAAAGCTCAGCGCCACTGAGGCGGCCGGACTATTCGGACCAATATATCGAGATGTCCTGCGAGCGTTGGAGTTCGAACTGGCAAGTTTGTGTGAAACCGATGATGTGGACTATTCCGAGGCCCTAAATCTCTGCAGACAATCCGGAACCGACAACTTGGGGATCCCGAGGAACTTCGTGGCCAGAGATGCAATTGCAAGCAACATCGTCATCGGCAGCATGGGTGCGCGGGGAAGCATCGGGATAGTTAGAGCAGCTCGACGGATCAACGAGGCTGGAGAGCAAAAAGTGATAGCTTTGCTCAAGAATGCCTTGTCTCTTTGCGGAAAACGTTTCCGCCATACAAGAATTGCAATCTTGGGTTTCAGTGGTCTGGAATCTCCCCGAGAACCGAAACCCACTGCTCCTCCAATCATCCGGACGCTTGAAAGGCGAGGTGCGATACTTTCAGTGTATCCAGGCAGAGACAATAGGTGGTTCGAAGCCGGAGTCCTAGGCGACGGCGTTAGGATAGAGAACACACCGTTGCGAGCTGCCTCAAAAACCAGTTGCGCTCTGGTCGCGCTGGACAGGTCCGACTTTGGAGAAATAAGTCCGCAGAAATTGGCCTCGGAAATGAGCCGTCCAGGGGCGATATGTGATCTCTCAAGGGTTCTGGAAGCTTCAAATGTGGAAAGAGCCGGCCTCTTCTATACTTCGATTGGAAGAGGCAGCTCGGGGACATGAAACGAGTCGGCGCTGGTGTCGTAGGGACCGGATTCTGGGGTGAAAACCAAGTACGGGTTCTGCGCCAGAGTCCCAAATGCAATCTTATCGGAATCTGCGACTCTAATCGCGAGCGAGCGAGACAGGTCGGATCGAAATATTCGGTCCCCTGGTATACCAACGTTCGGGAATTCTTGAGGATTCCAGAAATGGAAGCCGTGACGGTTGCAACACCTACCCACACACACTTCCAAGTTGGAATGCAAATTCTAGAAGCCGGAAAGAATCTCTTGGTGGAGAAACCTATGACCGGCAATCAGGAACAAGCGCGCAAACTCGACGCCGCGGCTTCAAAAAAGGGGTTGAAGCTAATGGTCGGATTCATTGAACGTTTCAACCCTGGAGTTCGATTTGTGAAGGAGCTACTCGATCGGAAGGCGGCGGGAGAAGTCATCATTGCTACGGGGAGGCGAGTGGCTCGTTGGCCGGTCAGAATCGGCGATGTAGGGGTGATCAAAGACACTGCGATACATGACATTGACATCATGCGCTTCCTCCTGCAGGACAAAGTCTCCGTAGTCTACGCTCAAACCGGCTCATTGAAGCATTCGTTTGAGGATTACGCAGAAATCATGCTACGGTTCAGTCGTGGCGTTACAGGTTTCTTGGACGCAAACTGGTTGACTCCGCGCAAAGTACGCACCCTCATAATTACGGGAAGCGAGGCGACGATTAATCTTGATTACATAACTCAAGAGTTAACGGTTGAAAATTCGAAAACAATGACTAAACCCCACATTCGATGGGATGAGCCGCTACGGTTGGAGCTCGAGTACTTCATAAAAGCTGTAAGCAATGACTTGGACCCTATCCCTTCCGGGAAGGACGCGATAGAAGCTATCCGGGTATGCGAGACGGCTTTGAAATCAGGAAAGACGAAAGCGGTCTGTCAGAACTAAGACCCCGGGCCAACTCGGGGAGGTAACCTAAGACTTCAGTGTACTCGGCTCGTATGATTTTTCTAGTCCCAGAACCAGGCCTGTCAGGATCTCGTTGACAGGGGTCTTTACCCGTGTCTTTTTTCCCTGCGAAAGAATAACACCGTTCAATTGCCTAATTTCTGTCATCTTTCCTCTCTCTATGTCTTGAAGCATCGAAGACTTGTTGGCTCCAGTCATAGAGAGGGTTCTCTGCCATAGTTTTCTCGGATCTCCAACCAATCTGATCCCTGAGACACGGCTAACCGATATCCCCTCTGCCATCACTTTGCGGGCGATCTCTCGAATTGCCGCGTTCTTTGCTAGCGCGCCATTGGGGAGTCTAGTCAGACTTGAGATCGGGTTTATGGCGGCATTGACTATAGCCTTCGTCCACAACACTCCTCGAATATTGGAACTAGTTCTTGTCTTGAGCCCTGCACTATCGAAGGCAATCTTGATGCGAAGGCAGGTGCCCTCGTTTATTCTCCGCGGATCTCCAATGACTGTCAAACCTTTCCCTGTATGCAGTACGGAGCCGGGACCAAGGGAGAGGGCTCCTTCCGTGGTCGACCCTGCGAGAATCTCATTCTTGAAGCTAGATTGTAATGTTTCAACGTTACCTATCCCATTTTGAAGGCTCAACACCGTCGTCTTAGGCTCTACCATTCCGACGTAGCTCGCAGCGACTTCTCTCGTGTCGTAGGCTTTCACAGCGACGATTAGGACCTCGGTTCCAAGTAGCTCGGTTGGCCCCCTTCGAGCAGGCACGCGAACTCTGGAGAGTCTTCCGTTAACCTCTTGGAGCCTAACGCCATTTTTTCGGATTGCTTGGACAATGAACGAGTCCTGATGTATCAGTGTGACATCGTGACCGGCCAGCTTTAGCCTCGCTCCGAATAGACAGCCAATGGCGCCTGCACCGACAATGCTGAAGCGCAAGCTTTCAGGACTTCTGGCGTGCTTCTAGCTTGTCTCGTTCCGAGTTGTCCATCTTGAAGACATGCTTCTCTTCGGGAAAGATGCCCAGTCGGACCTCTGAGGCGTACTCCTTAACGGCTCCTCTTATCGATGATGCGAGGTCAGTATACCGCTTCGCGAATTTTGGCACAAACCTCGGATATAGCCCCAGAATGTCGTGTAATACCAAGACTTGACCATCGCAGTATCTGCCTGAACCGATGCCAATGGTTGGAACCGATACGGTCTCCGTGATAGCCCTAGCTACCTCTTCTGTTATCATCTCAAGGACAATTCCGAACACTCCCGCGTCTTCCAACGACTTAGCATCGTCGATCAGTCCATTACCGGAGCGAGCGTTTTTGCCCTGAATTCTATATCCTCCGTGGAGAGTTGCAGTTTGCGGGGTTAGGCCAATGTGTCCGAGCACAGGTATCCCTGCGTTTGCGACGGCCTTGGCTATGTGCGCCATTTCTTTTCCTCCTTCGATCTTGACAGCTTCCATTCTTCCTTCTTTGATAAAGCGCCCCGCGTTTCTTATTGCATCCTCTTCAGAGACTTGGAAGCTTAGGAATGGCATGTCGCCGATCAGAAGTGGATGGCTCGCGCCTCTCTTCACTGCTTGGCATACTGGTATGAGTTCTTCTATTGTTACAGGAATGGTTGTATCGTAGCCCAGAACCACCATTCCGTACGAGTCTCCGACGAGGATCGAGTCGACTCCGACATCATCCGCGATAATCGAAGTGGGGTAGTCATATGAAGTTAGCATTACGATCCTCTGACCCTGTGTCTTCATTTTCGAGAGGTCGGCAACCGTTACCTTTTTTCTTTCTGTGATCGAATTTTCGCTCAAGTCTAGGCTTCCCATCCTTGCATGTAGTGGATCATGTCTTGCATCGCTTTTCCAAGATTTTTACCATTGTCAAAGTTCGAAACTATCGCAGATAATCTAGACTTCGAAAGAGGTTTCATTCTTAGCGTGATCCGAAGCAGTTCGGGAACAGCTCTGATAATGTTATCCACAATGGTGACATTTGCGGACCGGGAGGTTCGCGACATTGGATTGAGGTCTATCGCGATCACGGCCTTCCCGGCCTTTCTGAGTGCTTCAGCTCGATCACCATCTTCAAGCGGGATCAATACAACATCCGCGTTACCTATTCCATGTGCATCGACGCTCCGCCTTGGGCTTGCCACTCCTCGGATCCTCATTCTTGCCTTTGCCTCCAACCCCAGGACTTGATCTGCTCCGTTGCGCTTGAGCAAAGAAGCGATTCTTCGCTCGCGCGCGAGGCTTCTGTGAAACAGATTTACCTCAAGGACAGCAGGGACTGAACGTGCTAGTTTGACGATATCCTGCGGTACTAATGCTGCAGTATTGCCATTGATGGATATGACGGGGTTTCTTGCTCCCAATAGAAGCGCGACTGCAGCCTTGGTTGCGAGTCGAGAAGATTTTGGTGTGGTCTCACCGAACAGATAATCGAACGCCTCTCCGCGGCCGTGGGCGATCAAGCCCTGCTGGGCTACGATCCCACTTTGAAATCCTCGGACCAATCGCTCTCTAGTCTCGAGCGATCTAAAACGTGGATGGTTACGTGATATTTTCAAAACACAACAGCTCCATGTCTAGAGATCTTGCTAACTACCGGAATGAGACCACTGGATATGATGGTCGCCTTTGCCTCAGGGACGCGGTCTCTGCTAACTACCGTGAACAGTGATTCCCCAATCATCATCATACTAGAGGTTATCTGCCTCCTCTGCATGTTTGCGATAGCTCCGCGCAGTCGCGGAGAGAATATTCCTAGGCAATCCGCGAACCTTCGCGATAATTTGATGAAAGTATTAGATTCAGGGCTCCTAACTTGAAGCGAGACTAATCCTCGTCCGCATAGGTTGACTCTCTTCCTCAAGACTCTGTCAGTTAGAATGTCCGCCGTCGATATCCGTCCGAACGCACCTGACACAACTCTTAGTGAGGACGGGGGAATGATTTTCTTGACCTCTGCGATTCCCGGTGCTCCGGGACGGGTCCGTATCAACAGTCCTCCATAGAACGCGGAAGTAACTGTTCCAAGACCAGTCTTGTGCTTCACCTCGACTTTGTGTGCGATCTGTGCTGCCTCAAGCTCGCTAAGGTGGGAACCCAGCGCCTCGTTAAGCGCCAGAGATAGACTTAGCGCTCCTGCGCCGCTGGTTCCGTAGCCGCAACCCATTGGGAGGATCCCATTGTGAGAGACGTTCACTCTCAATGTTTTTGACGATCTTTCTAGATGTTCTCGAGCAACGGTTCTCGAAACGACTGGGTTGGCGAGTGGCTTTCCATTAAATGAGATAGAAAGTTTCGTTCGCGACGCCCGAGTAATTCTTACCGAAGTCGTCACTCCATGTTGAAGGTTCACTCCAGCCCCGGTCGATCCGATCTTTAGAGGGTCGCTTGGAGTGTCATGTATGCTAAAGAAGCCAGTAATCTGACAGGGCGAAAATGACAATCCAGTCTTGACCGTAAGGATCACTCTTGGAGACCATTGTAAGGCTCCTCTCTTGGACATCGGTAGTTCCAAACTATTCTGTGTCCGGCTCTAAAGACAATATAGGGGACTAACGAACGGAAAGTTCACGGGTTGCTTAGGATACACTTGAGAGGATTGATACTTGCTGGAGGTTTTGCAACAAGACTCCGACCACTCAGCTGCTCTAAGCCAAAGTTGTTATTTCCGATCGTTGGCATGCCGCTTGTTGAGTCGATGGCACGCTGGCTCAGCTCCGGTGGGATTAATCAGATAATCCTAGCAGTCAATCACCTTTCAGATAAGTTGAAGATCGAAGTAGGTCACCATGTTGCAGGCGTGCCTGTCAAGTTTTCAGTAGAAGAAACGCCGCTGGGAACTGCAGGTCCGATTCGGCTTGCGGCTAATCTTCTGGGCAGGGACGACCCGTTCTTTGTCGCAAACGGTGACATAGTGAGCGATATCGAGATTAGACACATGCTAGCGGTGCACGAAGAGACGAATGCAGAGGCAACAATCGCGTTGGTCTCCGTCCCTGACCCGTCTCCTTACGGCTCAGTCTTGACCGATCCTAACGGAAAGGTGAAAAAATTCGAGGAAAAATCGGCGGTTCTCTCGGCTACGAGTCATGTGAATGCCGGAGTTTACGTGCTCAGTCCCGGCGTTATTGATTCGATACCGGGCGGCCGGTCAGTCAGTCTGGAGAAGGAAGTTTTCCCTAAGTTAGTTCGGAATGGGCGAATGCAGTCGTGGATGCACAAGGGATTCTGGTATGACATCGGAAGAGTTTCAGAATATGTGCGAGCCAACCATGAGCTCCTGGAGAAGCAAGAGCTAAAGGCCGCAAAACCCGTTGCAAGCGAAGACGGGGGGGAGATTTTACGTCCCTCGTATTTAGGCACACGGACGCACATAGGAGTGGGCGCGAAGGTGGGCCCTCTCGCGATTCTCAGCGACAACGTGAGTGTTGGAGATGAGGCAATCGTGCGGAATTCAATAATATTTGAAGAAACATCGATTGGTGAGAAGGCTACTGTCGAAGGCTCGATAATTGGTGAGAGGGTAGTAATCGGTAAGCGATCGAGAATAGGGAATGGGTCAATAATAGCTGGACAGTTAACCCTCCCCGAGGGGTCAATATTGTCTCCGAACTCGCTTATTCTCTGCTAGAATGGAAGCGAAGGAGTTAGCCAAGGATTGAAGGCACCAAGACTCTTCGGAACCAACGGGATTAGGGGGCTCGCCGGTAAGGAGATTGACTTCGCCCTAGCTTTCCGTGTCGGTTCAGCCTTTGCAACGCTCTTTCCTAGGTACAAAATGCTGGTTGGCATGGACGGTCGGATTTCTAGTCCTGTGCTTCTCGAAGGGGTAGCGGCGGGTCTACTTGCACGAGGGAACGATGTGGAAGATCTTGGTTTGATCACAACGCCAGCGTTGGAATATCTGGTGAAGAATACTTCGTCTTCGGCCGGAGTGATGATTACTGCAAGTCACAACCCGCCTGAGTACAACGGATTCAAGGTAGTTGATTCTGACGGGATCGAGATCAATCGTTCAAAAGAGGAAAAAATGGAGCTACTCATTCATCGAGATAAATGGCGCGCCAGTCGTCAGCCAGGTCAGCGGGTGAGAAAAGAGGATGGAATAAAGTCCTATTTAGAGAAAGTCGAAACCCATGTCCTACCTAGGGACGAAATCAGAGATCTTAAGATTGTCATCGATACCGGTAATGGAGTCGCTGAACTTACCACCCCGAGGTTGCTAAGGAAGCTTGGAGCCCATGTGATTGGTATCAATGATGCCATTGATGGCAAGTTTCCCGGTCGGAATTCGGAGCCGCGGCCCGAAAACCTCGGAGCCCTCTCGAGGATTGTCAGAGAGGAAAAGGCCGACCTAGGAATTGCTCATGATGGGGACGGCGATAGGGCGATCTTTGTCGACGAGAAGGGCATAGTTCAACCGGGAGATCGGACTCTTGCACTTATCGAGGACGAGCTATTGAGGGATCATCCCGGCGCGAGGGTTGTAACACCCATCAACACCTCGATGGTGGTATCGGAGATTGCTAGCAAGAGAAAGGGCAAACTTATGCTGACTAAGGTCGGAAGTATCGAGGTCTCAAGAACAGTCGCAAAAGTAGGCGCGTTGCTGGGTGGTGAGGAAAACGGTGGTATCTTCTACGCTCCCCATCATCCCGTCAGGGACGGAACAATCGCCGCAGTCCTAATTGTGAATACCATGATCAAGAATGGTAGATCTCTTTCCAAGTTACTTGATGGGCTCCCCAAGTTCTATATGGTCAAAGAGAAAATTCCCTGCAAGGAAGGAGCAAAGAACCGCGCAATCAAGGCCCTAAAGGCTAGGCTCAAAGGCAGGATATCCAGCAACCTCGACGGTGTACGAGTTGACCTAGATGGACGAGGATGGGTTCTGATTCGGGCCAGTGGTACCGAGCCTTTGCTTAGGATTTACGTTGAAGCGAAGACTGAGAGCCAAGTCCAAGAGATACTAGACGAATTTCGACCACTAGTGCTGAAGGCGGTAACGTGATGGAATTCGCCGGAAACACGTCTTGATCTTCAATCTGTGAGCGCCCCCGGGTGAACTCTCTTGAACTTCCTTCGGAGCTGTCGCCCCCTGTCCCGCCCAATATTCATGCCAGAAGCAAGCTCGTTTTCAGGCACGTTGCAATCGCCTGGGCAGCATTGGGCTATACTCGACAAGGGTGGGTTGTTTAGGTCATGCCAAGAAGTCATTCCCGATACGTAACATAGGCATCAATCCGGAGTCTGTGCAGTAGTGCACAAATGTGGATCAATCCGCGGTTCCCGTCAGCTGTTCTCTAGATTGGACTTGCGTCCGACCAGCGTTTGTCAAACGCGTCGGCGAAGACCCGTATCATCCCGTCGTTCTTGGTGAAGTGTGGCCGGAAAAACTTTGGCCGTCGGCCATTTCTCTCGTTTGTGGCCCATATGAGAAACACGAGCTCATTGTCGTCTGACAATGTGCCTCTTACAGGATACCAATCTTCCCTGGGTTGTCGGACCTCTATGCCCAATCCTATTGCCTCGCGGGCCCTTGAGACTGCCTCAGGATCTTTCGCGGTCATCAGGAGTCGAAATTTCACCTTTCTCTCTATTGCGCGATAGACTTCTTCTTTGACCTTCCCGAACCAGCCAAACGTTTCCGCTGAGATCCAGATTTTTCTAGAAGCGTTGGCGATCACTTTGACCGTCCTGATCTCCATCTCTTCAAGCGTCGGCAACGGTTCCAGAAGGTCCTCCGGTTTGATCCCGAGTCGCAGCTCCCAATACTGGGGTTCCAGCAAGGACAACAATCGTGTACTCTTAGCGTTTAAGGTGTCAAGATCTCTTGACATCTCTGTCCTTTTCATGTCCTGAATCCTAGCTACGAACTGCTTGGGCTCTGACGCTTCGAGCTTGTTGCTGCTAACCCTGACAATACCCTTCTCGACAAGCTCCTTGACCGCCCTTTCAGCCTCGCGCGATGAGAAGCTTGAATGAGCCAGAATCTGCTCGATAGTCTCACCTGAGGGCTTCTCTAGGAGGGAGAAATAGATTGAGCATCCTTCTTTCGAGAAACCGAGTTCTTCCATGAGTTTTTGGGCTTCGTCGTTCAATCCTGGAGTCGCCTTGGCCCTAGGAATCGACAGCTTTCAAGTAGACGTTGGCAGGGGGAAACCTCTACAGTCAACGTTCCCTTTCACTCGCCGAATAAAGTTGGGACATGCGAAACACTGCGCAAAAGAAACGGTCTTCGAGAGCACTGGACAGTCGACAGCTTCCTTCTTCATTCTAGCTAGCTGTTTGCCTCCGACGACGCCTTTTAGATCTTGAATACACTGTTTTGGGGTTGGCGGGCTTTTTTCGGGAACGGTGACTTCCACAACATACTTTGCTTGAGGAAGGTCTTCGCTCATCTGCTTCCAGTCGCTGGGTCCGGTCCGGACTGCTAATTATCCCTTTGTTACTCGAGAACGTCTAACACGGCCCAAAGCATAGGTTAGTCCTTTTGCTTATCTTTCGGCCGTCCAATTGAGGCGCCTTTCAACAGGGAATTCGCTTTGTCGAGAACGGTCTGGAATTCCCTTTGCTCCTCCAGGGTCATTGAGTGTTGCTGCTCCATCATTTTTGCCAGTCCCTTTGCGGTGAGCATCATCAACGGGAGGAAGACCTCGCGCTCTTTGCCAGGTATGGCCCTATAGACGTAAGGATTTGATTCGGTAAGTACGGAAGCTTCCGCGGAGTATGCCCCTGTCCGTTTTATGTGGTAGAGTCCAGCGTAGATGCTAATTGGACCTATGATCAATAGGGCGATTATGCCAAAGATGTACAAATGCGGAAAGTAGTCATGGACTTGAGGGACATCTTTCAGAGCAAGCTCATAAATCACGATCATAGTACTAGCGAAGCCAAGTGGGAACGCGACATAGGTTCCATAACCAATTCGAAAATAGTACCAGCTTCTAAAAATCAGCCTAGTGAGGTTCATCATTCGTTCGATCATACGCTCCGCTAACGTTTATATGAAATATCGGTCGGCGGACAGTTCAGGAAAGCACTTGGAGAAACGGCTCTTTCTACTGCCTTTGGCTTGGGTCGTTTTCGGCCTCGGCCTGGTCTATGGCCTCAGATTCCTTCTCGGACCCATCGTAGGCATAGTTCCCACCATCTCCAATGACAAACCCATTGGGGGCTCGATCTTCTCGGTTCTCTTTTTCAGCGTTGCCGCAGTGCTAGGGATCCTGGCGGTAAGCCTCTATTCCCTGGGCATATGGAAGGTGGACTTGTCAAGGAGAAAGGACAAAGCGGATCTGGGGGCGCTACTTGTATTGGTCATTGGAGGTCTACTTCTTTGGTACGTGCCTCTCGCCTTCTTCGCCGTTGTCGCCTCCATTGTCTATTTGCTTGCTGTGAACATCGAGTAGTCCCCGAATATCCTTCCGACCGAAAACTTAGTTATCAAGACAAAACGAGCCGATCCCCACCATTGAACCTGAGTCTCTTGCTTTCGTTTAGCAGGAAGCTGTGAGTCAATCGGAATGACAACTCCTAAGACAGCCGTGATCCTCTCCGGTGGAGAAGGACTCCGACTAAGACCGATTACTCATGACATTCCGAAAGGACTGGTCAAAGTCGGGGGAAAACCTCTCCTCGAATGGGTTATCGAATGGCTCCAACAGAACAGAGTCACGAACTTAGTCATAGGTGTAGCCTATCTAAAGGAGAAAATAATCCGTCACCTCGGAAGCGGGGGAAAGTTTGGCGTGGATATTCGATACAGCGTTCATACTGTGGAGGGCGGAACGAGCGAGGGATTTCGCCTTGCCATCTCACGTTATGTGGACTCTCCCTCATTCTTTGCGCTTAACGGTGACCAAATTACGGATCTCAGACTAGGGGCATTCCACAACAACCACTCGAAGGATGGAGCGTTGGCATCAATTGCGGTCGTGCATCCGAGGCTGCCTTTCGGCCTCGTCAAAATCAGCTCCAAAGGGTTCTGCGAAGGTTTCGTGGAGAAACCGGTTCTGAGAGATTTCTTCTGTTCGACTGGAATATACGTCTTCGATCGGAAAGTGCTGAAGTACATGCCTAGGAAAGGCGATGTTGAAAGAACAACTTTTCCGAAGCTGGCGCAGATGAATAAGCTAAAAGCCTTCAAGCACGATGGATCTTTTATCACCGTTAACTCGTTGAGGGAGCTCGAAGAGGCTGACGAAGCACTAAAGGTTGGAAGCCCAGTATGAACGTGCTCATAACCGGAATAACGGGATTCATAGGTTCAAGGTTAGCCTCTCGCCTTGTTAGGGACGGCTACAACGTCCACGGTCTAGTCAGGCACTCGTCTGAAAGAGAACTGAGCAGAATCAGAGATGTAATTTCCCAAGTTCATCTTATAGAAGGAGATCTTGGAACTTTCCACTCCATCATATCAGCGGTGGAGGCCTCAGAGCCAGAGATAATCTTTCATCTCGGAGCGCTAACTCCTGTCAGGTTGTCTTTTGACGATCCCTATCCATATATCGCAACAAACTTCGAGGGAACGGTCAATCTGGTTCACGCGATTTTGCGAGAAGCGCCTAACGCACGACTGATCGCAGCCTCCACGGCCGAGGTATACGGCTGGCAAGATGGCAACAGACCCATCGCAGAAGATGCCATACTCAATCCAGCTTCCCCCTACGCCGTTACAAAATCCGCCGCCGATCAGTACGTTCAGATGGCTGACCGCGTCTACCATCTAAAGGGAACCGTGCTCCGACCGATCAACAGCTATGGGAGAACCGGCGAAGGCGGGTTCTACACCGAGTATCTCATCTCAAAAATGCTCGTAGGAGAAACCTGCTACGTTGGAGCTCCAGACTCGATCCGAGACTATATGTTTGCAGAAGACCACGTCAGCAGCTACATCCTCGCCGCCAAACTACCTAAAGCCATAGGCCAAGTCTACAACGTGTCACCCGGCAATCCTGTTACAAACTCTGAGTTGGCGAAAATATTGACCGAGATGACAGGGTTCAAAGGTAAGATTGTGTTTGGATCGTATCCGCCCGGTTACCCTCAGCGGCCGAAGTCGCAGGATCCGCAATATCTAGTATTGGACAACTCGAAAATATCAAAGGAACTAGGTTGGAAGCCGTCGCATACTCTTCAAGAGGGATTGAAGCTTACGGTAGAGATGTGGAGGTCTAAGAACAGCAATCGGCGCGTCGATTAGGTTTCAGATCACTGCGGTTTGTACATGAAGGTACTCCTGGTACATCCTCGACTGAGTGTTAAGGGTGGTGGCGAGAGAATTGCTATCCACTCGATCCTTGCTGCGACCAAGGCCGGCCACGACGTTTCGCTCGTTAGCGAACGGTTCGACGAGGCGAGTTTCGAGGACTTTTATGGTTGCCCCGGGCTCTTTGATAACGTCAACCGATCTTATTATCCTCCCTTCAGACCGGTCCTTGGGCCTCGGGTTCTGCTCTACCAAAGGCTAGCATATCAGTGGTATCGGATCAGAGGTATTGTCTCGCCAGATTCCTTCGATATCGTGCTAAGTACGCAGGACATCGGTTACGTGCCTTCAACACGTGCTCCCGTCGTACAGTATTGCTACTTTCCGGAATACTTCTCTCATTTGCAGTCATCGTCCTCTCCAATGTGGCGCTTGTACTATCGGCCTGCAAGCGCCTATTACCGGAACCGCGTTCGCCGCGTCAGAGTCCTTCTAAGCGTCTCGGATTTTACTCGAGGATTCGTGAAGAGAAAGTGGGGACGCGATTCCAAGACAGTGTATCCGCCTTGTCCAGTCGAAACCTATTCAGATCTAAGCGCGGTCCAGCGAAGGGAGAATTTGGTAGTAACGGTTGGTAGGTTTGTTCCAGAAAAGAGGTTCCACTTATTCGTTGAATTGGCTCGGATGGTTCCTAGGACAAGATTCATCGCTATAGGAAGTCTCTCCGGGGAGAGCTCCTCTTACTATGAGATGCTGAGGAGAACCGCACCGGGGAATGTTTCCTTCGTCCTCTCACCGCTAAGAAAAATAAAGGACCTTCTAGGAAGAGCCATGGCGTACATTCATTGTGCTGAGAACGAGCATTTTGGGATAACGATCGTTGAGGCTATGGCAGCCGGGTGCGTCCCCATCGTCCATGACAGCGGGGGACCCAGAGAGATTGTAACTAACGACGTGGGTTTCCGATGGCGTTCCTTAGCTGTTGCGGCACAACAGATCACAATGCTTGGTGAAAACGATCGGCTCCGTGGAGAGTTTTCCGCTGCCTCCGCTTCTAAGGCGCAGCAGTTTCGACCTGAGGTTTTCGAAGCGGAAATAGCAAGACTCCTTCAAGCGTCTTGAGCTAGAAGCTACTAGGGTTCTGCGTCTCGCTCCTCTTCTAGTGCAACGAACCCCTGATATCCGCAGTTCTTGCACACGTACCTTACAGGCCATATCCATCCTTCTAGGGGCATTCGAGATTTTATGACGGATGAACCGCATTGGGGACACGTTTGGGTGCTTGCCGGACTTCGCCGAAATGAGCCTAGGATTTCCTTGAGGCTTGACATCCTCCATGGTCGCCTAGTGAAGCTCTATGCTGGTTTCAGGGAAGCCGTATCCAACTAGGACCTTCTTTACTTTATCACGATGGTCCCCTTGCAGGATGATGGAATTGTTCTTGGATGTTCCGCCACATGCGCAGTACGTTTTCAGTTTTGTTGCGAGGTCTGGAAGGTCAACGCTCTTACCGTCGATTCCTTCAACTATGGTGGCGGGTTTGCCCCATTTGCGCATTTCCATGCGCACCTTTACTGTCTGCTGCTCCATGCTAATTGTGCCGCAGACGCACAGGTCTTTGGGAAGGCCGCAGGTCGAACAGACGTCGGCCATCCTAGAAGCCCAGTTCTCCCTTGTAATCGTCCACGATGATCCTATCGCGGGTTTGTGTATTTAAGCGTGCCTTCAGAAACGGTGGACTAAACGCCGAGGTAAAGGAAGAAGAGGAACCAGAACAGCCAAGCCATCCCGAGAGCAAGAATTATAGTCGTCTTTTCTGTCATGTTTCTCTTATGTCACCTGTATCTACGAGTAAAATCCGGATTGTAACCGTGAGAACGGAGTAGGAGAACGAATCTTGGGTGGGGCGCCGCGAGATTGAGCCCCCGGCCCGCTCCTGCTTCAGGTTTCTCAGTATTGCCATGGGTTTCCAGCGCTTTCCAGAGGATTAGTGGAGGTTTAGTCGGCTCCAGGGGCTATCGATAAATAGGCATGGCCGGTATATACGACCGTGCGAGTTAGAAGGTTCTCGATTGAGTGAGCGGATCACCGTCTCGATTGAGCTGGAGTTCTTTAACAAATACCTTTTCAACGCTCTAAAGAGGAGTCTCTACAACGCGAATCCAAAGAGAAAATTGGACATTATCTATTACTATTCTAGGGACCCGCGCGTGAAATTTTCCATTTCTATGACAGGATATAGCACGACGAAGCCGAACCCAGCGCCACAATGGGCCACGGTTTTCAACAATATTCAGAGCATGCGCCAGTATCTTCGCTAGAACCCGGCGTCAGGCAGCTAGGCCAAGGGCGTCTTTCAGGCCCTTGTACCTATTCCGGACAGTTACCTCTGTGACGTTCGCAATCTCTGCGATCTCCTTTTGAGTCTTCTTCTCTCTTTGAAGGACACAAGCAACATAGAGCGCGGCTGCAGCTAGGCCCATCGGATCCTTGCCGGCTACAACTCCCTTCGTTCGTGCGTCTTTTAGTACTTGTATAGCCGATTGCTGTGTCTGTATTGTGATTTCGGCTCGGCTGGCGATTTTTGATATGCACCGGATCGGGTCTTCGACTGGCATCGACATTTCTAGCTCTCTCAGGAGGAGACGGTAGCAGCGTGCGACGTCTTTCTTCTTGATTCTGCTTGCCGACGCCACCTCCTTGAGGGTTCGGGGGGTCTCGCTAGATCTGCATGCTGCGTAGAGGGATGCGGCTGCTATTGCGGCAATTGAGCGTCCTCTGACAAGTCCGCTGTCGAGTGCCTTTCTGTATACGACTGCTGAATCTTCTTTGACGTTGGCGGGTACGTGTAACCTGTCTGTTAGACGGTCCAGCTCGGCCATTGCTTGGGCTAGGTTGCGGTCCGATGATGAGTGTACTCTGGTCCGGATTTGCCATTTCCGGAGACGCAACATTTCCATTCTTGTCTCAAAGGGCAATTGTCTGCCAAATGCATCTCTGTTGACTCGGTCGATTACAGTTGAGAGCCCTTTGTCGTGGATGGAAAAGGAGGTCGGTATTCCAACGCGACCTCTCTCATCCTTTTCCTCCTTGGTGAATGCCCGCCACTCCGGCCCGCGACTCATCAGATTCTGGGACAGAACCAGGCCGCAATCTTGGCAGATAGTTTCTCCTTGGTCGAAGTCCTCTATGAGATTGAGGCTTCCGCATTCGGGGCAAACGTGAACCTTGGGTGAGTGTGCGCTTGGGGAAGGTGTGCTCATTGTTCTTGCCTGGGTTTCCGTGGACCGGGTGCCTCTCCGCTTGCCAGACTGGTTTCGGAAGGCGCTTTAGAAGAGTCCAAGCTCGGAAAGCGAAAGCGACGCGTTCGATTTCAAATATAAGTGTTTCGACAAGTATATAGACTAGGTCGGGTTCCGATGTCCCTCGGATTTATGCCCATTTTGAGCGTCCAGCCGAACGAAACATCCGCGAGGGAAGGTCGCAAAGCCCTAGTTTTCCAGAGACCGTCCTTGTCTAGTGTCGATAACAGGGGAGTCCGGTCTTCAGGGCGCAATTCTGGTTCGCAAGGCCTTGACAAGAAGACGACAATTCCGCACGAATTTCGGGAGAACCTCTAGAGAGGTCTCCGATTTGAGAATAGAGCTGAAACCTGGCGATTCGCTGGATAATCAAGGCTTCACTCATAGCTGTGCGAGATTGTCGTGCAACCTTGCAAGAGAAAAGATTGGCGGAGTCTTTCCCTTGACATGATTCAAACGGACCAAGCAACAGTAACAGGCTCGAGAGCCAACTAACCGGCGATTTGCCGTTCGGCAAATGATCTGCAGGAAGAAAGCAGCTAAATCAAGCAATTGTCAGGTTTTGATCTATCAAGTTCGACGAAACCTATTATGGTTAGTTAGAGAGCAACCGAGAACTCTGTAGCCCGGTGGTGTAGTGGTCTAGCATAGCATGGGCGTTTCGGGCCAGAAACACGGAAGCGTCCCTAGTCGGCTCTGGATCCCCTCAAACAGAGGGGTTGGAGCAACCTGCTGACGGGAGTTCGAATCTCCCCCGGGCTACCACGCAGTCGCATGAAGCGCGCAGCTTTCTCCGGGAAGCTGGTGACTAGAAATTCTTCAACTCTGAACTCCAGAACCTTCGCAGAAGGAGCCCCGTGACCAAACCTCCGATATGTGCAAAGAACCCTCCCCCAGCGAAAATGTCCAAACCGGCGATGAATATGATCAAGACAACGCCTCGGAGTCCAGTTGCTGCTCCCATTATGCCGTAGACTGCGCCGGAGGCGCCAACCCCGCAGCTCAAGGAGAGAGAGTTGGGGAAGCCGGTGAGAAAGAATCCGGCAAGATCGGATCCCACAAATGTGAGGTTTCCCATGATACCAGTGAGGAAAAAGGTCGTCATCCACCGGGTTTTCGTGACTTGCTCTTCAAGAATGAAACCGAACAGCAACAGAAATAGTATGTTGCTCGCGATATGGATGATACTCGCATGAAGAAAAATTGAAGTCACCAAGGTCCATGAATAGATAGGTAGCGGACCGTCGCACTGGGCGAGAAGTAGGAGTACGGGTGAATTTGTCGACAGAGGACTGACAAAGTCACCTACCAGGAATCCAATGGCTCCGTAGACACAGATGAGTATGAGCGAGAGGATGAGAGTTGGGGAGATCAGGTATGGGTTTGATTTCTTCTCCGTGGAAGCCTGGATATTTTCGGTCACGAGACAGGACTGTCTTCACCATCATATAACTTGCAGCAAAGAATCTCCCTTAGAACTAACAAGCGCGCCTCTACCGAGTCAGAGACCCCTCATCACACAGACTGCGGACTTCGACTAAGCGGTGAGCCTCCCTCTTAGAGAGAGAGGAGCTGTGGGCTTGAACCTCGTCTCTTGCGTCGAATCCAGAGAGCACCAACCAGAGCGGCTAACGCGATTATCCCTAATTGAGACAGGTTCGCGAAAATCGTTTGTACACCAGATTTCTGAAGAACTCCGTTCAAGCTTGCGAGATCAAAAGGCTTTGAGATCGAACTGTATAACCAAACGATCGCTAACCCGGTTAGGAGCATGAAGACGAATACAAGATGTCCGTAGCCTGTCTTTCCTGCATCTATCGAAGGGGGCTCAGGTTCAGGACTAAACCCCTGAAACCGACTTAGGTCTTCCGTCTCTGCAATCTCCTCTAGTGCCACCTGATCCTTTTTCCCAAGTTTCTGCTTGAGCTCGGCCTGCCTGGTAAGGCTAGCAAGAATGTCGTCGGTGGTAATCCTGTCCCCCTTCTCTCTGGTGGGTGGGCCAGAGAAACCGAACCGGTGACGAGCCTTGGGAGATCTGGAATTCGAACCCACCGCTCTCCCCTCACTTATCTAGTGGGCCGATCGCGAATTTGAGGATGAGAGTACCAATCAGTCCCGATCTCAGGACTGGCTCTCATCTCTCCCTTGATCCATGTGACAAGGATGTGGTGCGACAGTTTTTGCACCAGTCTCCAGAAAACCGAAGGAATTGCCCCTGTCAGACCAAGCTTTATCCTTAAAATTCCGGCCAGGTTGTGCTACATGTCTCAATCAGCCCGCAAATACAAGCTTGTGGCTCTTGGGGGAACCTTTGACGTTTTACACGCGGGCCACCGGCATTTGCTCGATGGGGCTTTCAAGCTGGGCGACACGGTTTTGATCGGAGTTACAAGTGATCGGTTTGTCGCGACCCTCCATAAGAAACACAAAGTTCGTCCGTTTTCAATTCGGGTTCGTGACCTGGACCGGTTCCTGAAGACTCGGGGCTGGTCATCGAGAGCCAGAGTGACTGTTCTTCGCGAGCCTTATGGACCCGCGGCTAGGCGAAAGAAATTGCAAGCACTGATAGTCAGTAGGGGCACTGTTGCGAGCGGCCGTCGGCTGAACCGGCTCAGGCGGAAGGGGGGTCTCCAACCGTTAGATCTGTTCGTCGTCGACTTGCTTAAGGCTAGGGATGGAAAGCCGATCTCGACGACAAGAATTAGAAATGGGGAAATCGATCTTCAAGGGCGCGCCTTGAGGACTCGCCGTTAAGCGTTCAATTTATTGGATGTATGGCAATGGTCCAGTTTATTGGAGATCTATTTCACCTAGCTTCGTAACCGCTTTCCGAGGAGTAGACCTTCATCATCTGTTCTAGTTCCTGCATGAACCCTCCACTCATATGCCATTTGGAATCGCGTTTTTCGATGAATCCTGCCCCAACAAGTCCATGGATCATGTTGTAGAATTGTCCGACGCTCATCTCCCTTTTCGAGATCCAGTCTTTCCATGCCTGGATTGGTAGACCACTAGGTTCCGCTTTCTTGACTTCCTTCCAGAAGTTGTGAGCTTCGCCGGCAAGAAAGTCGCTCTTCCAGAAGACCCGACGGAAGAGCTCCTCCGGAGTACTAGGCAGGTTCCCCGCCTTGAACAAGATCGTGGTTTTTTGCTTGGCTGGTCTTCGAACGGCTCTCCGGGGCAAGTGTTTCGCATCCGACAACCGGCGATTTCACCTTTCGTTTAATCCTTATGGTTACTGAAGAAGAGAGAAAAAGATGGATTGTTGGCTAAGAGATTTCTAACGTAAATTCTTCCCTGAATCACGCCTTACTTGTCCTCCTACATCCTCGCGTAACATTCTGACATGCTGCTAGGCTGGGATTCTAGGACTTGTCTAGGAGTTTCTTCTTCTCCTCGAGAGACAGCTGTTTAACGTATACTTCTGTTGCCCTCAAGTCCTTGTGTCCCATCAGGCTCTGAACCTTCCAAGGGTCCCTACCGGTCTTGCGGGCCCAGAATGTCCCGAAATAGGCCCGTTGGCGGTGGTTATGGAGACGGTCCCAGTTTGGAACCCCCGCGAGTCTTGCGTATTTCCGTAGAATATTTGTTGAATGCCACTCGCTAAGAGGAATGATTCTTTCACCCTCTTCGGTTTTAGACGCTAGTCTCTGAGCGAGTCTGAGCCACTTCTTCCCAGGGTAGTCCGCCTCTGTCCTTCCGCCCTTGAATCGGACCATTATGGTCTCCGGCCCCACGTCCTCCTTTCTTATTCCTGGAAGATCAACGATGCACACAACCTTTTCACCCGTCCTCTTTCTCGTGTATGTCACTCTGTTGTGGCAACCCACGATGCTGCCGATACGCCATCCCCGTTCAAGTTGAAGTCCCAAAAGTAGCTCGTCCCTAGGAACCATCCTGGCTAACCCAAGAATACGGTTCTTCTGTGCGTCAGTCAGCCAGGTCTCTCCCCGTCCATCTCTACTTACACGCATCTAACAAACACGTCCCTGCTTCTTTTCCTTCCCGGTATTTCCCCACTCTTTGCCATGTTCTTTGACATGACATGTTGGGCAAACGAGCTTGAGGTTCTCAAGAGAATTATTGCTACGATTTCTTGTCGATATGATGGACAAGCATGTAGGGGTCCCAGCGCCCTGAAACCAGGCCCCTCCTAGGGCTGTAGAGCGAGACCATGCCGCATCTCTGACACGTATTAGTTGAAGTGCAGGGTATATCAACAAACATGCTGTTTCGCCTGGGATTGACCATGAATCATTAGTCTTTCCATTACAGAAAGACTAAATTCGCTCTCCAGCGGACAATGATGCCATTTGACGTGAAAATGAAGCATCATGGTGAGTTTCGAGCCGAACCGGGAATTTACTTCCTCTACAACAAGCAGGGACTCGTACTTTACGTTGGCAAAGCCAATAATCTTCGAGCTCGACTAGCGAAACATGAAGCCGATCACGATGTCGTTCGCTCATGGATATCCTTCTTCGACGAACACTTCGAGCATCTGAACATCCGTATTAGGAAAGCGGCTCAGCGCACAGACGTCGCTTCATTTGACAGGATTTCTCGTATCATAGCATGGCCTTTAGCGATAATAGAGTCCAAACAGGCAATCGATTGTTGCTACGATACGGTAAACTCGATCAAAAGCGACCCATGCTGGCCAGGAGAGTTGGACCTCGAGGAAATCAAACACATCCGCTCGCTCAAGCCACCTTTCAACTATCAATACAACGTTGAGGTCGCCGAGTCTGACAGGTGGAAATACTTTCCCGCGAAATACCTCAAATCCAAAGCCCTGTCGAACCTGGTCTCACATCATACTCGAAGGCTTGCGATGCAAACGCTTGGAGAAAATTGAAAAAAAAAGGGCCTAAGCACGAGATCGATCTTACGAGTCGTAACCTCGCTCAAATCCTCACGATTACCGAGAAGGAGAACCTAGAGCACTTCTGTCTCTTTGGCTTCTACATTGATTACGGGCTTAGAAGAGCAGAGGCGATAGGGGGAGATCAGAAAGGAAACCACCTGCCAGGTATCATGATTGAGGACATCAAGTGGAACGATGGATATGTCTGGATAACCGGAAAGGGATACGCGCCAACCTCTGATAAGCCGTGGAGGAAAGCGTGGGAATCAATCCCAATATCGCCCGTCTTGTTGAGTCGACTAAAGGAGTTCGTCGGACCACGAAGAAGTGGAAAGGTGTTTCAGATCAGTCATCAGACCCCTAACAATCTGCTGCATAAATACGCGAGAATGATTGGAATCGAAGATTGGGCTTGCGCCCATCCGCATCGCATACGACACTGGTTTCATGGAATAATGGCCAAGAGGCTTGGCGTTCCGATATCTGGACAGCCCTTGAACCAGTTCGAATTCTACGACATTGAGAGGCATGACCGAACACCGCTGGGTGTTATCGCGAGATACGTGCCCGCAACGGCATTGGATAGGAGGCGAGCCATAGTGCAAACGGTGCTGGCTGAAGAAGGTATTCCGCTTCTATGAGCAGGTGCGGGAGTCCAATTTTTTGGAGAGATAGCCGATCCTCCAATATTTTGGACCGCAAGACAACTCGGGATCAAACTACGTCGTATAGCGCGGCTCGGATTTTTTCTGTGCTTGCTGTTGCTGCGCCTGCATTTGCTCTGGCGGCAGGCCCATAGGGGGAAGTGGTGGCGGAATCCCCAGACTCCTCGACAATAGAATCGCCTCAGCCATCGCAATGCTCGATACAGCCTGGATTATCGCTACAGGAGGCGGCCTGTTCTGCTTATGTTCATCCATCATCTTAGAGATCTCTTCTTTTTCCCCGGACACTTGGGCCCTACCTTTAACGCTCAGTTGCGCGATCGATGGATTGTAATTCACCGTGAAAACAAACGGAGCATCCGCCGTGGACTCGTTCTTCAAGTCCAATCCCACCACATTGATGTTCACAGCAATCTGGACTTGAGGAGATAATTGCGACTCCTGACCCCAGAAACGTTCGCCTGTGAGGCTTGTGATCTGTACGGTCACCCTTAGCATTCGGCTTCCAGCGAAGGGCAGGGTGGCGGTGCGCGATATTATGGTTTCTGCCGAGTATCTTGGTTTTCAAACGACTGTTGAATGCTTTTCTGAGCCCTCTGGACTATCAGCTTGCGCCCATCAACTCGGATGGTAAGTAGATCTCCCTCTTTGAAAGGAAAGCTAGAATCATCAGTCAACTTTGTAGGCAGATAAATTCGAGGGGACCTATATTGCGTGCCCGCAGTTCGAGCTGGCTTCTTTGCCACGGCGAATCTAGTTAGGATTTTCTTAACCAATCTACCACGCCTTGACGAGTCGAATAGATGACGTATTTGCATCGTGAAGGGTTTTTAGGCATTGTGGACGAGTTTGCCGACTAGGCGGAATTAGGCTTGGACCAGCTTGTCCAGTTTTGGGAAATCGCTGCGAGATTGAAAGCTGAGCCGCGCAGAGGCTGGCTCAAGAAGCTTCGTCTTCAAAGAAATGAATCGGTTGCCGATCACTCTTTTGCACTATCGCTGCTCTGCTTATTCGAAGGTGAGAGGCGAGGCTATGACGTGGAAAAATTGCTAAAGCTCGCGCTATTGCACGACTTGGAAGAAGCGATTACAGGGGATCTCACGCCTAAGGAGAAAGAGTCAAGGGGAGAAAACGTCGTCAGAACTCAGAAAATCTCCGCCAGAGAACAACTCCTTTCGTATTTTCCGCAGGAGAATCAGCGAGCTTATCGGGAGCTGTGGTCGCAGCTGGAGAACGAAAGGAGTAAGGAAGCCCAGCTAGTTCACGAACTCGATAAGCTGGAGATGGCGCTTCAGGCGAACGAATATGCTAGGGGAGGGATCGAAGCGACGAAACTGAAAGAATTCTATCAGTCCTCTATGGCAACAATGAAAGATCCCAAGCTAAGGAGGCTCCTGGACGAAATTTCCCCCAAGAACTGAGATCGGTACCATCCGGATCGGGGTCTGGCCATGGACAATCACTCCAGTTTATTCGACAATCGAGCCCGCTAGATTTGAGTAACTAGCGCAACCCGCGCTTGAGCCGCCTTTGTTAGGTACTCTTTGGAGAACAAAGTCTTGAAATCTCTCCCAAGGATCAACATGTATTCCCCGATTTCGTCTTCACTCATGAATTGGAACATGTAGCCTCCATTGTAGGGTGAAGCTTCTCCCTCACGCTTCATGAACTCAATGTGCATCAGAGGATCGCCCCTCTTGATTGTAATCGGTTGTCGCTCGTTGCTGAGGTTAACAAGTTCGAGGGCGAGACGACCTATGAAGCCGCTATGTACTTTTGCGGCGTTCAGAAACGAAAGCCCCATTCTGCCATACTTACTCTTGGCGGTGAGATGCGCCACAAATTCCGGAGGAGTAAACACAATCTCGTTGGAGATAAGGTTCCGGTGTTCCAGATAATGAAGAGTCCTCTCCTCCTTCACCGTGAGAACGTAGCCATCTCCGTCAAGGAGCCCGTAATCAAATGGATGAATGCTCTTGTAAGCCTTAATCAGGCTAACCAATTGGTTCTTGCCAATTACGCACATGCAAATCGCCTATTCGAGGGTCGAATTTGATAGTTTCGGTAGCAGTGTCAGACGACCGATGTCTGGACAACTTGGACCGATAGAGTAGCTGGCTTAGCAAAGACAAGGGACACATCGAAGCTTATCAGCAACAGAACGTCTCCAAAGCCGTTCGGAGGAACGGGTAGCGTGAAGTTTGCCATCAACGTTGGGGTATTTGATAGAGACACGTGATTAGAGCCTACCAGTGCGGTAGAATTTGTCATGAATAACCGGATTGCATCATATGTACCCGACGTTATCTGAGGAGAGGCCACGATCTCCGGCAAGAACTGAGAGGCAATCGGAATGAGATCGATGATCGGGGTAGTCTCGGTAACGTTCACCCATCCAGCATTGGATCCGAAACCGTAAGTGTGGAATTGCAAGTTTGCAAATTTAATGTACAGATGGTCAATGACCCCGCGGGCAGTTAATCCATAGATGTGAACCTTGATGGTGCCCTGGGTGATCGAGGGGGCCAAGGCAATGACCAGCACGACGACGAGCACTGCAACGAAGATCACTCGCCGCCATCCGGGATAAGGATACATTGGTATTATGGCGCTTGGGAGAAAACACTGCTATTTAACAACCAGCCAGCTTCGGCCTTCAGGCTGGGTTTCGGCTGGAATCAGGTCCACGGGCCATGAAGAAGAGGTTCATCAGTAGATTCTCATAGAACAAATTTGTATCAGCGAAGAACCTCGACAACAATGCTTTCAGCTGTGGCTTTGAGAAATTGTTGTGAAACGGTTCAGATTGTGGATGGGTCACACTTAGAATGTTTCGGAACCTCCACAAGGGATTGCTGCTTGGAACCGAGCCGATGAATGTACCATTAGGTCTCATTACCCTCGCGATTTCCCCAAGAGCCCGAGCAGGAAGGTAGAGATGCTCCACCACTTCAGTGCAGACTACAAGATCCGCAAGACCATTTCGGAGGGGCAAGTGCTCAACATCGCACTGTACAAAGTCCGCATCAGGAATCCGTCTCTTTGCCCTGCCAAGGTTCCATCGATTGATATCAACGCCAACGATTCGCGAAGACCGAAGATACCTCGTAATCAGACCCGTCCCGCAGCCGATATCGAGTGCAAACCGTGATCTGCCTATCCTTCGAATCAACCTCTTGGCAACGGTGGATCTTCCCCAATGAAATATCCGTTCCAGGGCCCTGGGATCGGTTACCCAGTCGTAGAACTCACCCACGACATAATAGCGCTTTACGCTTCGAGCATCGTTGTGCGGGGACGCGTCCATATCAGTGGTCACCACGCTTCAATTCAACCATCTCGATCACATGGGATGCTCGACAAATTCCAACATCCTAGCACGCGCAGAAAGCAACCACAGCTCGCCTTTAAGTCCGCAAAAATCTGTCGAACAGGAATAGAACTTGTTCGTAACTTAGGCATCATTGAATACCCAGCCTTGCTCCGGAGCGGGGACGTTAGAGACAAAAGGGACCCCGCCTTCTTCTCGATTCCTTCGAAAGAGACAGAACGAGCTTGCCGCCCCGGACTCCCATAACGGTTCTCGCCCTTGGCGGGAACGCCATTCTTCAACGTAATCAAGAGGGAACATTCGAAGAACAGTATGAGAACGTAAGATCGACTGCGACTCAAATAGCGACGCTTGTGGATCAGGGCCTTAGAATTGTCATTGTCCACGGAAATGGCCCCCAGATAGGGGCGACCGTCATTAGGCATGAGATGGGTCGAGAGAAGGTACCCCCCTTGCCCCTCCACGCTTGCGGAGCAGAAACCCAAGGATTCCTCGGCTATATTATTCAACAATCTCTCCAAGATGAATTATCCAAACGTCGAACAAACAAGTCAGTTGCAACAATTGTCACACAGGTTCTAGTGGAGCCGAACGATCCCGCATTCAGGAACCCGTCAAAGCCCATAGGGCCATTCTACACAAAGGAGCAGAGAGATGGTTTGCTGAGATCTAGAAGCGACCTCGTTGTTAAAGAGGATTCGGGCAGAGGATACAGAAGACTCGTTCCATCACCTGATCCTAAGGCCGTCATAGAGAATGAAGCAATCCGGGTTCTAGTCGATGAAGAGTCCGTGGTAATTGCATGTGGAGGAGGAGGCATACCGGTCATAAGACAAGGCAGCCGGCTGCAGGGGGTAGAGGCCGTGATAGACAAGGACCTAGCCGCTGAAAGATTGGCTACATCGATTCACGCAGAAAACCTGGTCATTCTGACAGACGTTGACGGAGTCTACATTAATTACGGCAAACGGGACCAGCAATTATTGTCAAAGATTAGTCGAGATGAGCTTGAGGAGTACGCCAAGGAGGGATTTTTCGCTATAGGAAGCATGGGGCCTAAAGTGGAAGCTGCGATCCGGTTCCTTCGGAACGGTGGGAAAAGATCGGTGATAGCTAACCTCGGAGACCTCGGAAGGGCAATCAAAGGTTCTACCGGAACACAAGTAAGAAATTAAGAACACCTAGCCATCATCACCCACCAGGCTGCATCTACATCTTGCTCTATTCGCGAATAGTAGATACGTACGCTAAGATCGAAGCGACCACGAAACGGTTGGAGATCACCCGTCTTCTTGTCAAACTCATAGATGATACTCCGCAGCCAATTATCGATAAGGTGGTTTACCTCACTCAGGGAAGACTGTATCCAGATTTTCTCGGCATTGAGCTAGGAGTAGCAGAGAAGCTCCTGTTTCGTGCTCTCGCGACGGTAACCGGGCAAACCGAAGTGAAGGTTACAATTCTCTACAAGAAGCTGGGCGATCTAGGAACAGTTGCTGAGCAGCTCCTCAAAGAAAAGACCGAAGTGTCCTTTGAGAGAGAGGCCCTCTCCGTAGAACAAGTCTACAACGCTTTCGACACAATAGCACATGAAGCAGGCCAAGGCTCCATTAACTCTAAGCTTAGACATTTAACAAACCTCTTGGGAAAAGCTTCTCCAACCGAAGCGAAATACATCACTCGAATGGCTCTAGGCCGTCTTCGGCTTGGAGTCGCCGACATGACCATTCTTGACGCTCTCGCGATTTCCCTTGGAGGTGGAAAAGAATCAAGACCCTCTCTAGAGCGCGCCTACAATCGCTCGTCCGACCTCGGTTACGTTGCTAAAACTCTTGCTACTCGAGGAATGAAAGCAATTGAGTCCCTCAAGGTTACCATTGGGAAGCCTATCAGGCCGATGCTTGCGGAACGGCTCTCTGACGCGAAAGCAATCCTTGCGAAGATGAATGGAGAGTGTGCAGCCGAGTACAAGTACGACGGCCTAAGGATTCAAGCGCATGTCTCCCCTAAGGGGACAACGCTCTTCTCCAGACGCCTTGAGAACATCACTGGCCAATTTCCAGATGTGCAACAACTACTGAAGAATAACCTAGCAGCAACTGAACTAACCCTTGAAGGAGAACCGGTTCCCGTTGCCTCGGCGACGGGTGAACTTCTACCATTCCAGTTAATCTCGCAGCGTAGAGGCAGAAAATACGACCTTGAAAAAACGATCCAGTACATACCGGTTGCTTTCTTTCCCTTTGACCTCCTGTACGCTGACACAATTGACTTTACTGACCGGCCTTATCTCGAAAGACGCGAACGGCTTCGAAAGCTGATCCCAAAGAGTGAAAGACTTGACCTTTCTCAACAGAAAATTTGCAATGACCCCGTGCAGCTAGATGAATTCATGCAGGAGGCAGTCGCCAATGGTTGTGAAGGCTTGATGATCAAATCAATTGGCCCTGACTCTACTTACAAGGCTGGGGCAAGGGGATGGACCTGGATCAAGTATAAACGCGACTATAGATCGGAAATGCAAGATAGCGTCGATCTGGCCGTAGTGGGAGCATTCGCAGGCAGAGGACGGCGAGGTGGAACCTACGGCGCCCTGCTTCTTGCCGCCTATGATAAGCGCAACGACGTATTCAGAACGGCGTGCAAATGCGGTTCTGGATTTACCGATGAAGACTTGGACAAATTGCCCAAAGTTCTTGAGAAATATAGGGTAGATCACCGTCACTCGAGGGTAGATTCCAAGATCGAGGCAGACGTGTGGTTCGTCCCAGGACTCGTCCTCGAAATAGTTGGCGCAGAAATCACGCTGAGCCCAATACACACGTGTGGAATGAATAGTATCAGGCCGGGGGCAGGTCTAGCGGTCAGGTTTCCAAGGTTTACCGGAAAATATCGTCAGGACAAGTCAGCTGAAGACAGCACCACGACGGATGAAATAGTAGAAATGTATCGGGCTCAACTGAAGAAGGTTACCGAAAATACTACAGTCGAAGCAGCGTAGATGATGAGATCGCAATACCGATTCCCGGACCAAATGCGCCCCGCAACGATCCAGGAGAGGTACGAATTCTACCGGCAAGAGTTCAAGACAGATCTCGTGCAAAAATGGTTTCGAGGCTGGTCAAGACCAATAGTCTTCGCGGTTGTCATCGGACGACACACCAAAATCTTCCCCGCTGAATATCGAAGAGATAGATC
This sequence comes from Candidatus Bathyarchaeota archaeon, assembly GCA_005888745.1. Taxonomy (GTDB): domain Archaea; phylum Thermoproteota; class Bathyarchaeia; order 40CM-2-53-6; family 40CM-2-53-6; genus 40CM-2-53-6. The sequence goes on along the minus strand of VBBS01000033.1, from coordinate 21,814 downwards.
ACGAACAATTCTCATTGATGAATACAACGGGTTGCAGGATCTCCGACGATATTGTGTAGAGTTCCGGCCCGAATCAGTATATTATGACAGGAACGTATACGGAAACTGGAAAGAAGCCAGACGTGGCCCCGGCAAGATCGAAGAACTCGGCAAATCCTTCGGTCAACAACTAGCTTTTGATATTGACCCAGAGAATTTCGATTGTCCAATACACGGCAACCTTGAGGAGAAACTGAGCAAACGGCAAGGATTGTCGTTTTGTAGATTAGAACTCCAATTGGCCCAAGAGCAGGCACTCGAGCTGATGGACGAGCTGTCTGGTTCTTTCAGAGAACTCCGGCTTGTATATTCCGGGAGAGGGTTCCACATCCATGTTCTGGATGAAGACACGTTCTTCTGGACACAAAGACAACGTCTCGCGTTGATCCGCTCTCTTGTTCGTAGAGGCTACTTGATGGACGAGTGGGTTGGGGGCGGAGGTATGAGGCTGATCAGACTGCCCCACTCCCTCAACGGGTTAGTAAGTCGCCTTGCTGTACCGTTGGATAGGTTCCGCGTCCGTTCTCTCGATCCCGTGACTGACTCTCGCTTTCTTCCCGGTTTCGCGTTGAACTGAACCGGCTATTGCCTTCTTGGTTTCGGGATTAGCTTTTTCGTAGGCTTCTTTGCCTTTTTCCTTGCGACTTTCTTTGCTTTGGTCTCTTTTCCAGCGTAGTAATAGTACGCTTTTCGTTTCTTCGCCGTCGTACCCGAACGTTTCGCAGGCATATGCTACGATTTCCTGTGGGCGTCTTAACGTTTTTGAGAACGAATTGAGTCTAGGCGCTGTCTAGCATGGAAATAATTTGTCTGTGAGTTCCTTCTATGCTGTCGACGCCTGTGTTTAGCAGCAGGCATTTGACGTGGAACTTGGAAATCATCCGCCGGAAGAATTGTTCTTGGCGAGCATGGTCCAAGAGCAGCAAATAGGGGTTGTACCAAGGTTCGCTGGCAAGTTTGCCCCACATCTCTTTCGGCCCTGCACCAGGGCGTACCATGTACTCTCCCTTCCTGAGGATCGTTATCGCCTCGTCAGCGTCCAAATGGACTTCTGGAGGACTCTTGTCGTCTCTTCGCAAGAGAACCAATAGCCTGATTTTCGCCTGATCGGTAACCTTTCCAGCCCCGAACGCTTTTTCTCGAGGGACCAGTGCTCTGCTGTTTCCGAAAGCGTAGTAGCACCATTGCTGCCCTTCATCGAACACGCACTTGCCCTTTGTTAATTTGCAATTTGTTGGGCCCTGGGTGAACTCGCAATCCGCTTTCTTCGTAGTGACGTTCTCGCAGTTGTTCTTGTCGAAGATTTTTCGGAGCCACGGCTTGCTCATCTGTGTCTCCGTTCTCATGTAGAGGCTCTTCTCAGGTTGCCTCCCGATCAGGTAGCCGAGTTGTTCTCCTTCGTTGTGGTCTATGTAGACCCAGTCGTCTCCAACGATTCTTGCTCCCGGAAGCTCCATCAGTTTGAAGGCTTGAGTCGTTTTCCCCGTGCCTGTTGGAGCAACGATTATGACTCCTCTCCCCGATACATCAACGCAGGCGCCGTGTATGGAGTGGGTATTCCTTTTCTCCTCCATGATCGCGGCGGCCATGCCCAGGGCCCAGCTTTTGCACTGTCCGTAGTATTCCGTGTTGAAGAAGACTGATTCGTGCGTTTCCGGGCAGTAGTAGGCGGCAGGCTCGTGTCCCTCAACCCCGTATGCTGAGAAGATCTTCGCATCAGTATGGGAGGAATCGGGCGCCTGCTTCCAGTTTAGTTTCCAAAAGTCGTACTGATGTTTACTGTTGCCGTAGAACTCGACCGTAACACCGTTGAGGTTGGCCTTTGAGCTTGCTGCTCTCGTGTCTAGGAGTTTTTGCTCGGCGGCGGCCTTGAGCTTTTCAAACTTGGCTCTTGGTACGTTCTTGTCGCTTTTGACTCGAGCGGTGGAAGCTGTAATGTAGTTGTCCAGTTTCACGTTTTACCGCTCCGCGTTGACAGAGCGGCGATAGCCTCGAATATGACCTTTACACCGACTGCAGCCGTTTGGCCCGAATCCAGTTGTGGAGATACCTCGACAAGGTCGAACCCGACAGTGTTCTTTTCCATCGATTCATGAACAAGTGAAAGAAGCTCGTCTGTTGAAAGGCCATCTGGCTCAGGATTTCCCACGCCTGGGGCGAACGCTGGATCCAGCACGTCGATATCGATCGTAACATAGCTATGCGAGAATTTGGACAGGAATCCTCTGATTCTCTGAGCTGTCTTTGGAAGCCCCGCGTTCCTCAAGTCTTGTGGAGTAATCATTGTGACTCCGGATTTCCTTGTGAAATCCAGCTCGAGCTTGGAGAAGGCTCGGATTCCGATTTCCATAATGTGATCCGAGCCAAGCCGCTCCGATACCCTACGCATGAAGGTAGCATGAGAGAGCTTCTCTCCAAGAAACTCGTCCCGCAGGTCAAGATGTGCGTCAAAACTCACCAGGCCTGTGTCCTCGGGGAGAGCATCAGCCGCTGCCTTCGTTATGGAGTGCTCTCCTCCAGCCATAATAGGAATCTTCTTTGCTTCCAACAGTTCAGAACAAACAGACTTGACTCTGTCGAGGGTCTCGACAAGATTCTCAACGATATCGACATCTCCCCAGTCGTGGACTGCGACTTTCTCTAAATCCACTTCTGACCTAACGCTGTAGAGTTCCATGTTCGCCGAAACATCTCGGAGCACCCCGGGCGCAAATCGGGATCCGGCCTTGTAAGTGCTCGTCCTGTCGTAGGGGACACCGAAAAAGACGAAGCGTGACTTGTCGTAGGCCGATGACATCCCGGTGAATGGAACTCTAGTTGAAAGGTAGAGTTTCGCTCGGCTCAAATCTGCTCGACACCATGCGGGAAGTCATTGTAAAGCTTATTGGGGAAGATACTGACCCGCCAACCGAATACTGCAATGCCTAAGCAAGAGGCGAAACAGGAATCGAAAGACGAGACAATTTCCGCAGGCGTGATACGCCCGATTGGTCTCTCCTTCTCCTCGTTCTTCTACGCCGCCTCTGGCCTGTACTACCTCATCTATCCCCTCATAGTACAGGACACGACACTGTACCCGCTGTACGTCATCGGGGCCTTGTCGATAGTCGGCTCCGTGGGAATAATGAGGGTGACGAGATGGGGCCTATGGGTCGGCCTCGCTCTCTTTCCACTTCAGATAGTAGCCCCTGCATTCGCTCTGATGACCGCCCTCCAATACCCAGGGGTAGCATCAAGCAGCACCGCGCTAGTCTTCATCGTATCACTTGTAATCTTGATGTTCTTCGCGTCCCTGACTTTCCTTACTGTTCTAGATAAGAGAAGGAGCTTCAAGTAGCAGGGGGAGCATCCCGCGATATTTGCGCAGGAATCCTGCTCCTGCCAGAACCCGGTTTCGTTTCCCTAGCTTTCGTTGCATAGCAACGGGGGCAAGAGACCAACGGCCTGCGACCCATTGATCTTGCTTGGACCATTTGAAATCCACAAGCCTTGCAACACCGCTTCAAGAGCGTAAGATTGCCAAATTGGGGCAATGGAAGGGTAAAATTGCATCCAGTTTGCCATTTCCCGCTGCAACCGACGAATCTCTTGCCAGTCCCACGACTGCGAACGACAGCAAGTTTCAGCCCACATTTCGGGCAGGGAGTGTCAAAGGTAACGTCCGCTGCTCTTTGTGTCACAATAACCTCTGAGAGTTGAGAACCAATCTCTTCTTCGTTTTCTGCCAATGCAAGCATAATTGGTCGAAGATGCTCAAGCGCTTCCACTAGAACGCCACGTCTAGACATGGTTCCATTCTGGATGCCTTGCATCAAGTTCTCCAGATTCGCTGTGAAGGATGAATCGATAATCAAGGGGCAGTACGTCGAAAGAGTGTCGGTCACTTTGTCGGCGAGTTCGCTCGCTTTGATCCGTTCTTCCCTAATGTACCCTCGCGCATAGAGAAGGTCAATTATGCCTGCTCTCGTGGCCTTTGTACCGATGTTGGCGTCTTCCATTTTCTTCAGCAGACTACTTGGATTGTAGCGATCAGGCGGTTGAGTGAATTTCTCGACAGCTCTCATGCCCTGAATCTTGGCTCTGTCTCCAATTCTCAAGTAAGGCAGAGGTCTTGAATCATCAAGCACGTATGGTCGGTAGAACTCCATCCAACCCAGTCTAATGATGCGAGAGCCTGAGAGAAAGAATCTATGATTGTTGTAGGTGAGGACTATTCGGGAACTCGTCTTCAGGCTGGAATCCGCAAACGTGGCCATAAATCGTCGCGAAATGAGATCGTACAACTTGGCCTCTCCGCTTGACAGGGGCCGCGCAGGGGATTCTCCCGTAGGGAAGATCGCAGAGTGAGCGGGATCATCTTTGGGACCATTGTTCGGACGAAGATCGCCCCGAGTCATGAGCTTGGCCACTAAAGGTCGATAGACTGCGTGAGATGCGATTCCCCGCAAGATTTCGGCGTACCCAATATCAGGGGGAAGTTTCTGGCTAGAAGTCCTAGGGTAGGAGATGAGCGCATCGAGGTACAACCTCTCAGCCGAGGCGAGGGTCCTCGCGGGAGAGTAGCCAAAATGTCGATAGGCCTCGGATTGAAGGCTCGACAAGTCAAACGGGTAAGGAGCATATTGCCGAATCTCGTGAGATTCGATTGCCTTGACGCCGAGTACAACATCTCTGCACTCGTCGCAAACGCCTATGGCTTCAGCTTGAGAGGCGAGCCTGTCCCTTTCATATTCTAGTCTGTAGATCTTATCGTCGTGAACGATTGTCGCGTCTATTGTCCAAAATGGAACCGGGACAAAACAGGATATCTCATCTTCTCGTCCTACAACGAAGCCGAGGGTGGGACCCTGAACTCTCCCCGTACTAAGAGTAGCATAGCCTCTCCCTTGCCTTAGCGCCGATCCAGTTAGCAGTCGCGAGAGATTGATCCCGTAGAGCCAGTCCAGTTCATGCCGACACTTTCCCGCATCTACCAGGGGTAGTTCCGTTTTTGAATCGAGCCTTTGAAAGGCGAACCGAAGTTCTCTTTCGGTCATCGTACTGAATTTCATCCTTAGTGCCCTGGCGTGGGCCCCGCTACAAGCGTATTGTAGAATTGTATGACCAATGACAGACCCTTCAAGGTCATTGTCACACGCGTTGACGCAACGATCCGCGTTTGCAGCGATAGATCCGATGACCCGAACCCATCGAGCCAGTCTCGCGGAGGCTCGATCAACTAGATGTTTTGGAGCCCAATGATAATCCCAGACAGGGTAGGAGCGTCTACTGGATCGACCCTTGGAGTCGACAGCGTAGAGGTGTCCAAGGGCTGAGCAGACGATGAGTTGTCCGTTTCTTGTGTGGCATTCGAAGTACGGAACGCCCTGGGATTCTAGTTTTCGAGGGAGGTTCTCTTCGTCGAGCGCTCTCGCGACTCTTTGAGCCGCATCGGGCTTCTCGCAAACGATTAGTGTCTTGATCTATCTCCACCTCCCGGGACGGCGAATGAGGAACTGCGCCATTTCTCTGGCACGATCTCCCGTTTCAGGAAGTGCAGCTAGCCGCTTGAGAAACACTTCGAAGGTCAGGCTGCCGTATGCAGCCGACCATAACGAAAAGGCATCCTTGACCTTGCCGTAAACCTCCGAGTGATTGGCGCAGAGGCCTATAGTGGCATCTACAATTTTCATTCCACAGACAGCGCACCGATCTAGATGTTGTCTCTCCATTCCCACGGTACTTTCACCATTAGAGCCATTGATTCGAGTCTGAATCCGTAACGTCCGCTATAGATGTGAGCCCACATCAAATGAGCTAGCAATCGCGCCTTAGGCAAACTGTTTTAACTGTATTACCGTAAAATGGTCCGCTGGAAGTTCGACCATTGGCAGACAAAAGAGCTGTATTACTAATCGTCGACGGAATGGCTGACAGGCCCCTGATCGATCATGACTACAAGACCCCTCTGGAATACGCAAACACTCCAAACATGGACAGGCTGGCCAAAGGGGGCCTTGTTGGTCAACTTGACCCGATCTCTCCCGGTATACGCGCGGGAAGCGATGTTGCAAATCTCGCCCTACTCGGATACGACCCAGCCAAGTACTACACAGGAAGAGGCGCCCTAGAAGCGATGGGCGCTGGAATCGAACTTCGCTCAGGCGACGTCGCGTTTCGATGCAACTTCGCAACGGTTGATGATGACTTCCGCGTACAAGATAGACGTGCAGGACGAATCAGAAAGGGAACCTCAAAACTTGCCAAGGTGGTTGACGCGATCAAGATTGACGGCGTACCGGGCGTCAAGACCATTTTCAAGTCCACAGTTGATCATAGAGCAGTCCTCGTATTGCGGGGCGAGAAACTGTCGAGAATGGTGTCCGATGTGGACCCGAAAGAGGAAGGTGCCAAGATAGCGATCTCAAAAGCACTTGATGGAAGCGAGGAAGCGAAACGAACATCCGCCGCAGTTAACGAATTCGTCAAGAGGTCACATGAAGCGTTACGGGAACATCCACTGAATCAAGAAAGAGAGAATGATGGCGAAAAGGCAGCCAACATTGTTCTAACAAGAGGAGCAGGAACAATTCCCAACCTTCCAAGCTTCAAGTCAATGTTCGACCTCCGAGGCTGCTGCATCTCAGGAACCCCGCTGGTCCAGGGAATATCCTTGGCCGCAGGAATGGAGGTGATGGATATCAAAGGTGCAACCGGCGGGATCAAGACAGACTACGAAGCAAAGGCAAAGGCAGTCATCGAGGGAAGCAAGGACAAGAACTTTGTTCTAGTCCATGTAAAGGCGCCCGACATCGCCGGTCATGACGGCGATTTCAAGGGCAAGGTCAGAACCTTGGAAGAAGTGGACACACTTGTCGGGCATATCATCGACGAAGTCGATATTGGGCTCAACTACGTCGCGCTGACAGCCGACCACGCAACCCCTGTCGGGTACGGAGCTCATACCGGCGACCCAGTGCCGGTAATAATAGGCGGTCCAGACGTCCCGGCAAGTCGTATCCTCAAGCTCAGCGAGGCGTCGGCGGCTAGGGGAAACCTTGGAAGGATACGCGGACTTGATCTGATGCCAATAGTCACGGACCTTGTCGGGCGAAGTCGACTCTACGGCTCCTAGACGCGTGACGAGATACTCTCCTCAATATCTCGCAACTCGAATCGCAGATGCGCCTCATGCTTGAGTAATACGTTCGAGTCTAGCGATGAAATAGCCCGCAGTTTTGTCTCTATGAGGGTAGAACCGTCGACAATTTCCTTGGCCGCGGAGCCCCGGAGAACCATATTCTTCCAAAATGGGACGGGTCTCGAAGTCAGCATATGCAGATAGAAACTTCGATAGCACAAATTCATTTTCTTCGAGTGTCAGACTGCAAGTGCAGTACAGGATGCGGCCCCTTGGGCGGGTGTACTTTGAGGACTCTTCAAGCATACCAGATTGGAGGAGTGAGAACTTTTGGACGAGCTTGGGAGAAAGGTGCCATTTCATTCGTGGGTTTCGGTCAAGAATGCCTGTTCCTGTGCAAGGCGGGTCGACGATCACCAGGTCGAACTGTCCGTGGAGTCCTAGATTTGACGCGTCTCCTATTAGAGGCGAGGCTATCTTTACCCCGAGCCTTTCCATTTCCGTACTCCACGACGCCATTCTGTTGCTAGAATAATCGACCGATGTGATTCTTCCCCGATTCTTCATCATCTGAGCCAGCGTCGCTGTCTTAGCGCCGGGCGCGGCACAGAGATCCAGCACATTCTCCCCAGGTGTGGGATCTGCAGCCTTGACTGCCAGATAGGAGGCAAAGTCTTGCACCTGGAAGAGGCCCAATTCGAAATACTTCGCAAGGACCGATGGTGAACCGGTCAGTAAGTGAATACCAGAATCAGCCTCGACCAGCTGACCTGAGTATTTTCTCAATTCAAGTGGAAGGCTAGTTCGTCCACGATTTCTCAATGGATTAACGCGAACGTATCGAGGACGTGCAGGTGGAGCGAGGATCTTGAGACCAGTTTCTCTACCGAAATGGTAGAAGCAATACGAGACCCACCATGGCGAATTATGCGTACGGATGCCCACATGCTCCGTCTCGCTCACATTGCTTGAAGTGTCGGGAAGCGCGTGTGCTATCAGGGACCCGAATAGCAGTTCGATCTTCGGACCTTCACGTTCAGATGATATTCTTCTCAAGGCCCGAACCAAATCAGCCTTTGCATCAGTATCGTCCGCGAGCATGAGGTGGGCGGTGAGGTGGAAGAGAGCGAGGCTCCTTCTGTCAAATTTCTCCCCAGGAAATATCGTCAGGACTGCTCTGTTCAGAGAGTCAAGTCTTGAAACCACATCTATGACAAGCTTAAGCGCTGAAGATTTTTCGCGTCGGAGAGCTGGTTCAGCCGAAGCTATTCTTGAGACTGCGGATCTTTCACTCCTTCCGTGTGATACGAGAAGCAGCGCTTCTCGGGCCAGTCGTAGCCTCTCCACCAGTTTCGAGTCTGGCATATCTTGCATCCTAACGGGGAACCTTCTTAGTTTAAGGTGCGTTCTGAACGAATCCTAGATGGAAATCACGTTCTACGAATCATGCTCAGTTCGATGAACAAGGCTCGTTCTAACTTGTACAGGTTTTCGCCCCACCAGCTTCCCATCTCCTTTGCCTGCTCGATGGTTAGATAATCGAAGAACTTACGGATGGTGCTGGCCGAGGTTGTGACTGTTCCGAACTTCTCGGCGTTGACCTCCCATTCAACGTACCTTCTCAATGCTTTGTTCGCCATCTGGTTCATGCTGACTCTCCCTTCCGAGGAGAGCCCTTCCATCTTCCGGTCAACATCGCGATCTATCCGGAATGTTCTCGTAACCGTGTCGGGACCCCTGCGTCCCTCGGTTTTCAGAGCGGTTTCAAGCTGAGTCATTACGATCTATCACACTCTATAGCATCTGCACTCAAGTGCAAACATAGAAATAAACTTGGCGTTCCCCACTCACATTGTGACTGTCTCTCACCAAATGAAGGGAAAAATGATGTTTCAATTGCAATATCTTGCAAACGGTCTGTCTGCATCCTCGGCGCAAAACTATGCCGTGCATACAGGCAACATGATTGCCGGTTGCAAGCGGAAGGAGACGTACCGCTTAAGTGCTTGCAACGACCCAATGGTGTTTCGAGGACAAAAAATGACCTTAGAACCCCCCCGAAGCACGCTCCAGCTCAAACCCGCGTCGGCTTCGAGCTCGAGAAGCGTGACTAGGACCCTTAGACTAGATGAGGATGTCGAGGCGGGTATTGTCGAGATGGCTGAGAGAGAACAATTCTCATTCAACCTTCTCGCCAACCGAGCTCTCAGGAAACTGGTAGAGTGGGAGGACAAGGCCGGTAAGTTCGGCTTCATCCAAGTTCCCACATCCATCGTGGAAAAAGTCTTCAACATCCTCAGCGATGAAGAGGCCCGAGAACTAGGCCGAGAGGCAGGCACGAATACTCTTCCCGAGATGGTCTTATTCTGGTTCAAGAAATTCAACCCAGAGACTGCACTCAAGGCGATGGAGATGATTGGCGGCTACGGAAACTCATTCAGACTACAATATACCATCGACGGAGAGACTGATACAGTAGTGTTGAAACATGATCGAGGCCCCAGGGTCTCCGCGTTCTATGCCGAACTTCTCGGATCCCTTTTCAAACCCTTGGGCGCAAGAGTTGAGACACATGAAACAGACGGTCAGGTGGTCGCGACGATCGTCCGCCCAATGACGAGTGTCGCCGGTGAGACGCGAGAAGGCCCCCTGATTCCCAGCCTCGCGGGGTCGAAGAATGGAAGAGGTTACAAGAGATAAGAAAAGCTCGACAAACGAGTCCAAGAGAAACAAGCAGAAGCCACAAGGGTGGATCCGGATTCATTCGGATGAGAAAATGAGACCCTCTTCAGTCGAAGAACCATCGGACAAAGAGAAGGAATCACGCGATCGCAAAGCTCGCAAGGAACTAGAAAAGTCGTAAGAAGGGTCAAGGCCGATTTAAAACACCGGAATTCACCCTGCTCTACACAACTGCTCATTTCTAACTTCTCCTTCCTTCCTTGCCTTCCCTAACGCACGACCCGGAGATGGCTTATGCTTCGCGATCAGCTAACTCAGTCGTGGTCACGAGACTGAACTCGGACCACTGGCTCGAAAGCAACGCCGCAAACTCTTCGAGCCTGTCGATTATCATTCTGAGTTCGGCCAGAGTTGTTCGTCCATGAAGCCTAACGATTAGTTGCCAGGGGTTGCTCTTAATGACCGTCCCACTCCCAGCCACGGCTTAGTCCCACAGCCCATCTTAGAAGACGACTGATAACATAAACTGAATGTTTAGAACAGAACACAATGCGTTACAATACCCAACCGGCCAGTCCTAGCTGGGATTCTGCTGATGGAGCCTAGAAAGGTACTGGGTTGACCCCAGCCCTGAATGAAGGAAGAAAAAATTGGGAACCGACTGTTAGAGCCGCTAGCCTAGGTTCTCACCCGGGCGGTGAGACTCGGTTCCCATTGTCCGTTCGATCCAGTCAGGAATGACGACAGCTCGAAAGAGCTCCTGAATAGTTATGTTTCGCCTTTGCGCTACTCCTTGAAGATCACTGAAAACTCCATCGTCCAGAGTTACCATGAATTTATGCAATGTACACGACCCGAATCGATGGAAGAGGTCTTGCCAATTCTAGGAAGCCACTTGTCGGACCGCATTGCTAGTGTGTCCTGCGCGAAATCCGTCATCCTCTTGTCGCAGAGTATCAAATTGCGGCTTCGAAGATAATAGCAGAGTGTCCACAGTGTGTTAGGAGAGGTTACTTTACGTTACACTCGAACCCCTTGTAAACGTCGCGGTTATATGGAAAGGTAGCGAAAGATACCGGCAGACGGGAAATGGATTCGATAATCGTCAACAGCGGAAACCGGGATGGACTTCCCCACTCGGAAGCCCAAGAGGCTAAGACGGATGGTCGATTGAAGGACATCCTAGTCGATCTAATTGCCTCTTCAAAAACGTTAGACGCGAGGGTCTGGCTTGACGGAGTATACACTGACATCGGTGACGAACAGGTGCGCGGAGAATGGATGAACGATCGAGACGTCTATTTCAAAGTCGAAGGAAGAATCGACAAGAGGAATGGTTCAGAACAATGACGCTCTACCAAGAATTCGATCCCAATGTTTGCCGTTCATGCCTTGAAACCGCGAGTCTAACATGCGAGAGCTGCCTACTCTGTTTCGAACACTGTTGCACGTGCTCGGAAGACATCGACCCGACAGACACGATGGCTGGATGATTGATGAGGAGCGCGAAGGATAGAATGATGGAAAATTACAAGTGGACGGCCTTCATGAAACTGAAGGGGCAGACCTGGGCCCGTGGCGGGGATGAGATCCTGGACGAGTTTGACGGGTTAGTCCAGTCGCTTAGAGGTGTAGCTGTTGACTATAATATCATCGTGCTGGTCGAGGGCAAGGCTCCCCGGCAACTCCGCTCCGAATACAATACGACCGAACCCAGAATAACTCAAGACAGGTCAGGTGCACAATAATGGCCAAGTTCATACTATCCGTCGGAGACGGCACATTCAAGATCTTGGCTTCAGAGGCAAAGAGAAGAGATGTCACCGTCCAGCAACTCCTCAGAGCGGTCATTGTCCCAGAATGGGTAAGGGAGAATCTCGAGCCGAATCCCCCTTCCATCGGAACCAGGGAAGTCGCACCTCACTCGATGCATCAGTCAATCTACCCTGGTCAACGTGACCAAATGCTGCAGACCGCGGTGAACCGGCTCAGACCCTGATTGCGCTGTCGAGAACCAAGTTTGACCTTTGGCGGATTTCCGCTGGAGGATTGTGAGAGAACAGGTTACATGACTCTTTAATAGCGCTGGAATGGCATGTGCCAATTAGAGCTGAACCAGTAACATGGCAGATTTCTGCGCAAGATGCGGTAAGACCATAAGCCTCATCGACCCCCTCTTAGAACTGAAAGGGCTAAGGTTCTGCGAAGACTGCTACCCGGACGTCAAACGCGAACACGCAGCTGCTAGTATGTCCGACAAGATGGATCGGAAGAACCGTGCCGCCTTCGCTGATGACGAGAGTGACGAGAACCTCCGGGGATCCATTATCAAGGGCAAACAAGCCCTAGCCGCGAAGGAGAATGAGTTCAAGTGGGACAACCCCTCTCTCTCCCTAATCGCTAGTGCGCTCCGGATTCTCACTGATCAGATCAAGATCATAATGAAGCAAAACGAGCTGATATTGAGAGAGCTTGAGAGTCGAACGCCTGCGGTAAAATCGAAGTAAGACAAAATCGTTTCCCTCGTCGACAGTGTGGTCCCGGGGACCGGAGTCTCATAGAGGCGAATGGCCTCCATTTTGAATTCGCCGAACCGTTTTCAGAGGTTCTCCGGCGACACTCCGGTGTCTACTGTTAGCCTGGTAAGGCTGACGTGGCTGCGCACTGGGCGCACACCTACAGCATCTTCGTCGCCCACTGTTTTAGGAGGCGGCTCGGAAGCTCTTCCAGGCTGAGCTACCCCGGGACACGACCAAGACGCGAGGTTCGCGTCTAGTTAAGATTTCTCGGGATCGGACTGGTGATTTTCTCTAATCCAACGCGCGAGATCTCGTAGTCCAATGTTCGAGGTTACGTCGATTACGGGGACTTCGATGTTCCCGACGCGAACGAAGTTGTTGTATTTTGCCATTGGTGCGTGGGAGATGTTGGAGGCGTAGATTCTTCCCTTGACATATTCTTCGGGGAGGGCTTCTGGTTCAACGAAGTCTGCTAGGAAGACCACTCCTTCGGCCCAGTAGAGGGCTAGTGGCTGGCCGGAGACGTTCATGACGAAGGCGACCATGGAGGCAAGGTTGACTTGGCTGGTGAAGCTGGTGAGGCCGGTGACGACGATTTCTTGGGGTGGTGAATGGATTATGGAGACCAAGATCGAGCTGTTCCTGGTTGGGCTAGAGGGTCGCCTATGTTAAGCCTTGGGAGCCATCGGGTTTTCTCTGGTCTTACGCGAAGAACGCGGCGCGCGATCTGAGTAGGCTCCGGGGGACCTTGAAAATTCACGTTTTGTTGGCATCAGTAAGCCGTTTCAAAAACCGGTTTCAATAACCCTGTTTCAAAGAACGAGTTCAAAAAGAGCTGTTTTCAAAGTGTTTCACAATTGCGGTTTCAAAGACTGGTTTTCGGAATCGTTTTCCCAAAAAAAGAGCGTTCTACTATCGGTTTTCCCTTTGGACTGTTTGGCGCCCAGGGCGGGATTCGAACCCGCAACGCGCTCGAGAATTACTCGAGTGTCGCACGGGTGACAGCCGTGCATACTCTCGGCCGGCTCCCGCAAGCCGCGGACCGGGCTATACTACCTCAACGCACTCCATATTCCAGGAATAGGGCGCGAGCCCGGCAACATGTCCTGGGCAAAGCTACCCCGGAAAAGCTGGCAAGCTTAAACCTTCCCAAAGATACGAGAGGACGATCGGAGATTACTGCCTGATACGCGGTGGAGTTTCATCAAGGATAACTAGGATCAGCGCTTGGTCGCCAAGTCGTAACCGGTAATGGCCACTGCATTCCCGAGCATCGGTATTGGCGCCACACTCCTCGGGTTTATCGTTCTCTTCATTATCTACCTCTTGGTCGTGGGGTTTGTGCTCTGGCTGGCCGGAGAGATCGTGGTCGGCCGGAGAGTCACCTTTGGAGAAGCACTAGCCGTCGCCGGTACGGGAACGTTCCTAGTCGGGGCCTCGATTACGTTTCTAGGCCTAATAGGGGTCCTCCTCGGGCTTGTGATTTTCCTATTGCTTGTCAAACACTACTTCAAAACCGGCTGGATTGGAGCGATCGGCGTCGCCATAATGGCAGTGGTTGTCGGTGTGGTTCTCACGTTTATTCTCGGTGCGTTAGCGCTGGGCGCGCTTTTCGGGTTCCCGAAGATCTTCTAGACTAGCATCAGACCAGAGACTCGTCTGCGATGAGCTGAAAAATGGAAAAGGCTTCTTCGCAGCCCCTTCTATGGATGTTTGGGAAACTTATGCCCCGGCAGGCGAAGGGCTAGGCTTCCTCGTCGCTCTTATCTTCCTGCTCGGAAGAACAGCCACAGGTGCTACACATGGCTATTGAGAACCGGGCCGTTCGAAGATTTAAAGACTACATTCAACCGCTTCGAGGGCCTAAACGCCATGAGTTATGAGCCATGTGTCGAGAGTCCCCAGTGCCTCGTCGTAGGTCTTGAGTAAAACGTCCTCTCCCTGACGCGTGTTGAAACTGTGGTCACCACCCTCTATCCAGTGAATCTCCGCTCTGTTGCCCAATTTCGACACCACTCCATCAAGGAGTTCCCTTCTCGCAAACTGGTCCTTAGTCCCGGAAATGAAGAGCATCGGCCTCTCAATCCGGTAGAGGTGCTCATCCCTGAGCACTCCCGGTTGGCCGGGTCGGTGCAGGGGATAGCCCAGGAAGAACAACCCCTCAACATCCAACCCTAATGCAACGACTTGAGAGGCGATACGGCCTCCCATTGATTTGCCTCCTACGAAAATACGCTCGGGATGATATTTGCTGGTCTTGACCGCCTCGATCACTTGACGATAGCTCGCCTCTAAGATCTCTCTCTTGTCGGGGATTTTTCGCCGGGCCTCCATGTACGGAAAATTGAACTTCACAGTCAGGTATCCCTTCTGGGCAAGGCCTCTGTGGAAATAGGTGATGAAAGGCGAGTACATTGGTCCTCCCGCACCGTGGGCGATGATCAGGCACACCCGATCTTCCGCTGGGTTGGGAAAAGAAGCATAAACGATTCCGAAAGGATCGCCCTTTGCTGAAACAATCTTTGACTGCTCGATCTTGAGCTGGTCTTCTGCTTCTCTCAAGGATCTGACTGGCTCGGGCATTCTAAAGGTCTGGGTTCCCGACAAAAATCGCGAGATAGCGCAAGGCCTCGAACCCTTCTCGAATGGAGCTGTGCACCGTTCCCGGCGGAATCACAATCATAGTTCCCGGTTTTACCTTGACTTCTTTCTCGCCGACGCGTGCAGACCCTTTGCCTTCGATGTAGAAGATTGTCTCTTCGACATCATGCGTATGAGGAGTGACGATTCCGGTGAGCTCCACGTATCTCATCGCGAGTTGATGGCCCTGTTCTGCCTTGGACAGGTACCATCGTTTGAAATCGCCCACTCTCTGCGGGACAATTTCGGAAAGATGTTTGACTATCGTTGAGTATCCGCCCGTTTTCCTACGCTATTTCTCATGGTTTAAAGGATGGTTGCTGGTTGCGGTCAACCCCATTTCTGCCCACCATCAGATCGGATCGGGACGATCGATAAGACAAACTATGTTAACCTAGGTTCGAACCAACGACGCTGGACTAGAAAGAACTTTGTCCTTCGACTACTCTCATCTCCCTCGTGAATACCCTCGCCAGTTTCTTCCCACAAACGTAGATCTCACGGATCTGAACAGACTGAAGGAGTTGTTTCAAAACCTGCAAAATCGCACTGTTCATTCAGCATCCGACCTTGAGAGATGGCTCACAGACGAGTCCGAACTCGCGTCGGCCTTGGCAGAAGAACAATCCATTCGATACGCGAGAATGACATGTCAAACCGATGACCCTGCCCGCGAGAAAGACTACCTACTCTTTATCGAAAACGTAGAACCCGCAGCGAAAATAGGATTCTCCCAGCTCGACCGGAAATATCTCGGCACCCCCGCTCGAAAGAACCTTCCCCTCGAACATTACTATGTCCTCAACAGGAAGAGGGAGAACAACGTCGCCCTCTTCCGGGAAGAAAATGTAGAACTCGAAAAAGAAGAAACAAAGCTCGCGCAATCATTTCAGAAAACCACAGGAGCGATGACCGTCCTCTACGAAGGCCAAGAGAGGACAATGCAACAAATGGGACGGTTCTTGGAAGAACCAGAGCGCAACGTTCGGGAGAAAACATGGCTCCTCACCGAGTCTCGCAGACAGAAAGACAGAGACACCCTGAACCAGATCTATGACCAGCTCATTGCCCTGCGCCAAAGAATCGCGGAAAACGCCGGCTTTGACAACTACAGAGACTACATCTTCCGGAAGAAGGAACGATTTGACTACACCCCTGAGGATTGCTTCCGCTACCACGAAGCCGTGGAAGAACACATCGTCCCCCTGATTCACGAACTCGACAAGGAAAGACGCCAAGGACTGAAAGTTGAACCGCTACGGCCCTGGGACCTCGCCGTCGATCCCAAAGGTCGTCCCGCCCTTCGCCCGTTCAAAACCTCATCCGAGCTTGTACAGGGATGCGTCAAGGTGTTTGACAAGATCAACCCCGAGTTCGCCGCGAAACTCAGAAGGATGGCAAGCCTGAATCTCTTAGATCTTGACAGCAGGAAAGGCAAAGCGCCAGGCGGATACAACATGGAACTGTCAGAGATCCGACTGCCCTTTGTGTTCATGAACGCGGTCGGACGCGATGGCGATTTGTGGACTTTGTTACACGAATCAGGACACGCGTTTCACGTCTTCGAAATGCGAGACAAACGATTCCCTTACCAATACAGAAGCGAGAACGTTCCCCTAGAAATTGCTGAAGTGGCCTCCCAGGCAATGGAGATCATCGGAGGAGAGCATCTCGAAGGAACATTCTACAGCAAGGAAGACGCTGCCCGCTCCAAACGGGAACACCTAGCCTCGATCGTCAAGCTGCTGGCTTGGATCGCGACCATCGACGCCTTCCAACACTGGATTTACACCAACCCAATTCATTCCCGGGAGGATCGACAAGACCAATGGGTCCGGCTCAGGAAAAGGTTTGGCGGAGCAGAGAGTTGGGTCGGACATGAGGAATCCCTTCGATCCCAGTGGCAGCGACAACTACACCTGTTCGAAGTCCCCTTCTACTACATTGAGTATGGAATTGCGTTCATGGGTGCGCTTGGTCTTTGGACACGATACCGCAAGGATTCAAGAGCAGCCATCTCAGCTTACCAGCGGGCTCTCGCGTTAGGTGGATCGAAACCGTTGCCTGAATTATTCAAAGCAGCCGATCTACCATTTGATTTTGGACCCAAAACAATCGAACCTTACGCCAAAGAGCTACACGATGTCCTGGTGCAGCACTGACGCGATCTATTAACGCGAAGGCAAGTCCCAACGTTGTCTAATAACAGCGAACACGGAGAAACCCTGTTAGGACGAGCAAACCCTAGGAAACGCTTCGGTTAGCGATGCTTGGATCTATCGTTCAGCCTTTGGTAATAACCCTTGACGATATTGACCTGAGCTTAATCTCAGCCCTGATCGGACTCGCAGTGACGATTCCCGTGACCTATCTGATAGTTGACCGAGTAGTAGCGAGGCATGACAGGAAAAAGCTCGAGCCGGTTGAGAAGCTAGCGAAGGAGAGATTGAGATCCAAGCTCGGGGTCGGTTTCCTCACCACCTTTCTCATCACGTTGGTGATCGACATTACATCGGCGGTGGGAGAGAAGAAGAACCTGTCAAAGGATGTCCTTTCTCTTCACATCGAGAAATTGAAAGGGGCTCAATCTGACCTGGAAATGTTGCTCGGTGTTTACAACAACGTTCTAGATGTTAAGACCACACATCTCACCAGTAGCGTAATACTGTTCATCGAACACCTTCAAGAGGATTTTGAGTACCTCTCACAAATCTATCCCAAACCGCCCACTAGGATCCATGCGTCTCACATAGAAGATGTGATTCTCAAAACCGTGAGGCTAACGAAAGAAGAGCTCGAGGGCCTTGAAACGGATAGTGTCCAGATTCGGGCCCTTGAAGAATGGCTGACCAATTACACACGAACCAGAATTGCGGAACCCGAAGCCCGAGAGATGATAGAAGTCAGCGGGAAGCACCGGATCGGTTGAGAAAAGGGGGGTCACAGTTTGGCTAAGTTCGTCAAAATTGCAGAAAAAAGTGACCTCACTGAGGGATCAGGCAGAGTTGTGAATGTCGAAGGAAGAAGCATTGCACTATTTCGAGTTAAAGACGAGTACTTCGCCTTGGCGAACGTTTGTCTACACAGGGGAGGACCCCTGGGTGAAGGGAATCTCAACGGTTCCACTATCACCTGCCCTTGGCATGGCTGGGAGTTTGACGTTCGGACCGGCTCATTTACCGTTATTCCAACCTTGAAAGTCACAACGTACAAGGTCAAGGAGCAGAACGGCTCGGTAATGGTAGAAATTCCTTGAGTGTGCCAGGAAGAATCTTGAGCATGCTTTCAGGCTGAAAACAGAGATTTTCCAAACCACCAATCGCCCTATATAAGGGACCTCCTTTTAAAGGCGGGCAACTTTGGGCTCCAAAACATGGGTGTTGAAACGGTTTGTCCGATAAAAACAGGGCTTTCATCAATATCGAGAACGTTGTTGCTTCTGCAACGCTGAAGCAGAGAATAGACCTCAACGCAATAGTCCGAGTTTTTCCCGGAGTCGAATACCGGCCAGAACAATTTCCGGGCTTAGTCTACCGATTGAAGAAGCCAAAAACTGCGACACTGATTTTCAGCTCCGGAAAAATGGTATGCACTGGCGCAAAATCTGAACGCCAAGCACGCCAGGCAGTGTTGAAAGTCGTCGACGAGCTGAAAAGAGATGGGATCGTGATCCTGGGCAGGCCGGAAATAATGATACAGAACATTGTTGCATCGTGCGGACTGGGAGGCCACATTGACCTAGAAAAGGCGGTTTATGGTTTGAAGAAAACCATGTATGAGCCGGAACAATTTCCTGGACTCATCTACAGAATGGATGAACCGAAAGTAGTGATCCTAGTATTCGCAAGCGGCAAACTTGTCTGCACCGGAGCCAAGAAAGAGATTCAAGTGCACATCGCAGTAAACAAGCTTCAGGAAACTCTGGAAGCGAAGAACCTGATCCGCTACGAAGGCCCGGAGAAACCTCGCCTCCCGCCACTACCCACGAAACCAGCATAGCAGAAAAACCGTGATCACCGAATCCCGTGTTCTTGGCGGGCCCGCCGGGAATTGAACCCGGGACAGCCGGGTATCCCTCCGATGGCTAAAAGCCTCACCAGAGCACATACGTTACTCTTCCGGTGCTCTACCTCTTCAGGATCCGCATTTCGGAATCTGGCTGAGCTACGGGCCCTATTGGCACTCCGTGAACGTCGCGTTGAAAAAGATTCGGTGAGTTTCTCGGCCGTGTGCCCCCCTGAAGAGTCTCCTATGATCGGATCCTGCCCTATAGAACTGGTATCTGTCTCCTGGAGAAGCCACCGCCCATAATTTCCGATCTTCAATCGTCCCGATATCTTCGTCAAGCTCAGCGAGTGTTACAAAATCCCACAATCTCCACCACCTGTGGACGTTCCACTCAAATAGCGCACAGCCCCAGTCTAGACTGAGGAGCGGTAAATGGAACGCCCCTTAGGAACGGAAGTCGCTAAGTACGCTGGATACGTAACGCTTGCAATATTATTCATGATCATTCTTATCGGAGCTTACTTCCTGGGCCGATAGTAGCAGGCCACCAGCCCACTAACCCCTACCTTCCTCCAGAAAGGAGATAAAAAAAATTGCCCACAAAAAACAGTTCCTACTTGACTAAAGTGTTCGGATGTGGTCAGTTCTACGACTATGTGGACTGACCCCTCAAATATCCTATGAGAGAGGTCTTTCCAGAGATGGTAGGAATCAAGAGACTGGTTTCAAAGAACAAGATTACAGCTCACATCCTCCCGATCACACTGATCATACTAGCAGTGACTCTAGGCGTCGTGGGTGTGTCGCAAATAGTGAACCAAGCTGGCGCCGCTGGAAACGTGAGCGGCACATACTTCGACCACCTCGTAATTATCGTCATGGAAGACCACGGCATGAAAGATATCTGCGCCCAAAACCCGCCTCCGTGCTCGAGTTCAAACGGAGACCCCTACACAACAGGGCTTGCAAACACCTACGGAATAGGAACCCGGTATCTCGGAGTCTCTCATTTTAGCCAAGCCGATTACATTGCACTCCTAGGCGGTGGAACGTACGGTTGCGTACGCTACCCATGTCAACCGTCCTCACACACAAACCTCGTAGACCGCCTCGAAGCCGCCGGACTATCATGGAAGGGGTATATGGAAAACCAGGCCGTTGCTAGTGGTTGCGACACCAACTACAACGAGCCCTACACTCCAGAACATAATCCGTTTCTATTCTTCAAAGACATAACCTCCAACACCGCGCGATGTTCCAAACTTGTCCTTGCAAACCCGAGCAGCTGCCCCTCGACAGACTGCGCTTTGATCAATGATCTGAACTCTGCTTCCGCGCCAAGCTTCATGTGGCTTACACCGAACAACTGCGATAACATGCACGGCTATCCCGGTGGCTGTGCATCTTCTGTTTCAACGGGAGACAACTACCTTAGCAGCCTCGTTCCCAATATCCTAGGAAGCCAGACTTTCAAGACAAAACGCTCTGCACTGTTCCTCGTCTTTGACGAGGGCAACAGCTACTGCCCACTCAACGGTAGCTCCGAGGACTGCGTCTACGCGGTCTGGGCTGGTCATGAAGTCAAAACTAGCTTTGTCACGAGCAAGCTCTACAACCATTACTCGTTCACACGCACGATCGAAGAGAACTGGAAGCTCGCCAACCTGGGATCCAACGACTCGTCTGCGACTCCCATGACCGAATTCTTCGCGACCACGACACCACCGACTCCTCTACAAGCAAGTTTCACGTACACTCCATCCTCACCACAGGTGAACCAACAGATCACCTTCACAGGCTCCGCCACGGGTGGAACTTCACCATACGTCTTCAACTGGGATTTCGGTGATGGCTCAACGGGAACTGGAAATAGTGCAACCCACACCTACCATTCAAACGGAAGCTTCAAAGTAGTCCTGACCGTCAACGACAACGGGTCGCCGAAACAGACAACAACCTCACAGCACTCAGTCGCAGCAACCAACCCGCTTCCCCAACCACCTTCTCCTTTGACAACCAGTTTTGGCTATAGCCCACAATCACCGACCGCTGGCCAACAGATAACATTCACCGCCAATGCGAACGGCGGAACATCCCCCTACACCTTCAACTGGGGTTTCGGTGACGGATCTACTGCAACCGGCTCCACGACGACTCACAGCTATCCCAGTGGTGGATCCTACACGACTGTCCTCAAGGCAAGTGATAACGGATCTCCCCAACAGACGACATCTTCCCAACAAACAATCCCTGTGTCCAGCCCACCTCCACCACCTCCCCCGCCACCCACTCTCACCGCAAGTTTCACCTACAATCCATCATCTCCTGAAACAGGACAACAAGTAACGTTTACCGGCACCACATCAGGCGGGACAGCACCGTACTCCTACACATGGAATTTCGCGGATGGTTCGACAGGAACAGGTTCGACTACAATCCATACGTATGGGTCACCGGGATCGTTCACCGTGACGTTGACGGTCAAGGACAAAGGCTCCCCTCAGCAGACAACAACCTCCCAACAAACTGTAACAATAACTCCCCCTCCGCCCTCCCCGCTGACGGTTAGCTTCTCTTATAGCCCCTCATCACCATCGGTAGGTCAACAAGTCACCTTCACCGCATCTGCAACGGGGGGAACAACGCCGTACAGTTTTAACTGGACTTTCGGCAATGGGTCGACTGGAACAGGTCCCTCAACAACCAACACCTATTCAGCCGGTGGAACATTTACCATCAGCCTTACTGTTCGAGACAGCGGGTCGCCCCAGCAATCAGCAACCTATCAACGATCAATAATAATCAC
>VBBS01000022.1 GCA_005888745.1 Candidatus Bathyarchaeota archaeon | reverse complement strand
GGGGTCTTCCTCGGTAGAGCGGTCTGCCGAACATCGTACTCGCGCTGTCGGAGGTGAATTGCTTGTCAGAAGAACCAAGGAAGACTGAGAGGGCTCCTGCCCCTGTGCGTAGAACTGATATTCCAGCGGACACTATACTGATCGGTAAGAAGCCGATCATGGCTTATGCTACGGCTGTTATGATGCACTATAACACTGGTGCCAAGAAGCTGTCCCTAAAGGCTCGTGGAAGAGCCATCAGCACTGCCGTTGATGTGGCTGAGGTGGTGAATAACCGCTTCTTCCAGGGCGGCTTGTCGAAGCATGTGAACTTGGGCACGGAGATTGTCGGTGATGGCCAGGATGCACGGAACGTCTCCACCATAGAGATAATACTTGAACGTTTGAAGTAGAAATATCTCTGGAGACGCCCGGGACACAAACCCCCTTTTTCTAAACTCTCCTTCTCACGGGTCCTCGGAAGGATAGGGTTCTTCTGGATCTGGCCCTAGAGTCCTTCTTGTCTCTCTCGAAGATTTTGATGGGCCGTGGGGACTGTTAAGAATGCTTTTCTCTTTCAGAAAACGTATTTTTCCGTCTGTCTCGGACGCTAGAGTACGTCCAGCGCTGTTCGGGCTGTTTTGCATTTTAGCTCGGCAGTTCCCTCTGCGCTTCGGGTCTTCGACGACATCGCCTATTGGGAGGATACTCTGCAGTCATTGTGCCCAGAATAATTAGGTGCCGGGGTTCCGATAGACTGGTCTTGACGCGTTTTTGGGTCTTGCCCTTGTCTACGAGACGTGACGCTCGATGAAGAGGGCGCTTGAAGAGAGTGAGATAGGGGTGATGGAAGAGGATTCTGAAGGCCAAATCGGCCGGAAAGAGCTACTCGCGAATATTCGCAGGCTGACGATTGCAGTTCTGGACAATCTCGAGGAAGGGTCCCGGGACAAGACCCTGGACCAAGGAGAGAAACGGCTGCTCAGCAGCACTGGCGCTAGACTGCTACGGTTGTGGAGAAGTGCCTTGAAGGATGAAGTGATCAGCCCTGCAGACAGGCAAGCTCGAAAGATGATGGAAACAGGAGTGTGAGATGCTAGAATTGGCTGAGATCGAGGATGCGCTGGAGGAGGGTGCGGTCAGGACCATGATCGTAAAAGAACTCCTCGAGAGCCTTGCCGAGTCCAGGAAGATTATGCTTGACCTGAATAAGGATTTGAAGACGCGCGAACGCTGGACCCAGCTACACAATAGCACAAGCCAGATACTCAACACGATCCTCCGGGACGTGCAAATGAGAGACTGGGAGAAGAGACTCAAAGAGATCGAAGAGTACAGACATGTGAAACCAAGAATCTAGACTGGACAGAATCCCACCATTCGCGCATCGCAGATCAGGGCAGGCCGGTTCCCCGATTGGGGTCGGCCCTCACCCAGATTCAAACCCCGAAAGAAGTTTCAACCCTCATAATTCCTCGGAAAGATTTTGACACGTATTGGCTTGAGGCTCCGTAGATCAATCCCCGAAACTGTCAGGTTAGTAGGGCTGTCCAGAACGTAACGTAGGGATTCAGGCTTTGAGGATGGGACAGGTGACCCAGGGAAGGGATCCTGACTAAATAACTGGCCCATCGATGGGTCCTACCCAGCGCGAAATATTAGTACAAACCTGTCCTCTGGCTAACAGGTTTACCCGTGAACTTGTACGCTTCGGTTCATGGTATTCCACTACCCTGACAGCTAGGCTGATAGTCATCGGAGAAGTCGAGTCTTCCCGAAACCATCGGTCATGGCTCGTATGCTACCCAAGAGGCGCGTGTGGTAGGATAGCATAAGCTAGTTCCCGTGAGCTGGTAATAGTCATGCGAGTAGCGTAGACCAAGTGAACAGTATTTTCCCAGCTTTACGAAAGAACTGCTTTCTTGATGGAAGCGAGCCTGTCTAGCTCTCGGAACCGCGTGGAATTGCCCGATTCTGAAAGTCGGCGACTTCATGAATCCCGCCTCGGTCTCTTGTAGTCTTTGAGAAGCTGTAGCAGATTCTGTTTTCTTGAAGTCTTCTTGTAGAGCGGCAGGTCATCGGTGAGCAGCCTTGCCCTGTTTATCTCGGCGAGGGCAATGTAGACCGCATCGTAGAACGTAATTCTTTCCTGAAAGGCTATCTCGGACGCTGCTGTAACTGTTTCCTGAGCGAGATCGGCTTGTTCGATCTGCATGTCTGCAATTGTCTTGACTGCCTGGGCAAGTTCTTTGGGGCTGGACCCTGGGTGGAACCGGAGCGCGTTTCCTATCTCATATCTGATGAGACTGGGGGCTAGGAGATCTATCCTATTCTCGAAGTAGTCTTCTCTCACGTTGAGAGCCTTCTTTCTGAGCGGCTCTGCAACAAACCATTTTACCGCTACCGACGCGTCGAGGATGAATAGCGGCGTTCTCTCCAATATCTAATGACCTCTGTCCCCTTCCAGCTTCGCGAGTATCGCCGCGCTAGGGTCTCAGCTATTCTGTCCTGAGCCTTCAGCGCTCCACGAATCTTCTCCCGATCCCTCCCTCTCCGTCGCTCAGAGGAGATCCTGCTCTCTATTGCCTCTCGCACTATCTCCGACCAGTTCAACTCGGGAAGATTGCTCATTCGAGTCTTCAGATCGTCAGGTATTCTGACGTTGACGATAGCCATGAGTAGTCGTATTTACATGTATACACAGCCATAAAAGCCATTCGACTCGCTGTCAGCAGCAGAGCGAGCGATTAAACAGGCAGGACATGGCGAGAATAATCAACAAGTCCCCGATTTGTCTCCTAGAACCTCTGACTTCCCGGCGGCTCTAATGGTCTTGTCGACTAGTCGCGTCTTGAAACCGAATTAGGAACGATTTTCATCCGCCAAGACTTCGCAGTCACTTATATGTACCAGTAAACCGGGCTTCAAAGCCTTGTTTGCTCGGCTGCGGTTTTTGAAGGCTTTATCAGACTAGTCCAGAAATTCTGCCGATTCAGTGCGGGGGTTGCCAAGCCAGGTCAAAGGCGCGAGAACTCAGCCGCGCTAGAATGGTTGAGGAACGCGAAGCTCAGGACCTCGTCCCGTAGGGGTTCGTGGGTTCAAATCCCACCCCCCGCACCAATACTGCACCCCCGAACTCTGCGGCTGTAGTCGAATACGTCTTTTGGAAAAACAGTCCGCCTACTCGATCCGAAGCCGTAAAGACAGCGATCGCCCAAGAAAAACTGGTCAGAGGGTACCAAGGAACCTGCGCTAGATGCTTGCAGCTTCTAGCCTTCGAAAGGCTTCGAGTTCGAAAGACCAAGGTATGAGCGAGTAAGTCTCGCTTGGGAAAATACGGACTTGTCTCGATTCGCTAGGCTTTGAATCTAATTGAACACAACACGTGAACGCGTGCAGACTCTTTGCGTTGTAAACACACACTATATATTCAGCACCTCCCGATTACCATGGGGTATTGGCTGCTTGGCAACCCCTAGGTTCCTACAGACTGTATTCACGGTCCTACTGATTGTACTCTCACCTCTCCCAAGCATTGCCGGATTGACACTTACCTTTCCTGTTCCTAAAGCGCTGGCCCAGTCTCCGCCTTCTGCACCGATCCTGGACGGAACAGGAACGGCGATGGGCCAATGTGGCAGTCAAGGCGGCTACGTCTGCGAACTGTTAACGACTAGCCGGGCCAATGATATAGTAATCGCGATTGCAACCTGCGAGAACGACTACGGCATACAATATTACTGCGATCAATATCCAAACACCATCAAGGACTCTGCTGATCTTTCCTTTTCTCTCCACGGCTCCTATTGTTACAACAATACCACAGTTGGCCGAAGTAGCTGCGTCTGGGACTACTATGCGGTAGCCCCGTCCCCCCTCAACAATGACAACATAACAGGCTACTTCGACCCGACACTCATGCATAGACTCTTCCCCTTCGCCGTCTCTGGCGCCGACTTGCACGACATGTTCGACCCCGGGCTACCCCAAGGCCAGCACTGTCCCTATATCGATCAACATTTCCCGTATGATTGCACGCTCAATTTCACAACCTCACCAACCGCTTCACCTCTCGAGTTTTTGTTCGTCACTATCCCCGACGACGATGCGCCAACTTGCTCTTACTCAGGGATTCCTCCATCTCAAGGATGGTCCTTGTTGCAGTCTGATGGCGGAAACACCGAGATCGATTACCAAACAGCCAATGTGTGGAACCTGCAGAACTACGCCCTCACTTGTTCAACCAAGAGCGACCCCCTCATAGAAGTGGCTGACGGGATTCGAGGACCAGTTCCATCTGAAGGCCCTGAGTACACCATGATCTGGATGGGATACGACTGGGATGGTCTCCGTGAGGAAACGTTGACGCTAAATGGGCAGTTCCTAGCCTCGCTGCCGGATGCGGACAGCCCACAGAACGCGGGGGTCTACACCTCCTTCTCCCTAAACATTTCCTCGCTTGTGGTGCAGGGCGCTAACACACTGACATTGACACATGCAAACTGGGACTGTGCCGTTTCTGACAATGTGAAGAATCTTCAGATTAGCGACCAGACCGGGCTCGTCTTCAGCGATTCAACAGAACAGCCTCTGAGCTGCACACAATCACTCACCTACCACTTCAACGTGTCGCCGGCATCGGTCGGCGGAACCGTTGTACCAACTGATAGGCTGGGCTTGATCTTGCTCTATTTGGAGCAAAGTCTTGGAATGATACTGTTGCTGATTTCAGTTGTGGTTACATACAGACGAGTCCGACAGAAACATAGAGCACGAGAGACCTAGCGTCTGCCCTATTATTATGGGGACTAT